>VBOX01000025.1 GCA_005893265.1 Candidatus Eiseniibacteriota bacterium | reverse complement strand
AAACCCGGCCCCGAGCTCGGCGTCGAGACGGTCATGAAGTTGGGGCCGAAAGCTTTCGAAAAGACGACCGAATCTCCTTCGGCGTCTGTCGAGTATAAGGAGAAGTCGAACGTTGACCCCGCCGTCACGAAGAGCGTGGGGATGTAGTCGATCGATGGAGGTGTGTTGACCCGGATTGTGATCGAGAAGGATTTCTGATCCGTCAGCTGCCCGTCGCTCACCCTCACCGTGCCCGTGGTCGCGCCAGAATCCGACGCCGTGGTGGATAGACGAACGAGACCCTCCGTTGCTGAGAGCGTCTGGACCGACATGAACGCGGGGCCGGATGCCTTGGTAAAGGTCAGGGGATCTGCGTCGGGGTCACTCGCCGAAACCACCTGGTCGATGGTCTGGCCCGCCCGCCCGCTCATCGGAAGCGGTTGCGCCAGGACCGGGGGTCTGTCGGGGCCGGTTACGGTGATCTCCAGCGTTGCGGCGGTGACGAAGGTCCCGTCACTCGCCACGATCCCGCCGTTTACGACCCCCTGGTCGGCAAGCGAGGGTGCCAAGTGCACATTCCCGGTCGCGGAGCCGGTGCCGGGACTGACCGTGGTTACGGTCATGTACGCCGGGCCGAACGACTTCGAAAACGTGATCGGGTCCCCGTCGCCGTCCGTTGCGTGGAGAACCTGGTCCGCGGTCGTACCACCCGGGAGAGACATCGGCGCGGGCTGGACCATGACCGGAGCGACACCGCTCATGGCTTCGGCGCGCTCGGAGGGGGCCTGCGCGAGCGTGCCTCCCTGCGCACGATCCGCGGCCGACGATGCTGCGTCCGACTTCGTGGCCCCGGCGACGAGGAGGAGAGAAAGAAGAGCGAAAACGACCGGAATTCGAGCGCACATTGGAAGGCCCCCCGTGAAATGTGCTTCGTTTCCTGAAGGGTCGAGCCGGAGGGATGGCCACCGGCGATCCTTCCCGAGCGAGATAACGAGGTATCCGAGGAAATGGAACGATTGCGAGTCGGTGCGCGATGGGCCGCAGGAACGGACGGAGATTCCGCTCCTGGCGCGGCATTGTCAAGGGAAATGGGGCGTGGGGTGACGCCAGGGAGGCGCCAGCGCGATGTCTCTAGGCGAGAACTACGGAATAATCTGAATCAGCCCCGACGGCTCGAAATCCACGGTCCCCTGCCCATACTGGGTCAAGCTGACGGTCATTGCAGACGCCAAACCGCCACCGGGCCAGTGGATTCCGTCCGCCGACGAGATCGTGATCGGCTCGGCTAGCTTCCCGAGATGGAAGCGTCCCGTGATGCGAATCGTCGCCGGGCTTGCGTAGCGGATGCGCAAGGCTTCGTCGCCGCTCGACCTGCGCACCAGCAGCGTGTGACGATCGGACTCCGCGTCATAATCGGACCGGCCGGGGAGTGACCGGAAGTTGTTCCTCACGATGTTTGCGATCACTCGATTCTGCTCATCCCCGAGGTGACAGCTGACGGCCATCCCTCCGCGTTGAACGTCGAGGGTCAGAAATCTTCGCCGGTTGAAGGAGAAGACATAGTGCTTGGACGGGGCGACCAGCAATCTCAGGTTGTCGCCCAGCAGGAGCGACATGCTGTCCCCCGCGGCGCGCTCCGACTCATTCAGGGTCGTGGTAGCCGGGACCAGCAAGCTCAGCTGTATCGGCTTCGCGAGCGGTCCCTGCATGCGGGTAAGCTTTGTCTGGGTGAGCACGAAGGCCGTCGCGACGAGGGCCAGGCTCGCGACTCCTACCCGCAGCGCTTGACGGTACTCTCGATTGACGAGGGCGTGCAGCGCGAGGCCACCGGCGAAGACACCGGCCAAGAACAGGAACGTGTGCGGCAACCACTCGGGGCCCATGTGATCGTTCTCAAGAATTCACTGTAGCTCGGAATGCCCGGGGCAGGGCTCGAACCTGCATGGGGTTTACACCCCAGGGGATTTTAAGTCCCCTGCGTCTGCCATTCCGCCACCCGGGCTGACTCCCCTATCGATCGCGCCTTTGTCCCCATGCCCACTTCGGTCTCTCGTCGCGCGTCGGCGACCGCACCGCGGCCGCCGCCTCCACGGCCTCGCGCACGCCGCGCACGTCGTGCTCGTCCTCGATGTCGCCGACCAGCTCCTCGATGATGTCCTCGAGCGTGATGAGCCCAACAGGCTGCCCCGTAAGATCCACCACAATGGCCATCTGACGGCGAATCTTTCGAAACTCCTTGAGCTGATCCGCGATCGAGCGATCCGCGGGCGCCCACGTGGCCGGGTACATCGCGTCGGCGATGTGGATCAGCCCGGCGGTGGAATAGATGTAGAAGAGATCCTTCGCGTTCACGATGCCGACGATCCGCGTGCGCTCGCCGTCGCAGACAGGAAACCGCGTGTGCACGCTCTCCTGCACCGCGTGCAGGATTTGCTCCGGCGTCGAGCGCACGTCGAGGATCGCCGCGTCCCTCAGGGGCACCATGGCCTCCCCCACCTTCTTCGCGGGGAGCCGGAACGCGTTCTTCAAAAGCTCCGCGTGCTCGGCGCTCATGCGTCCCGCCTCCGAGACGTCCTCCACCAGAAGTTGGAGCTCCTCGACGGAGTGCACGTGCTGGGCGTGCGAGGCGGGCGCGAAGCCCAAGAGCCGGACCAGGGTCATCCCGGCCCAGTTCGTGAGCCGGATGAACGGCCGGCCGGCCCGCTCGAACGCGAGCATGGGGCCGGCGAGGGTCCGAACCACGGCGTCGGGGATGCGGATCGCTACCGTTCGCGGCGCAAGCTCACCCGCGACGATGTGGATGAAGGTGATGCCGCCGAAGGCGACGATCGTCGCGACCGTGTGCGAGGCGTAGGGTCCCCACGCGGCCGGAAGGAATCCGAACCAGGGCTCGATGAAGTGCGCGAGGCCGGGCTCCCCGATCCAGCCCAGAGCAAGGCTCGCCATGGTGATTCCGAGCTGGGTCGCCGCGAGCATGTGGTCGAGTCGGTCGATCGCAAGCATGGCGAGGCCAACGCCGGGAGCGCGCTTCGATGCAAGCTCCTCGAGACGGGTACGACGCACGGTGACAAGCGAGAACTCCGCGGCGACGAAGAACGCGTTCAGAAAAACGAGGACGGGGATCAGGAGGACCTGACCCGCGTTAATCAGCTCGATTACGAAGTGGGGCATCGGGGGTCTCCGATCAGGAGACCGCTGCTACTAGTTCGGCGGAGGCTTCCCCGTTCCGGTCAAATGTCACGGGAACCCGCCAGCTTGGATTCGCGGGAACGCAGACTCCCTGCCCTTCGTTGCAGTAGGCGAATGAGACTTGAATGTGAAGGTCGGCGGCTCCCTCAGGCTGCGCCGGTAGCTCGAACGCAAGCGGCCACTGGGCACCCAGGATCGTGCGCTGGAGCATCACCTCCGAGCCTCGCGCAACGCGGAGGCTCGCGGGTGCTTCCTCGCTTACGTGCGCGCCCTCGGGAAGATTCACGGCGACCCGCCATGCCGTGGCTTCCCCGGCGCGAAGCCGCGCGGTGGTCAAGAACGCGGGCGCGCCGGCCGCAGTCGAATCTTCCGGCTCAGGGGCCTCAAGACCCTCGATCACGACCTCGCGCCAACCGGCATCGATGAGCGAGAGGCGCACGACCCGGTGGTTGTTGGTGTCGGCGATGTAGAGGACGTCATCGGCGGCGTGGAGCCCGCCCGGCTCGAACAGGGCGAGATGCCCCTCGCGCTCCGTGCCCGGACGCCCGTCCCCCGCCAGCGTCCGCACCGTTCGCTGCTCCACGTCGATTTCCTTGATCTTGTGATTGTAGGTGTCCGCGACGAGGACCCGCTTTCTCCAAGCCGCGACCCCGAGCGGATGCTGCAGGCGGGCGGAGCCGAAATCGCCGTCGCGATCGCCGAAATCGAAGAGGCCGCGGCCGATCAAGGTCTCCACCCTCTCTTCCGCGAGATCCACCCTCCGGACCGCGCTCACTTCTGAATCCGCGAAGTAGAGATAGTTTCCGAGCAACGCGAGGCCCGAGGGCTGCGCGAGCGCGGCGGCTTCCACGGGGCCATCGACGATGTTCTCCCGGCCGCTTCCCACGAACGCACGGCAGAGGCCCATCGGAAGATCGAGCCGCCAGAGCTGGTGCGGGCCCGCCATCGCGATGTAGAGGGTGCTCCCCTCGATCGCGAGGTCCCACGGGGAATTCAGCGCCTGCTTCGTTCCCAGATTGCCGCCGGAGCGGTCGAAGCCCTGCGCGCCGGTTCCCGCCACGGTCGTGACGGTCCATGAGGACATATCCACCGCACGGATCAGGTGATTCTCGGTATCCGCGACATAGAGCACCTCTCCCAATAGCGCGAGCCCCTGCGGATGATGGAAGCCCGCGCCCTCGGCCGGCCCGTCCTCGCGGCCCACGCGGCCATGCCCGATCGTACGTAGGAGACGGGAGCGTCCCTCTTCATCGGGGAGCGTCGCGACCACGATGCGGTTGTGGTTCGAATCCGCGATGAAGAGGCGCCCTCCCGCCGCGTCGGCCAGAACCTTCCCGGGAAACGCGAGCCCTGAAGCCGCGCGTACGGATCGCTCCCGCGCCAGACGAAGGGGAGCCTGGGCCAAGATACCCTTTCCCCGAGCCTCCTCGAGCGCGGTCGCGATCGCGGCGTCCAGCGAGTCACGGTTCCCCTCGCCCGCCACGCCGCCGATGATCCGGCGATCGGCGCCGACCAATACGAGCGTGGGCCACGAGCGCACGGCATACTCGCTCCAGATCCGCATGCTCTCATCGATGATCACCGGGTGCTCGATCTCGTAGCGACCCACCGCGGCTCGCACGGTCTGGCGCTGGCCCTCGTTGGTGAACTTGGCGCTGTGAACGCCGATGACCAGGAAGGGCTGATCGCGATACTTCCGCTCCAGGTACGCGAGGTCGGGGAGGACGTGCATGCAGTTGATACAGCAGTAGGTCCAGAAATCGAGGAGCACGACCTGCCCCTGAAGCTCCTTTGCGAACGTGAGGGGCCGGTCGGTGTTCAACCAGGCGAAGCCGGCAGGCAGCTCGGGCGCACGGGGCCGGTCATTCATGGCGGAGAGAATACCCTATTTGGGTACCCCATGGGCACGTGGCATACTCAGGGGACGATGCGCGTGAAGAGCATGCGGGGATGAGAGCGACCACCAGCGGGACATACCGGACGATGGTGCGTACGGGCGGCGCGATCGGGGTGCTTGGGGCCCTGGTCGCGTTTGCCGCATCCGCGCTTGCCGCTCCGCCCGCGGCTTTGCCGCCAACCGCGCAGCCCCAAAAGCCCGGCCCACACCCCACCACCCCCCGTCCGCTGGGAGTCTATGAAAAGATGATGTATGACTCCCAGCTCTCGGTGAACGATCGGTGCGCTGTTCGCCATGGCCAGCTCAACCCGGCCATCCGGCCCATGTACGTGAACCGACAACCGGTAGGATTCTGCTGACGCACGTGCCCCGCGGTCTTCGGCGAAGACCCTGCCCCGTGGCTGAAGAACATGGAGGTGACGCTGAGAGATCCGGTCTACCCGGGGCGGGTAGCATCCTACGACTCGGGCCTTCGGCTCTTCCTGAACCAGGAGGCCTACTTCTTCTCGAGCAAGGAATCGAAGAGGCGTTTCCTCGCCGATCCGACCCGGTACTCGGGGCCCCTCACGGATCCGGTCACCCAGAAGCGATTCCAGCCCACGCCCCGCTCCCCGCGGGTCGATTTCCGAGGGCGCACGTACTTCTTCGAGTCGGACCTGACGAAACGCCAATTCCAGACGACGCCGACCACCTACTACGTTCGGCGTGAGACCTGACCCCGCTCAGGCGGGAGCGAGCGCCTCGGAGCGCTCCTCGGGTGGTTTGATTTTCCTGAAGCCTCGATAGAGAAGCAGGTCGTAGATGATCTTGAGCGCGGCGCCCGCGGCGAGCGGCGACCAGAGCGCGACCCCTTGCATGGCGGCTCCGGCAAACGCGGGCGCGACAGCCCAGCCGGCCGTGCGCACGAGGTTCGTCGCGCCCGCCGCGGCCGCCCGCTCTCCTGGCCCCACGACGGCGACGACGTAGGACTGCCTCGTGGGCACGTCCATCTCGACGAGGCACTCTCGCACCAGGAAGAGGAGTGCGGCCAGGGGGAAGCTCGACGCGATCGGAACCGTGAGGAGGAGAAGGCTCGAGGGCAGATGCGTGAAGACCATGGTGCGCAGAAGACCGATTCGGCGCGCAAGCCACGCGGCGGCCAGATGGGAAAGCCCGTTGGCTATGCGCGCGAGGAGAAACAAGGGCGCGAGGGTTTCCTCTCCCACACCGAATCGACGGAAGAACCAGTAGGAGAGGAGCGCGGTCGTCAGAAAGCCGCCACCGAGGCTGTCCATCGCGAACAAGCCCGCGAGCCGGGCGATTCGGCGCTTCGACTCCGGGCCGATCGGCGGAGGCTTGACGACGCTTGCGCGCCGCGACCGCGCATGGGCGCTCAGCCCGGCGTACGCGGCCGCACCCACCAAGCTCAGCGCCGCGACGGTGAGGAATCCGACCCGGTAGGACGCGAGGGGGGCGAGTCCGGCGTGACGCGCGAGGCTCGGCAGGAGCCCGGCGAGCGCTCCCGTCGCGTGCCCGAGGTCCAGGACGACGTTGTACCAAGCGAAGGCGCGCGTTCTCCCGCGCTCGTCGGTCAGATCGGGGAGAATGGCCTGCTCGAGCGAGAAGGCGGCTCCGCGATCGCGCCCCATGCCGTTGACCATGCCCAGGGCCGCGGCAGGGGCGAGCATCCAAGCCACGGGAGCGAGGGCGAACGCGGCGGTTCCGACGGCGGCAAGAACGGCGAGCCCGACCAGGCAGCGCGTCCGCCCCAGGCGCTCCGCGTAGAGGGTGATCGCCAGCGTGCCGAGCGCGACGCCCAGGAGCCCCGCGGACACGGTAGCGCCGACCCCGGGAGCCGAGAGGCCTAGCTCGGCCGCGTAGAGTCCAACCAAGACGCCGGACATCCCCACGCCGGTCGAGCGCGCGAAAGCGGCGGCGTAAAGGAGGCTCCGGTCCCGCGTCATCGCTGTGGTAGCATAGCGCCCGCGAGAGCGCTTCACCGCTTTCTTGTCACGAGACCGGTGTTCCAAGGAGGGTCTGTGCGCTTGGCCAAACTTCGAGTCCCATCGTCATGGTCCGCGGTTTTACTCACCGCATCCCTGCTCGGGGTCGCGCTCGGGGCATCGGGCGCCGCCTTCGCTGCAGAGTCCGCCACTCCCGTCGCACCGCCCTTCTGGACGGGACGGCCCGACTCGTCCGGATTCCGGGCCCTTGCGGACGGAGAGGTGAGGATCGCGGATCAAGCGCTCACGCGCATGCTCGCGGTCAAGGGTCCGCGCACGATCGAGAACACGCTCGTCCCCTACAACGAAGCGCTTCTCCACGGGAACAACGCCGCCTACGCCGCGAACCTGATCGAGTCGGTCCACCCCGACTCGACCGTACGTACGGTGGCCGAAGAGGAAACCCGCATCGCCAGCAAGTTCCTGAACGACCTGGGTCTCAACCGCGCGGTCTATGACGCTCTCTCCGCGATCGAGCTCAAGGGAACGGACGAGAACACCCACTATTGTGTCGCCAAGACGCTCCGCGATTTCCGCCTTTCCGGCGTCGACAAGAACGAGGCGACACGGAAGAAGATCGCGGCGCTCCGCGAGGAGCTGGTCGCGATCGGACAAGAGTTCGACAAGAACATCCGGAACGACTCGCGCACGGTCACGCTGTCGGGTGTCGCCGAGCTGGATGGTCTCCCGGAGGATTACATCAAGTCGCATCCGCCCGGCCCGGATGGAAAAATCTCGATCAGCATCGAATATCCGGATTTCTTCCCGGTCATGAACTACGCCAAGAAAGCGGACGTGCGCCAGCGCCTGCTCCACGAATTCTTGAACCGAGCCTACCCCGCCAACATGGCGGTCCTCGACAAGATGATCGCGAAGCGCTACGAGCTGGCCCGCCTCCTCGGCTTCAAGACTTGGGCGGAATACGCGACGCGGGACAAGATGATCGAGAACGATAAGAACGTGGCCTCGTTCATCGAGCGGCTGCGGGGCCTGACCCTGAAGCGCGCCCAGGAAGAATACGAAATCTATCTCAAGCGAAAGAAGGAAGACGAGCCGGCCGCGACGGTGGTGAACCAGTGGGATCGCCGCTACTACGGCGAGCTGATTCGGAAACGCGATTACAACTTCGACGCGCAGCAGGCGCGTCCCTACTTCCCCTTCGAGGAGGTGAAGCAGGGCGTTCTGAGCTCGACGTCCAAGCTGTTCGGCGTCACGTACAAGCGGATCGCGAACGCGGACGTCTGGGACCCGAGCGTCGAAGCCTACGAGGTGTGGGAAAAGGGAGCCATGATCGGCCGCTTCTATCTGGACCTCCATCCGCGGCCCGGAAAGTACAACCATGCCGCGAACTTCGGCATTCGAAACGGCGTCGAGGGCATCCAAATTCCCGAGGCGGCGCTCGTGTGCAACTTCCCCGGTGGGAAGGAGGGAGATCCGGGGCTCATGGAGCACGGTGACGTGGTGACCTTCTTCCACGAGTTCGGGCACCTGCTTCATGCGGTCTTCGGCGGACACCAGCGGTGGGAGCCGATCTCGGGCATCGCGACCGAATGGGACTTCGTCGAAGCGCCTTCGCAAATGCTCGAGGAGTGGTGCTGGAATCCGGGCGTCCTCCAAACCTTCGCCAAGCAGTACCAGACCGGCGAGCCGATCCCGGCCGAGATGGTGGAGCGGATGCGGCGCGCGGACTGGTTCGGGCGCGCTACCTCGATCGCCTACCAGAATCTGTACTCGGCGATTTCGCTCCACTACTACGACCGGCCTCCCCAGCAAATCAACACCGACAAGATTCGGGGAGATCTCGAGCCCAAGTACACGCCTTACCCACCGATGCCCGACACGCATTTTCAGGCCGCGTTCGGCCACCTCGACGGGTACTCGGCGGTCTACTACACGTACATGTGGTCGCTCGTTATTTCCAAGGACATGTTCAGCAAGTTCGACAAATCGGACCTGCTCAATCCCGTGATCGCGCAGCGTTACCGCGACACCGTGCTGGCGGCGGGCGGGTCGGCGCCGGCGGCCAAGCTGGTGCACGCTTTCCTGGGCCGTGATTACGATTTCCATTCCTTCGACGAGTGGCTGGCGGGAAAGAACTGAGAGGCGGCTGGATCACGCCGGTTTCAACCGGCGCCCGGAGGCGAATCTACCGCTTCGCCCCGCGCTCGGCCCTGAGGGGAGTCAGGACTTCCTTCTCGAAACGGGCTCCGTCGAACTTCTTGTCGAGGTAAGGAAGGAGCACTTCCTCGGTCGCGGCGAAGTGCGCCTCGATGATCCCGAGGATCGCGTAGCAAAGGCGCATGAGCTTCCCCGCGGGAACCCCGGTCTGGATCGCCTTGTCGAGCGCGTCGCAGCTGCGGGTCACGAGCTGGTGCTCGAAGCGGGGCACCTCGGTCAGGTGGGAACCCTCCCCCGCGGCCCAATCCGCGGCTGGGTAGAGCGTGTACTCTTCCGCGCGGGCATGGGGTGCGACCTGCTTCCTCACGTACTCGAGCAGCTCACGGGCAATG
>VBOX01000024.1 GCA_005893265.1 Candidatus Eiseniibacteriota bacterium | reverse complement strand
CGACCATCCTGTAAAACCGATCTGCTTCATAACGGCCGCTGTCGGGATCCATATGAGCGTGTTCCATGAATACTTCCTTGGCATGGTTTAGCACGACTGCCAGAGTCTGAATTGCGCGCTCGAGCTCCTCGAATTTGCCCGGCCAAGCGGCCCTGAGTACCTTTTGGGCGAATCCGAAAATTCGATCAGGGGCGTCACGAGGCCACTCAGGGATTGGCGCCAGCGCAAGCGATGTCCAAGCTCGCCACGCTAGAAGCTCACATGACTCAACCGCACCATCGATGAGGGTGGTATAAACTAGGTCTGCCGCCTCACGTTCGATACTTCCGTTCGATGAAAGGGAGTGACTGACCCAGATTTCATGATCTGATTTGATCTGATGCAACTTCTCGACGGGATACCTAGCGGGATCCCTATCAACAATTGTGTGATCTGTGGGACATAACAAAATCAGATTTGCATAGCTGTCGCGTTCGGCGGCGGTCAGAATACTGGTCCCTCTCGGACCATCAGAAACCTGCGCAACGATGTGTGCCTGCTCGCCCAAGGGAATAGCCCCCACCTGCAACTTGTCATGTGAAAGCTCACAGCGGCAAATCGCGCATCGGTTTGCGCTTCGGCCCCAGAGGAGCTTTATGTCCTGTTCCCGGATCGTCACGATCAGGTCCCTCTCGTCCGCAGTGTACCCGAGAGCCACGCCCGCACCGCGAGTTAGCCGCGGGCGCGATGTCTTGTTGCAACGTCTCGATACGAAGGAGGATAGTGGTTACCGACTCTCAGTAGTTCCATCCGGGGCATTCGCGTTTTCCGCGTTCGTAACCCCCATGTTGACCTCCCGCCGAATGGATCGTTTCGCGAGTTCGAGGTAATCGTTCAGCAGATCCACGGTCTCTTGGTCGGGTCGCGTGCCAGAAATCACGAAAGTCGCGGTCGTGGCCCCGGGCAAGGTCCATCGAAACTGCATCTGCCAGCGTCCGGTATCCATTCTAGGATCTCCGGAGGGCTTTCTCCCGATGCCCCGCTCATCATCCTCTTGCTGGATCGAGTCAGTAAGACTGTCGCCTTGACCCTTAGTCAAATCCACTTCCTTGCTTCCGAGCTTTGCTAGGTCAAATGTTCTTCTAAACGCTTCGACAACAACATCTGCGGCTTCTCCACTAAACGCCGTATTTTTAATGAGATAATTCTTCATCGCTCCATCGGATGGAAGCTCTTCGCCCTTGAATGCCTCTGATAGCTTCTGAAATACAGCGGGACGCGAGGCCATTCTTCGCAGCGAGGCAAGACGCTCCACGGAATCTTCCGACTCGAGTACCACGGAAAGGGCATCCGCGGTAAGCCTCGTAGAATCGTTACCCCCCTCGAGGATGCCGTACTGCCTAAGAGCCGCGAGAACCCGCGACGATGGGCCGCTCAGGCCCTTGTATCCCCATACATTCACGATTTCATCAGCTGAGGCCGCCCGCTTGCCTCCAGGGAGCCTGTCAAGCCAATTGGAAGCGATTTATACGAGAGTAATCGAGCGTATTTAGACGTATTTCTCTTGAACAGGCTGGCGCCTGTGCTATCCTCAATGCGAAGAGCAGAGTCGGAGAAACCATCCGGCCGAGGAAACCGATACCGGAATAGGAGATACAACCGACATGAACGCCACATACTGGAGGCGCGGCTTCATTTGGACGTTACCGCGTCCGCCACCAGGTTCGAGCTGAATCCAAGTATTCCGGAGGGCGCCACTCGCAACAGGGTGGCGCCTTCTCCCGGGGCTGGAGACCTCGCCGACCCAGCCAGCATTCAGCCGAGCCTTGCCCAATGCACCGAAGGGCCCCAGTTATACGCCGAACGCGACCGGATCCCACTCGACGCCAAGCTCCGAGGGGGGCGCCATGTACCCGGCCAGCGCCGAGGCTGCGACGACGGGCGGGCTGGCAAGGTAGCCCTCGCCGCCGACGCCCATCCGGTTCTGCCAATTCCTATTGAAGGACGTGATCGCGCGCTGTCCCTTGGTGAGCGAATCGGGTCCTTGACCGAAGCAGGGTCCGCACCAGGATTGCCTGATCTCGCCTCCGGCCCCGCGGAATACGGAAGCGATCGATTCGCCCCCCAGCCGCGGATCGGGTCGCTCGATCAGCCGCTTCACGGTGCCGCTGCCCGGGAATATCACGAACTCCGCTCCTCCCGCGATGCGTTCGATCCCCTTGAGCCGCGCGGCCCGGAGCACCAGCGCCGCCTGGAGAAGGTCGTCGTAGCCGCCGTTCGTGCACGAGCCGATCAGGGCCTTGTCGAAGGTGATCCGCTCCTTCGCGACCTCGTCGGCGGGGAACGCGTTCCCGGGGCTGAACGGCTTCGCGATCATGGGCACGACCGAGGACAGATCCAGCTCTTCGTCGATCTCGTATCGGGCGGCCTCGCCCGGGGTCACCCTGGGATAGGGCAACGCGAAGCCGCGCTCCCGGTACCAAGCCTCCGTGACCTCGTCCTGGGCGAAGATGCCGTTCGTGGCTTCCCCTTCAGCCATCATGTTGGCGATCGTGTTGCGATACGGGATCGGCAGCTCGAGGTTTCGGTCCACGAACTCGACGCTCATCCCCAGAGACTGCTTCGCCCCCCATCCATGAAGAAGCTTCAGGACGATGTCCTTCCCGCTCACCCATGGCTGAAGCCTCCCGGCAAAAACCACCCGCCTCTGCTTGGCGATCGTGAAGTAGATGGTGCCGGTCGCCCACCCGAAGCCCAACGTGGTGCTCCCTACCCCGATACCCACGGCACCGTAGGCGCCATAGGCGCGGCTGTGTGAGTCGGCGCCGGGATAGAGCCCGCCTGGGGTGATGAGCCCCTGCTCGGGGAAGTAGAAATGGAAGATCCCCGTGCCGGGCGGCGCGTAGTGCGGCGCGCGGATGCCGTGTTTCTCCGCGAACTCGCGTGAGATCGATGTCTGCTTCTCGTCCGATTCCTTTCCCGTGAAGACGAAATGATCGTTCGCGATCGCGGCTCGGAGCGGCTTCACCTCGCCCGCCCCGGCGATCTGGTGGAAGGTGTGGATCGCAAAGGGCGCGGTCCCATCCGAGGCCGGGAGAAGGTCGGCGAAGACCTGAACCGTCGCCCCCGGGGTGACCTCCGCGCTCCTGTCCACCCGATGCGCCCAGATGATCTGCTCGGTGCTCGTCATGGATCGCGCGGCCACGGTGTCCGCGAAGTCGACCTTCATCGGCTTGACCCCCGCCCGGAACTCGCGTCGCCCCAGCGTGAAGATCCCGCCGCCCTGCCTGATCTCTTCTTCCTTCGCGCTGAGCGGAATGGGCGCGTAGGTTTTTCCCTGGGAGAGATTCCGGAGGGTCCGCGTGGCGGGATCGAACTCGAGCTCGTCTTTGTCCCGCGCGTCCTCTACCGCTTCGGCGCTCTGGATGAAATGGAGACCCAGGTTGAGCGCGTTTCTACGGAAGATGTCTCCCATGCCGGCACCGCAGACGACCACCATCTCGAGCCCCGCTTCCTCCGCGATCCCCTTGAGCCCGGCGGGGGACATCTCGCGCGAGGAGCCGATCGCGAAGCGATCGCCCGCGATCAGGAACGTCTCGCCCGCTTTCACACGCGCGCGAAACTCCGGCATGAGGTGGCGGAAGGCGCCGGCCTTCCAGCGCTCGTCCAATGTCGCGAGGCTTTCGGAGACGCAGTCCGACGCCGGCGTGATCTGGTCGGTATCGATCGCGTCAAGCTTCTTCCCGGGGCGTTTGGGATCCCAGAAGATGAGGGCGCGTCCGCGGATGGGGCTCATAGATGTGATTCTATCCCCGCGGGCGGGAGCGTGTCAGCTATCGGCCGGCCCGAAGCTCGTCGAGGGCTCCTTCGAAGGCGCCCAGCACCATATCCATCGGCTCCCCCTGGAGGGCTTCGCGGATCGCCGCATCGGCTCGGGGGGACTTGAGCTTCGCCAGCGACCGAGCGGCGGCGGAGCGAACGCGGAACCACGGGTCGCGGAGGAGCTCGATCAAGCGTGCCTCGACGCGATCGTCCGCGATGCCCAGCTTTCCGAGCGACTTTGTCGCCGCCTCGCGCGCCTCGTTCCGATATTCGGGCCGCGTGTGGTCCAGGAGAACCGGAATGGCGCGTGGGTCTTTGAGCGCCACCATCCCGTCGAAGATGAGCTGCTTCAAGACGTCGCGGTGGCTTTCCCTCCCGAGCTCCGAACGAAGAATCTCGAACGCGTCTTGCCGTTTGGTCCGTGCGATTCCCAGAAGGGCCAGACCCGCGTTATAGCGGCTTTCCTCCGTGGCCACGATCCGCTTCAGATGCTTCAGCGCAACGTCGCCACCGATCCAGCCGAGCGCCCACGCCACCGCGCGGCGGACGCGCGCCTTCTGCCCCTTGGCCAGGTCAAAGACGCGATCGACGAGATCCGAATGGCGCGCTCCGATCTCCCCGAGGGAGGCCAACGCCGCGATCCGGACTCCCCAGAATCGGTCCCCCCGCGCCGCGCGGAAAAGCGCCCCGATCGCCGCCTGATCACCGTACGCCGCGAGCTCGCGCGCGCAGCGAATCCGCTCCAGCGCGAACGACGAGCGGGCGAGGCCGAAGCGCAGCTCCTCGTTCGAGCGCGGAAAGTCCATGAGCTTCATCACGTCGTGCTCGGGGTCGAGCGCGACGTAGCGCGGCTTCGAAGGAAGGGGGATCTGGATCGTTTCCTTGCGCTCCTTGATGTCGATCGGGAGCCTGAGCCGCTTCTCGCCGACCATAAGCTCGAGAATCGTGGGGATGCGGAAGACGGACGGCGTCACCCCGTCCGGCTCCTGCACCTGTTCCACGCTCAGGAGGAGCGCCTTGCTTCCCTCGTCCCATTCACGGCTCACCTTGAGCTCGGGGTGACCTCCCCGGTAGAGCCACTGATCGAAAAACCAGGTGAGATTTCGCCCGGACTCCTCCTCGCACGCGCGGCGGAGATCCGAGGTTTCCACGGCGCCGAAGGCGTGGCGCTCGAGGTATCGCTTCAGGCTTCGCCGCCAGACCGCGTCTCCGAGCGTGGCGCGAAGCATGTGCACCACGCAGGCACCCTTCTCGTAGAGGTGCCGGTCGAAGATATCGGAGGGGTAACGGTAGCGGTTCTCCACGATCGGGCGGCGATAGTCCCCCGAGTCCTCGACCAGATAGGAGCACATCTGCTCGAGGCGCGCGAAGTCGGCCTCATCGCGGCCGTGCTCGGCCTCCCAGAAGACCACTTCGGAGTAAGTCGCGAAGCCTTCGTTGAGCCATCCCTCCGACCAATCGCGGCACGTCACGAGATCTCCCCACCACTGGTGCGCGAGCTCGTGCGAGATCAGGGTCTCGTACGTCTGGTCCAGCGCCTCCTCAGGCGTCAGAAGCGCCCGCACGGTGAGCGTGGTCGCGCCCGTGTTCTCCATGCCTCCATATGTGAAATCGAAGACCGTGGATTGCGCGTACTTCGGGTAGGGATACGGATATCCGAACACCTTGGCGAAGGATTCGATCATGGCTGGCGTCTTCCGGAAAAGCTCCCGCCCCTGCGCCTCGCGCCCCCTGGGGACGTATCCGTGAAGCGGAACCTTTCCCGCCCGGTCGCGCAGCTCGACGAACTTCCCGACCACGAGCGAGGTCAGGTACGCCGGGTGGGCCGTGTCCTGGCGCCAGTGATAGGTCACCGTCTTCCGGCGGGCGTTCACGCGGCGCGCGATCAACCGGCCGTTCCCGATCGCGCGGTAGCCCAGAGGGACGGTCGCGATCATCTCCAGAGTGCCGCGGCTCTCGGTGCTCTCGAGGCAAGGAATCCACCAATGCGCATCATCCGCCTGCCCCTGGGACCAGCCGGCGTGTCGATCGCGGCCCGCCGCCCAACCCTGAGCGACCGCGGCAGGTGAACCCGCAGCCTCTCCCCTTCCGTCTCGTGCCGCACCGGCCGCCCCGCGACGGTGACCGAGGCGATGTTCAACTCCGCGGCGTCCAACGCGACCTCGCGAATCCCGTCTCGGATCGCTTCGATCGTGAGCGCGGCGCGGCCGCTGAGCTCGCGGGCTTCGAGATCCACGTCCAGGACGACCCTGTAGTGCCGGACGTGAAATTCGAGATCGCGGCGCGGCTTCGGCTCACCCTTCCATGGCTTTCGACCCGACGGCGGAAACGGATCGAAAGGCGGCGTCTCCGAAGCGGCTCGCCTTCCTAGAAACAGAGGGTGATACAGGGGATCACGCATCGGCATTCAGACCTCCGGGTCGGGGGCAAGCCCCGGATCCTCCACGACCGCGGGGATGCGTGTCAAGGACGAGCCGAGAAGGTAGAATGGGTCGATGGAGACGCAGACGACGCTCGCCGCCATCTCCCGCGTGTTTCTCGATTCGGCCGGGGAGATCGTCCCGCTCTTCCTGCTCGCGCTTCTCGTCGGTGCGCTCATCGAGGAGTTCGTCTCCGAGCAGTTCATCGCGCGCTTCCTCACCGGGAAAAACCCGGGGACGATGGCTCTCGTGGCGGTGGTGGGCGCTCTGATCCCTCTTTGTACGTGCGGCATGGTCCCGCTCGCGGTCGCGCTCCGCCGGCGCGGCGGCGACCTGAAGCACACGTTCGCGTTTCTGACCGCCGGCGCGGCGGTGAGCATCCCCGTGCTGCTTTTGACCTGGAAGCTCATCGGGATCACCTGGCTGGTTGTCAGGCTCATGGCCTCCGTCGCGCTCGGCCTCCTGGCGGGCTACGCGAGCAGTCTCGTTCTGGCGGGCGCGGCCGCGCGTTCCTTGGGAACCGCGCCGGGTAGGAACGATGGCCTGGCGCTGGACGGCGGGATGCTTGAGTCCACAGGCGTCCCCGGGAGATCCCGCCTTCGATCGGCGTGGCGCTGCTTCCTCGGGCAGCTGCGCGAGTATGCCCCGTGGGTCCTCGTGAGCCTGGCGCTCGCGGCGGTTGTCGACGTGCTCGTGCCCGGTCACTGGATCCACATCCTGTACGGCCAGAGGACCACGGTCGGCTCCCTCCTCGCCTCGATCAGCGGCGTCCCTTTCTATTTCTGCTCCGGGGCCGAGCTGCCGCTCGTGAAGGAGCTTCTCGCGAAGGGCATGGGCTTCGGCCCGGCGACCGCGATGATGCTTGCGGTTCCCATCGTGAACATTCCGACCTTTGGTGTGGTCGGAAAATGGCTCGGTCCGCGCGCGGCCGTGGCCTACATGGCGCTCATCGTCCTGGGCTCGACCCTGCTGGGTGTCGTGGCGGGCTTTTTCAACCCTTCCTAGGCGGCTTCGACGGGCGGATCTCGACCGCGCTGGGGAGCGTCCGCGGTTCCTGATTCAGAAGGTCGAGGACGATGCGGGCGATGTCCTGAGGCTGGATCTTCCACGCGTCCTCGGGGCCGGGCGCGGTTCCGCTGAACTGGGTTGCCACGCTGCCGGGCATGAGGTAGCTCACCTTGATTCCGTCGTATCGTACTTCCTGCATCAGCGCTTCGCTCATCCCGTTCAGCCCAAACTTGGACGCGTTGTACGCCGAGGCGGAGGGGAACGCGTTCTTGCCCGCGAGGCTCGAAATATTGAAGATGTAACCGCCTCCTCTCTTTCTCATGCGCGGTATCGCCGCGCGCGAGCAGAGGAACACCCCCGTGAGGTTCGTTTCGATCACGCTGTTCCACTCCTCCAGCGACATTTCCTCGAGATTCCGGAAGAGACCCACTCCCGCGTTGTTGACGAGAATGTCCACCCCTCCGAACGCGCGCTCCGTCTCGGCGAAGAGCGCCGCCACCTGATCCTCGCGCCGCACGTCGCAGGGGCGCGCCAGGATCCGCCCGGGGTGCGCGCGCTCCAAATCCTTCGCCGCGGCCGCGACCTCCTGGGGGTTGCGGGCCGAGATCGCCACCCTGGCTCCGGCATCCAGAAGTCCCTCCGCGATGGCCCGGCCGATCCCCTTGGTGCTGCCCGTCACGATCGCGGCCTTGTCCTTGGCTCCGCTTCCGTTCATAGAATCTCCTCGAGCGCTTGCGTGAGCTCCGCGAGCTTGCCTGTGAAGAAATGAACCGCGCCTTGCACGATCCGTACGGTCACCTTGCCGGTCCTTTCCCATGTTCGCGTCAACTCGGCGAGCGCGGCCGGGCTCCCGTACTGGTCGCGCTCTCCTTGCACGATGGCGAGCGGCCAGGGCACCCGATCCAGGAAATCGAATACGCGGTCGTTGGCGGCGAGCCCGACCGCGATGAAGCGCTCCACCTCCGGATCCCCCAGCGCCCATTGAAGCCCCACCCACGCCCCGAAGGAGAAACCCGCGCCCCACAGCGGACGCCGCCCCGTCCTCTCTCTCGCGTACGCGGCCGCGGCGGCGACGTCCGCTTTCTCCTCATTCCACCCGGAATAGGCGCCCTCGCTCTTGCCGACTCCACGAAAGTGGAATCGCAGCGTAGGGTGCCCCGCCTGGTCGAGGACACGATAGATCGTGTACACGACCTTGCTGTGCATCGAGCCGCCGTGCGCCGGGTGGGGATGGGCGATGACGGCCGCGGGAAGGCCGCGGCCTGGATCGGACCAGAGTCCTTCCATCCTCCCGACGGGACCCTGGAATTCGACGGAGGTCACGTGACGGGAGGCGGGAACGGCCGGTTCCATGTGTCCATTCCTCTTCGCGTGGAGGGCAATTCCAGAGTTTTCGAGAACGAGTGTCTCCGCTATAATCTACATGCTCAAGCACCAAATCCCGCCTTCGAGGAGGTCTTCGCGTGGCACTCCGGGTCGAGAAAGAGACGCTCCACGGTTTGAATCGCGCCGAGCTTCTGGACATGTACCGGCTGATCCTTCTCTCGAGACGCATGGACGACGAGGAGATCAAGCTCAAGAAGCAAAACCTCACCTTCTTCCAGATCAGCGGCGCGGGGCACGAAGCGGTGCTCGTCGCGGCGGGCAAGGCCCTTCGGAGCGGCTACGATTGGTTCTATCCGTATTATCGCGATCGGGCGCTGATGCTGACGCTCGGCATGACCCCCACCGAAATGCTCTACCAGGCGGTAGCCGCCGCCGCGGACCCGAACTCAGGTGGGCGGCAGATGCCGGCGCACTGGGGCCTGAAGCGCGCCAACGTGGTTTCGCAGTCGAGCCCGACCGGGACGCAGTTCCTCCAGGCGGTGGGTTGCTCCGAGGGGGGCCGGCTTCTATCGATCCTGAAAGACGTCAAGAATCGCCCTCCCTTCCATGAGGACGAGGTGGTTTACGTCTCCTCCGGAGAAGGCACGACGAGCCAGGGTGAGTTCTGGGAAGCGCTCACCACGGCCGCGACGAACAAGGTCCCGGTCCTCTTCCTGATCACCGATAACCAGTACGCGATCTCGGTCCCCGTCGAGGTGCAGACCCCCGGAAGCGACATCGCCCGCTGCCTGAGCGCGATCCCAGGGCTTCGCATCATGAAGGTGGACGGCACCGATCCGGTCGCCTCCTACAAGACGATGACGGAGGCGGTGGCCCACCTGCGCGCGCGCAAGGGGCCGGTGCTGGTGCACGCGCTTGTGGTCAGGCCGTACGGCCACTCGATGTCGGACGACGAGCTTTCCTACAAGCCGCCCTCCGAGCGCGAGGCCGAAGCGAAGCGCGATCCGGTCCAGACCTATCCCCAATTCCTCATTCGCGAAGGCTTCGCGACCGCGGAGATGATTGAAGGGGTCCAGAAGGAGGTGGCGGCGGCCATCGCGCAGGCGGAGACGGAAGCGCTCAAGTCCCCGCAGCCCGAGCCGGACACCGCGCTGCATCACGTCTACTCCTCCACCGTGGATCCGACCGCGCCGGCCTTCGGGAACGCGCCCAAGTCCGAGGGCGGACCCGAGACAATGGTCACGCTGATCAACCGCTGCTTGCGCGATGAGATGGCGCGCGACCCGAGCATCGTGCTCTTCGGCGAGGACGTCGCCGACGCGACGCGCGAGGAGGCGCTGGCCCACGTCTCCGGCAAGGGAGGCGTCTTCAAGGTGACGCACGGCCTCCAGAAGCAGTTCGGGAAGGATCGCGTCTTCAACTCGCCCCTCGCCGAGGCGAACATCGTCGGTCGCGCGATCGGCATGGCGACACGCGGACTGAAGCCGGTGGTCGAGATTCAGTTCTTCGATTTCATCTGGCCGGCGATGATGCAGATTCGGAATGAGATGGCCATGCTCCGGTGGCGCTCCAATGGCGCCTTCTCCTGCCCTTTGGTGGTGCGCGTCCCGATCGGCGGCTACCTCCAGGGCGGCTCGATTTACCATAGCCAGAGCGGCGAGAGCATCTTCGCGCACAGCCCGGGGCTCAGGGTCGTCTTTCCCTCCACCGCCCAAGACGCGAACGGGCTGCTTCGGACCGCGATCCGCTGCGACGACCCCGTCTTCTTCCTCGAGCACAAGCATATCTACCGCCAGCCCTTCGCCAAGGGAGCCTATCCGGGCCCGGAATACATGATCCCGTTCGGAAAGGCGCGGCTCGCACGCGAAGGAAAAGACATCACGGTCGTGACGTGGGGAGCCACCGTGAATCGCGCCCTCCTCGCGGCGCAACGTCTCGAGGCGGACGGGCACCAGGTCGAGGTGCTCGACCTGCGCACGATCCTGCCCTTCGACATGGAGGCGATCGCGCGATCCGTGCGGAAGACGTCGCGGGTGCTCGTCCTCCACGAGGACGTGCTCACGGGAGGATTCGGCGGGGAGATCGCGGCCCGAATCGCCGAGGATCTTTTCGATTCGCTGGACGCGCCGGTGCGTCGGATCGGGGCCTTGGATACGCCGGTCGGGTATGCTCCAGCGCTCGAGGACGCGATCCTGCCCCAGGTGGACCGCATCGAGCGCGTCTTGAGAGATCTGGCCGCTTACTAGGGTCTACGTCGCCAGCATCACGCGCCCGGGTTCCCTCCGGATACGTCCTTCCTCGACAAGCCGCTCCAGGTGCGCCTCGAGCGTCCTCGCGGCCAGCGCCGGCGGCGCTCCCGGTGTGTCGCGGTAGACCTCCTCGCGCAAGAGCTCCTCGGTCATGGGTCCCGCCTCGAGCGACTTCAAGATCCGCGACTCCCGCATCCGGCGATGCTCGAGCAAGGCCGCGAGCAGATGATCCACACCGCGGCTCGGCGGACCGTGCCCCGGGATGAGAACGGTCGCCTTGAGCTGCTTGATGCGCTCGAGGGAGCGCATGTAATCGCCCATGTTCCCATCGGGTGGATCCACCACGACCGTTCCCAGCGTCGAGACGAGATCCCCCGCGCAGAGCGTGCGCGAGCGCTCTTCGAAGAACGCGAGGTGGGACCGCGAATGGCCGGGCGTATGGAGGGCAAGCACCCGTCGTGGATGCGGTCCTGTGAGCTCGACCATGTCGCCCTCCTTGAGCTCACGATCGAGCGGCACCCGGTCCGAGACCAGGGGGTGCCCCCAGACCGGCGCGTCGTAGCGTCCACGCACGGCATCGGCCCCCGAGACATGATCCTTGTGGCGATGCGTGAGGAGCACCGCGGCGACTTTTCCCCCGCCCGCGGTCGCGGCATCCACCACCTCGTAAAGAGACTTGAGCTCGCTCGGATCCGCCGTGCCGGGGTCGATGACGACAACCTCCCCGTCCCCGATCACGGCGGCGTTCGTGTGGGTCGCCGGCGCGAGGGTTTCCGTTCGGAGCGGCACCATCACGATGCCGGGATGCAGGATCACGTGGCGCGATGGCACGGCGTTCGCTTCCGGAACGGCGCGCAACCGGGCGGAAAGATCGTGGGTTCCCTCCGCGATCACGCGGATCGCGTAGAGCGTGGGCATGGCGAGCGTCACGCGGTCCTCCTCCCAGAGCTTGAGCGCGCGATCGGGCTCGATCCACTCGCCCGAGCTCAACTCCCCCGGCCAGACATCGGGGGCTTCCGCCTGCCCGAGCTCGGCCACGAAGAACATGGTGTCGAAGCGCGCGCGGCTGAAATGGGGCGTGACCCACCGGCCCGACATCCGGAACGCCGAGCGGTCTAGGGAGAGACCAATCCGCTCGATGGAGGGCCAGAACTCCGCGTTGCCGTTCAGGACCTGCTCCCTCAGGGCACGCTGCGCGGCCCGATCCGGTTTCGGTCCCTGTACCCCGACGAAGATTCCCGTTTCCTCAAAGGTTTCGCGCACGGCGCAGCGAAGCATGGCCAGCTCGAGCGCGTCCTCCCCGTCGGTCGGCCCGTCCTCGGGGGACATCCTCCCGCCCGGGAAGGAATGAAAGCCTCCGAGGAAGGGATTCGCCTCGGAGCGGTGTACCCATAGCACGCGCAGCATGGGCTCCAGCGATATGAGGATGAGGCTCGCGGCCAAGCGGAGAGGCGGTCCGGCACCCGCGCCTTTGGCCTCGGGGATGGATTGCGGTGGCAACGCTATTCGACGAGCACGGAAGGAAGGGCCGCCCGTAGCGCCCGGATGTGGTCCGGCCCGATGCCGCAGCAGCCGCCGATGAGCTGGGCCCCGCGGGCGACCCATGTGGCCGCTGCTTCCGCGAATTTCTCCGGGGTCCACGCGGGATCGAAGAGCCACGTCCCATGCGCCATATCCGGCGCGCCGGCGTTCGGGTAGCAGCCGATCGGCGATCGCGTGGACCGCGCCATCTCCTCCAAGCACCCGGCGACCACGTCCGGCGACGTGCAATTCACGAGGATGACGTCCGGCTTGAACGGCTCGACCGCGCGCACCGCATCCGCCAGGGACTCGCCGTTCAAGATTTCCTTCGCGCTCTTGCAGATGAAGCTCACGAGCACGGGGAGCCCCGACGGCTTGGCTCCGCGGAGCGCAGCCTTGGCCTCAGCGGTCGAGTTCATCGTTTCGATCAGGATGAGATCGACGCCTGCGCGGGCGAGACGGACCGCCTGCTCCGCGTGCTCGCGCTCGGCCAGGGCCGGGTCGGGTACAAGATCGGGACGGTAGCAATCCTCGAGGGGCGCCAAGGCTCCCGCGATCAGGATCTCACGCGCCCCACGTGCCCGATCGGCCGCTTCCCGCGCCAGCGAGACCGCCAGACTCACCGTGCGCTCCGTGTCCGCCGCCCGGCCCGCCTTAGCCAGCGTCCGCGGGGTCGCGCGGAACGTGTTGGCGGTGAGGATATCCGCCCCCGCACGCACGTAGTCTTCGTGGATCGAGCGGACGGTGTCGGGAGAATCGAAAAGCGCCTGCGCACTCCAGAGCGGAAGGGGGGTCGGGATCTGCCGCAGCTCGAGCTCGGTGCCGAGCGCCCCGTCCAGCAGGATCAGCTCGCCACGGTTCAGGCGGCTCTTGAGGGGGTTGTGGATCATTCCGCGGCAGCCTCGTCTGAAGGGTTCAATCCGTGGAACTGCATCAGCTCCTCGATGACCGCGCGCCTGCGCTTCAGGACCGAGGTCATCGAAGTATAACCATATCGCAAGATCTGCTCACGCTCCGCGTAGCTCATGGTCGGATGGAGGAACATCATCACCTCGGCCGACGACGGTTCAATCCGATAGATCTTCACCTGTGGAAACTCGGCCTGGGCTCGGCGGATCTCGCCGTCCAAGCGCACGCGCGTCTCGATCCGGGATGCCTGATCCTGGATGAAAGACATCGCCTTTTCCGCGATACGGGCGCACTTCCCGTCGCTCCGTGGAATGCAGACCGAGCTTCGGTCGTTCATGATATTGAGCAGCGGGTTGATGATGAGGATCGTGGACGCCCCGGCTTTGATCGCGACGTCGATGTGCGCGACCCGGCCGGTCGAGCCGTCGATGAAGTCGCGTCCCTGGATCCGAACCGGTCGAAAAAAAAGCGGAATGGCGGAGGAAGCGGCGACCGCGTGCGAAATCGGAACCTGGTCTCCATCGGCGTTCGAGAAGATCCGCCTCGTGCCGAGGTCGAGGTCGGTCGCGGGGATATAGAGCTCACGTGCCAGACCCGCGAAGGAGTCGGTCTTGCCAAAGCCTTCGAGCAGCTTGGCGAAAAACCGCTGATAGTTCTCCAGCGCGAAGAGGCCCGGAGGCAGGCGCTCCTCGATGTGGTGCATGAACTCGAAAGGCGAAGGGTGCTGGCGCAGCCGGATGCTCTTGATGAAGAATCCTGGCACCGAGGCCACCGTCCCCAGCACCGATTTCAAGATGGCCCAGCGATTCGCCATGTAGAAATCCCCGCGCTTGAACTCGAGCGAGGGCTCGGAGCCGTGGAGAAGCCCCCAGTAGATCTTTCGCGCGGGCACGCCCTTGGCAAGGAGCGAGGCGACCGAGGCCCCGGCGCTCACCCCCATGTATATATGGAAGCCGGTGCTCGAAAAATCGAACCCCAGGAAGTCGTCGAGCGCCGCAAGGCAGCCGATCTCGTAGAAGGCACCGGTCATCCCGCCGCCGGTCAGGCCCAGCGCGATCTTTCCGCCGTCCGCGGCGGACGGGGTCACGTGCGCCTCCCGGGGTAACGGAAGAGGCGGTTTACGATTCGATCCGCCAGGCGCGGAGACAGGACGTTCAGGAGGCCGATCCATCGATTTCTACGTGGAATGTAGACTTCGGGTCGGGGCCGCCGAAGCGCGCCCACGATCTCACGCGCCACCCTTTCCGGAGTGAGTACGGTGCCCGCCGGGCCCAGCCCGAGCGCCCGGCCCCGATCGAGCCGGGCCAAGAACTCCGTCTCGACCGCCGCCGGGATGAGGAGCACTACGTCGATACCGCTGGGACGAAGCTCCCGCCGCCACGCCTCGGTCATCCCAACGAGTCCAAACTTGGAGGCGTTGTAGAAAGAATAATAGGGCACGCCCACCCTCCCGGCGAAGCTCGCGACGTTGACGATGACGCTTCGCGCGCCGCTTCGCGCACGCTCGGAGAGCGCCCGATACGCGGCCCGGGTCACGCGAAACGTACCGAGGAGGTTTACGTCGAGGAGCTCCGCCACGCTTTCGTCCGCCGCTTCCGCGAGGGAGGCAAGCATGCCGATACCGGCGTTGTTCACCACGGCGTCCAACCCGCCGAAGCTCTGGACCGCGAGAGCCACGGCACGCTCCGCGTCCGGGACGCTCCGCACGTCTCCGGCCACCGCGATCGCCGTGCCGCCTGAGGATTGGATGGAGGAACGGAGGGTTTCGAGCGGCCCTGATCTACGGGCGAAGAGCGTGAGCCTGGCTCCCTCCCGCGCCAGAAGCTCCGCGGTCGCGCGGCCGATCCCACCCGAGGCGCCGGTGAGCAGGATCGAGCGGCCGCTAAGCTCCACTCACTTTGCTTTCGCCATCGCGGGATGGAGCCGCGCGAGCCGCCGGGAGGGCGTACCGCCGCGCGAGAGCCCGTGGCTCTCGCCGGGGAAGAGGACCATTTCTACGTCGCGGCGAAGGAGCTTCAGCGAGGTATAGAGCTGCTCCGCTTCTTCCACCGGGCAACGGTGGTCCTCGTGGCTGTGCAGGATCAGAAGGGGCGTCTTGATGTTTTCCACGTACGTGATGGGAGACATCCGGCGATAGTCGGGGGAATCCCTCCAGGGCTGGTCCCCGAACTCCGGCACCGCATCGTCGGCGAAATCGCCCGCGAGAAGGAGCGTTTTCAAGTCGACCACGCTCCGCTGGGTCGCCGCCGCCCTGAATCGATCGGTGTGCCCGACGATCCAGTTCGTCATGTACCCGCCGTAGGAACCTCCCGTGACGCCGAGACGCTCGGGGTCGATCTCGGGATAACGGCGGAGCGCCTCGTCCACGACCCGCATCAGGTCCTCGTAATCCGGGCCACCCCAGTTCAGCACGATCGCGCGCGTGAAGGCTTCGCCGTACCCCTGGGCCCCGCGTGGATTCGAGAAGAGAACGTAGAACCCGGCGCTCGCGAGTACCTGAAACTCATGGAAGAAGCAGGCGCCGTACTGGATGCGGGGTCCCCCATGGATCTCAAGCACCATGGGGTGCGTTCCCTTTTGGCCGGCCCTCGGCGCACCGGACTTCGGCGGTTTCAGCATCCAGCATTGGACCTTGTGTCCCTCGGGCATTTCGACCCAGAACTCTTCCGGCGCCCCGACCTCAAGCGTGTCGAAGAGCTTGGCCGTCGGGCGGGCAAGGGGCGAGACGGCGCCGGTTGCCGGATCGAGCCTCCCCACCGTTCCGGCGTCCGTGTGATCGCACCGGATCACGGCAAGATCCTTCGCGCCCTTGGACCCCTGAACGGCGAAAAGCGCGAGCGTGCCCGAGGTGACCCGGCGCGGCGCTCCTCCCTTGGGAGGGACGGCGAACAGGTGGGTCGATCCCTCGTCGCTCGCGGAGAAATAGATCGTCGCCCCGTCCGGCGACCACACCGGCGCACCCGGCTCATGGAAATCTCGAAGATCGGTCCCCATGAGGTCGAGCGCGGTGCGATCGAAATCCGGCGTGAGATCGCGGGCGGGGCCTCCCTGGGGGGAGACGATCCACACGTGCACGTTTTTCACGCCCCATGCGTCCGTCTCGTCCGTGTTTCCCAGGTACGCGATCTGCGAGCCGTCCGGCGACCACGCGGGCGCCAAGGCCATGCCGGGCTCCGGCGTAAGATTTCGCGGCTCACCTCCGGAGGATGGGATGATCCAGAGGTCGCAGACCACCGCGTGGTAGTCGGCGTCGGGCAGGCGATTCGCCGGGAAAACGAGCGATTTTCCGTCCGGAGACCACTGAGGAGTCCCGTGGTCCCACTCCCCGCTCGTCAGGGCCCGGGTCTCGCGCGACGCGATGTCGAAGACATGAACCTGAAACCGCGATTTCGGCAGAAACCCCTGGCCGTCCTCCTTGTAATGGAGCCGCGTCAGATGGCGAAACGTCGGCGGCTTCGGGTCCTTCTTGTCGGCCTTGGCTTCGATCGCGTTCTTGGCGGCGATCGAATTCGGAAGATGCCCCGTCTCGGGCGGATCGTTCGCGCGGTAGGTGAACGACAGCTTGGAGCCGTCCGGGGACCACGATAGCCCGCCGATCGCCCCGTCGAGATCGGTCAGCCGCTCCGCTTCGCCCCCTTCGAGGGACAGCCGGTAAATCTGCGCCTTCTTGTCCCTGCGATCGGATACGAACGCGATCGACTTCCCATCCGGGCTCCAGGCGGGGCTCCCGTTCTTGTGCTCGCCGAACGTGAGACGGCGCGGCTCACCGCCCCGCATGGGAGCGAGCCAGAGATGCGATTCGTACCCGTCCTTCTCGGGATCAATCGACCGAACCTGGTAGACGACCCGGCTCCCGTCGGGCGAGAGCGCGATGGCGTCGATGAACTGGAGCTCAAGCAGTGTTTCCGGGGTGACCGGGTTTCGCTCAGGCATCATGGTCTCCGCTGAATTATTTGATTCCGCTCTTGAACCGGTTGATTTGGTCTTTCAAATATTGATCGTTGGGGGAGTAGGACAGCGCCCGGCTCTCCACTTCGATCGCCTTGGCCACGTTTCCGCTACGGTAGTGGACCTCGGCGAGTGTGTCGAGTATCTCCGTGCTTTTCGGCTCGAGAGCGGACGCGCGTTCGGCCGCCTGGAGCGCCTCGGCGAGATGCACGCTGTTCGTGGCGCAGATCCATGCGAGCCCGTTCAGCGTGGACGCATCGACGTCCTTCCGGGCCAGTGCGTGCGCCATCGACTCGGCGACCCGATCGCGCTCGACCCGCGCCAGATCCGCACGCCCCGCCTTCTCGTAGGATTCCGCGTAGCGGATGTGCGCCTCGGCAAGACGCTGCCCCTCGAGGATGCGGTACACGCGGATCAGCTCGTTGATGGGGTCCTTGTGATCCTCGACGCGCAGGTCGACGTAGCGCGTCCGGTACTCCGGGTACTGGTCGCTGGGCCGCACGACGACGAGAGCGGCGGATTCCATGCCGCGGCGATCCCCTCCCGCAGCCTGCGCCGCGACGAGCGCGGCCAGGAGCCGTTCCGCCAACTCCCCTCTGGTTTCGAGAAAGGCCCGCTGCATCCCCTGCACGACGGCCTCGCCCGCCAGGATGTTCCCTTGGATCGCGTAGCCCGGGCCGGTGAGGCCCCCTGCCCAATCGGAGCAAAGCTTGCCGGTGAAATTGGCGCTCCTGCCCCGGGCGTCCACGATGCCGAGTTGCCGGTGGGCGCTCCCGGAATCCGCCGCGAGCAGGGTGCGCATCACCTCGGGGGCCGGTTTTCCCGAGCGGAGCATCGCGAGCCCCATCGGGCCGAAGGACTCGTTGGTCGAAGCCTGGGTCGCGATCCCGCCCACGCCCGCCTCGGCCCAAGGGACGGCCATCCCCACGCTGAACGCCCGCGACTGCACCGCCACCCCCAGCTCCTGGGTGACCGAGTCGTACGCGACGATGGAAAAGGTGCACCATGCGGGGGGCGCGCACGCCGCGGCCGCGACAACCGACAACATCGCGACGACTCGGATGGCTCTTCGGCTCATGGCTCCCGGGCCCATAGATAGTCCCTAATCCCTGCCGCCCTTGCGGAAGCGCTCGATCTGGTCCTTCAGGTATTGGCTCTTCGGGTCGATCGTGGCCGCCCGCGATTCAACCTCGATCGCCTTCGCCTGGGTTCCCTGGCGGAAATAGAGCTCCGCGAGCGTGTCCAGGATGTCCACGTTCCTGGGCTCGAGCGAAACGGCGCGCTCGGCGGCCCTGACCGCATCCCCAAGAAAGAGATCGTGGGTCGCGCAGGCCCAGGCGATTCCGTTCAGCATCGAGGCGTCACGTTCCCCGCGTGCCAGAGCGCCGTGCAGGATCTCCGCCGCGCGCTCGCGTTCGCGGGTGGCCAGATCCGCGCGTCCAGCGGCCATGTACTCATCGGCATAGAAGAAGTGGTTGTCGGCGCCATGAAACCCCTCCTGGATTTGCAGCAGGCGCCTCAGCTCCTTGATAGGCGTCTTATGGTCCTCCACGCGAAGGTCGATGTATCGCTGGGTGAACTGAGGGCGCGCCGCGCTGGGCCGAACCACCAGAAGCGCCGCCGACTGCATGCCCCGCTTGTCGCCACCCGCGGCTTGCGCGGCGTCGAGCGCCGCGAGGAGCCGCTCCGCCATCTCCCCCTTGCCCTCGCGGTACGCCTTCGCCATCCCGGACACGACAGCCGGGCCGGCCAGGATGTTCCCCTGGCACACGAAATCGACGCCCGCCTCCCCGCCCGCCCAGTCGAGGCACTTGCTCCCGGTCCAGTTCGCGACGCTGCCGCGCGCGTCCACGATTCCGAGCTGGCGTGAGTCCCAGACGGAATCGGTCGCGGCCAGGGCGCGCAGCACGTCCGCGGCGCGTAGCCCCCCACGCAAGAGCCCGAGCGCTTTGAGCCCGAACGATGGATCCACGCGCGCCTGCGTCGCGACCGCGCCCACGCCCGCCTCGGCCCAGGGGACGTCCGTCCCGACGCTGAAGTACTTGGACTGGACCGCGACGCCCAGCTCCTGCGTGACCGAGTCGTACGCGACGATCGAGAACGTTCCGCGATCCGACGCGGCGTGGGCCGGCGAGGCTCCCAAAGCTCCGAGCCAAACGAGCGCGGCCAGGCTCGCGGCGATGCTGGATCCGGTCTTTCGGAAAAGGCAGGGGTGGCCCATCTCTCTCTCCTCGACTGACTTGTTGAGTGCCGAACCGGGCCGGGGTGACGCGTGCCCGGTGCCAATCAGCCAGTCTCCCCGAATTCGCCCTTGCGGTCAACGCCGGGCAGGTAGGATTCTTGGAATACACCCGCCGGGCCGGGCGTAGGAGAAGCACCATGCGTGCTGATTCCTCGAGACCCAGGCCCCCCCTCGATCCCCGGATGTACCAGATTTCCGTCCTGTCCGGTCTCTTGATTTACGGCTTAGGCTGGCTCCATTTCGACATCACGCTGGGCCGCGCCGCGCTCCTCCTTTCGACCGCCCTCCTGACGCAGTACGTCTGTACGAAGCTCTGGCGGCTCCCGAAGTTCGACCCCAAGAGCGCCCTCATCTCGGGGCTCTCCCTGTGCCTCCTCTTGCGCACGAACTTCGCGGCGCTGGCGGTACTGGCCGCCGTCGTGACGATCGCGAGCAAGTTCGTGGTCCGTTGGAAGGGAAAGCACATCTTCAACCCGACCAATTTCGGGCTGGTGTTCCTGATGTTCCTGGGCGCGCCCATCTGGGTTTCCCCGGGACAGTGGGGGAACGTCGCATTCTTTGGCTTTCTGATGGCCTGTCTCGGCGGCCTCGTCGTGAACCGGGCCGCCCGCAGCGACGTGACGTACGCGTTTCTGGTTTCCTTCGCGGCCCTCCAGTTCGGCCGCGCGGTCTGGGCCATGCAGCGCTGGGAGGTGCCGATCCACCGGATGGAGAGCGGGGCGCTGCTTCTCTTCGCGTTCTTCATGATCTCCGATCCCAAGACAACGCCGAACTCGCGCGCGGGGAGGATCCTCTTCGCGGCCGTCGTGACCGCGTTCGCCGGTTTCATCCAGTTCGGCCTCTATCGGACAAATGGAATTCTGTGGTCGCTTGCGCTCTGGTCGATGGCCGTGCCGCTCATCGACCGGCTCTTGCCCGGACCACGATACGAATGGACTCGTCCGCGACAGAAACCCCAAACCCAAGGAGTCATCGATGAAGCGGATACTTCTCCTAGGCACCGTCCTCTGGATCAGCCTGCTCTGGGCTCAACCAGCGCGTAGCTTCTGCGGCTTCTATGTCGCGCAGGGGAACGCGAAGCTCTTCAACCACGCTTCGAAAGTCGTCATGGTGCGGGACGCGGATCGCACCGTGCTCACCATGGCGAACGACTACAGCGGGGAGCCCGCGCAGTTTGCGATCGTAATCCCAGTGCCGACCGTCCTCCAGCGCGGGCAGATCCACGTCGGGGATCGCGCGGTCATGGAGCACCTCGACGCGTACTCGGCGCCGCGCCTGGTCGAGTATTTCGACCCGGATCCGTGCATGCGGTACGAAGCGCTGCAGTCCGCCCCCATGTCGCAGGGGATGGCGCGGAAGTCGGCCGACTCGAGGAACGAAGCACGCGAGCGATCGCTCGGTGTCCGGATCGAGGCACGCTACACGGTCGGCGAGTACGACATCTTGATCCTCTCCGCGAAGCAAAGCGGCGGGCTCGAGACGTGGCTCCTCGAGAACGGCTACTCGGTCCCGGCGGGCGCCCGCCGTGTCCTGGCGAGCTACATCCGCCAGGGGATGAAGTTCTTCGTCGCGAAGGTGAACCTGGGCGAGCAGCAACGTTTGGGCTTCTCTTACCTGCGCCCGATCCAAGTCGCGTACGAGTCGCCGAAGTTCATGCTCCCGCTCAGGCTCGGCATGGTGAACGCCGACGGACCGCAGGAGCTCTTTGTCTTCGCGATCACGAAAAATGGCCGCGTGGAGACGACCAATTACCGCACCGTCAGGCTCCCCGAGGGCATGGATATCCCAGAATACGTGAAGGACGATTTCCCGCGGTTCTATCGCGCCATGTTCACACGGCAAGTGGAAAACGAGAACCGTAAGGCCGTGTTCCTGGAATACGCGTGGAACATGAGCTGGTGCGATCCCTGCGCCGCCGATCCGCTCTCCGCGGACGAGCTGCGCAGCCTGGGCGCGTTCTGGGTCGCCTCCCCCAATTCCGGTGGGAACCCGCCTCA
>VBOX01000116.1 GCA_005893265.1 Candidatus Eiseniibacteriota bacterium | reverse complement strand
CCTCTCGCATGAGGAGAGACCGGAGATGAACATTCCATTTATCCGGCAGCTCGTCGGTGCCGCAGGAGCGGTCGTTCTGCTCGTTTGCGCCGTGCCGGCCGGAACCGCGCAGCAAGGCGCGATCGCAGGGCGGGTGACCGACCAGGCGAGCCAGCAGCCCGTCCCAGGCGCCCAGGTGTTGGTCGAAGGAACGACGCGCCTGACGTTGACGGATCGCGACGGTCGCTTTCGCTTCGACAACCTGACTGCAGGTCAATACCGTCTGCAAGTACGACTCATCGGCTATGCGACGGCGGCCCGGCCGGTGAGCGTGGGGCTCGGGGAGACGGCCCAGCTCGACTTCGTCCTGAGCGCCGCCGCCGTGCCCCTCGAGGCCATCACGGTGACGGCGACGGGCGAGGAGCTGCGGGCGCGCGAGCTGGGCAACGCGCCGTCGCACATCGACGCCGCGAAGGTCGCTCAGCAGGCGCCGGTCACGGACTTCACGGATCTGATCAATGCCCGGGCGCCCGGACTCACGGTGTTGCCGAGCAGTGGCACGACCGGGTCTGGTACGCGCGTTCGGATCCGCGGTGCCACGAGCCTTTCCCTATCGAACGAGCCGGTGATCGTGGTGGACGGGATCCGAGTTGAGAACCGGGCGACCTCTAACTCAACTGGCACCGGAGTCGGTGGACAGGTGCCCTCCCGCTTGAACGACATCGATCCCGCAGACATCGAGACCATCGAGGTACAGAAAGGCCCAGCAGCCTCCTCGCTCTACGGCACCGACGCGGTGAACGGCGTGATCCAGACGCGCACCAAGCAGGGGCGCCCCGGGCCGACGCGCTGGGAGGCGTATGTCGAAGGTGGCGTGTTGAACGACGTGACGGACTGGCCGGCGAATTACCAGGCACAAGATGCCGCTGGAAACTTCTGTCCACTGTCGAGCGCGACACGGGTAACCCCGGCGCCATGCGTGCAGAGTAAGCTGCTCTCCTTCAACCCGCTCAAGACCTATAGTCCTTTCCGAGAGGGGGTACGGCAGGAGTACGGGCTGAGCGCTTCTGGTGGCTCGGAGCAGACCACCTACTACCTCGCCGGGCATTTCAACCGTGAGAAGGGGGACTTCGTCACCAACGACCTGCGGCGCGTGAGCCTGCGTGCGAACGTCAAGACCCAGACAAGCCAGAAGCTCGATCTCGCGGTCGCGACCGGTTACACCTCGAGCAACCTCCGCCTGCCGGAGAACGACAACAACGCGCTCGGGATCCTTCCGAGCGGCTTGCTGGGCTCTGCGGACTCGACGCTCAACAAGGGCTACGGCTTCCTGCTCCCGGAGCAGACCTACTTCATCGACGCGCGGCAGGGGATCGAACGCTACACTGGGAGCGCCCAGGCCAACTTCCGTCCGTGGAGCTTCCTGTCCCTCCACGGGATCGCGGGCACCGACGTGACCAATCGGTTCGACCAGAAAACCTTCCCGCCCGGCCTGGTGCCACTCAACCAGAACACTCTCGACGGGAGCCGTCAAGCGAACCGGTTTCAGACCCTGGACTACACCGCCCAGCTGACCGCCGTGGCGTCGTTCCGGCTCTCGCCGGACGTGAACTCCAGCAGCTCGGCCGGGGTGCAGTACTTCAAGGACCGCTTGACGGGGACGATCGCCAGCGGCCGGAAGCTCGTGGCCGGCACGACATCGCTCGCCGGAGTCATCATTCCGTCGGTTAATGAGCAGACCAGCGAATTCGTCACGCTCGGATACTACGTCACCGAGCAGGTCGGTTGGCGCGACCGGCGTTTCATCACCGGGGCGCTGCGCAGCGACCGGAACTCGGCCTTCGGGAAGAATTTCGGCAACATCCTGTATCCCAAGATCGCCGCATCGTGGGTGATGTCAGAGGAGCCGTTCTTCCCGAGGAGCGACTTGGTCAACTCCGTGCGGCTGCGCGCAGCGTTCGGGCGCTCGGGTCGGCAGCCGGGGCCCACAGACGCCGTCGAGTTCTTCTCGCCGGTGGCCGTGAGTGATGCGACGGTGGATGTCCCCGGCATCACCGACTCGAGCCTGGGCAACGCGAACCTGCGGCCGGAGCGTACCGAGGAGATCGAGGCGGGATTCGACGCCGACTTGTGGCGGCAGCGGTTCCATCTAGAGTTCACCGCCTACGGCAAAAAGTCGAAGGACGCGCTCGTCGCGCGCAACCTCGCGCCCTCGCTCGGCGTGAGCAGCCAGCGTTTCGAGAACCTGGGCCAGGTGAGCAACGTGGGTGTTGAGCTGTTGCTCAACGCGCAGGTCGTGAAAGCGCCCCACGTGACGTGGGACTTGACCCTCAGCATGTGGGGCAACCGCAACCGGCTTGACGTGCTCGGCCCGGGCATCGCGCCGATCATCTTTGGTTTGGGCGGCGCCTCGCAGCGACACACCGAAGGCTTCCCGCTGGGCAGCTACTTCATGGTGCCCTATACGTACGCCGACACCAGCGGGGACGGCATCCTCTCGACCCGGGAGGTCACGCTGGGCACGACGCCGGTGTTCCTCGGCACTCCGCTGCCGACGCATGGGGCCACACTCAGCTCAGAGGCGTCCATTGGCCCGCACGTCCGGGTCTACGGACTGCTCGACGGTCGCTGGGGCAACAAGCTGTTCAATTCGACCGAGCAGTTCCGCTGCGGG
>VBOX01000023.1:10571-20634 GCA_005893265.1 Candidatus Eiseniibacteriota bacterium | reverse complement strand
TTCACCGTGGTGCTCCGCACTCAACCAATAGCGAACGTGACGATCGGCCTCTCCTCGAGCGATCTGACCGAGGGCACGGTGGCCCCCGCGTCGGTGACGTTCACGTCGGGGAACTGGAGCACGGCGCAGACGGTGACGGTCACGGGGGCAGATGACTTCGGGGTCGATGGCAGCGTCGCCTACACGATCGTGACTGCTGCGGCGACCAGCACGGACGGGATCTACAACGGGATGGACCCGTCGGACGTGGGGGTGGCGAATGCGGATAACGACACGCCGGGGATCACGGTGGCACCGACCTCGGGCCTGACAACGACTGAGGGTGGCGGGACGGCGACGTTCACGGTGGTGCTCACAAGTCAGCCGACGGCGAACGTGACGATCGGGCTCTCGTCGAGCGACCTGACCGAGGGGACGGTGGCTCCGGCTTCCCTGACTGACGGCCGCCGCGACCAGCACCGACGGGAGCTACAACGGGCTGAACCCAGCGGACGTTGGGGTGACGAATACGGACGACGACCTCCCGGGGATCACCGTGACGCCGACCTCCGGCCTGGCGACGACCGAATCGGGCGGGGCCGGCACGTTCACCGTGGTGCTCGATACCCAGCCCACGGCGAGCGTGACGATCGGGCTCTCCTCGAGCGATCCAAGCGAGGGGACGGTAGCTCCGGCGTCCCTCACGTTCACGTCGGGGAACTGGAACACTCCGCAGACGGTGACGGTCACGGGGGTGGACGACTTCGGCGTGGATGGCAACGTGCCTTACACCATCGTGACGGCCGCTGCGACCAGCACCGACGCAGGTTACAACGGGCGGAACGCGGCGGACGTCGGAGTGACGAACCTGGACGACGACACGAGCTTCGCGGTCGACCTCCGGCTGTCGCCCGACAAGGATCGGGTCGAAACCGGTGAACCGGTACGCTACACGTTGGAAATTCGAAATCGCACGTCGATCAACCTGACGAATTTCGAAGTTCAGCACGAGCTGCCCCCGCGCTTTGGATACCTCCCCGGCACCTCGACGCGCGACGGGCGCGCCATTGGCGATCCCACCGGTTCGCGTGTCCAGCGGTTTGCCCTCGACACCCTCGCCGCGTTTACCGACCTGAACGGAGATGGTCAAGCCGGGCCCGGCGAGCCCGGGTACATCGCGCTGAGTTGGGTGCTCGTGCCGGGCGCGAGCGCGACGCCGGGCGCCTATCTGGATGCCGCGGTCGCCTTCGCCGGCTGCTCCGCGTGCGGTGCCTCGAACCGAGCCGAGACGACCGTCCACGTGGCCGAGGATGCCTTCCTCGCGCGCGGCACGGTCGTGGGGCGCGTCTTCGAGGATTCGAATCGAGATGGCCTTCAGGGTCGAGATGAGAAGGGGCTGGCCGGGGCTGTCGTGATGCTCGACGACGGGACCTCGGTGGGTACGGACGCCGAGGGCCGGTTCCACCTTCCCGATCTCGATCCTGGACCCCACGTCGTGAAGCTTGATCTGGAGGGGTTCGGCCTCCCCGCGACCGCCACGACAGAGGCCACACCGGTCGCCTACGTCTCGCCTGGGTTGCTCTCGTCGGTCCGATTCGGAGTCTCCTTCCAGCGGGACTCGGTCGAGATTGGCCGCCCTCCCGTGAGCGGCCTGGCGATCGTCACCGACGAACTAGAACGAAGCGCGAGCGTCGCCGGAAACGCGCTCCGCGCCGCCCTCGTCGTGAATGGGATGGCCGTGCGCCTCCACGCCGTCGACGCGCGGATCTCCGCCGGTGGGTTCGACGAGGTACTGCGTCTCGACGGGGACCGCCTCCGGGAGCCCGCAGTCTTCACCCTCGATGCGAGCGATGCCTCCTCCGTTCGCGACTGGATCCTCGACGTACGCGACCAGCGGGGAGTGGTCGTGTGGTCGATGAACGGGCGGGGAGCGCCGCCGCAAGCCCGCCCTTGGGACGGGATCGGATCGGGGACGTCGAGGCTCGAGGGGGGCCAAGTCTACGAGTATCAGCTTCGAGTCACGTACGAGGACGGCCTCGAAATACGTGGCCCGCGTCGCGCCTTCGGCGTCGATCGGGGCACCTCGATCGCCATGACCATGACGGGGGACTCCTTCGAGGCCGGCCGCGCCGTGCTCACCGCAGCCGCGGTCCACGCCTTGGCCGAGCTGGCGAAAGCGCTGCGACGCTCTCCATCGGAAAAGGTGATCGTGGAGGGGCATACCGACTCGGTGGGGACCGCCGCCGGTAACCTCGCGCTTTCGCGGGCCCGCGCGGATGCGGCCGTCCGCTACCTTGCCGAGCGCGAACGGATTCCCCGCTCGCGCCTCGTCGTGCTCGCCTTCGGGCAAGGCCGTCCCGTGGCAAGCAATGCGACGCCCGAGGGCCGCGAGCTCAATCGGCGCGTCGAGATCCATGGCCAGGGCACCGAAGTCCAGAGAGCACGCCTCTACGACGTCTACCGCGGCCAAGCCTCCTCGCGGATCGGCGGTCTCTCCGCCGCCGTCGATTCGGCGGGGCGCTTCTCCTGCTCGGTGCCGCTGCCTCCGGGCGACACGCTGATGGTTACCTTGAGCGACAGGCAAGGGCGGACGACCAGCGCCCTCGTCCGGCTCCCAAGCCTCGAGATCATCGAGCCCCGGGGCGAGGTGAGGGTCCCATACGGTGGAACGGCGCCGGGTGTCAGCGTAGGACCCCGCGGGGCCGGGCGCGGCATGCCCCAGGTGGCGGGCCTCAAAGCGGCACCACGGGAGCAGGCCGCCGTCCACGTCCTGGTCTCCGGTCGGACCGATCCCGGCAATCGGGTCGAGGTCGACGGCGTCGTAGTCCCTGTCGCGCGAGCCGGCGAGTTCAGCAGGGAAGTTCCGCTGCACGTCGGTGAGAACGGCATCGCGCTCGTGGTTCGAGATCCGATTGGGGCGCTTCGCGTGGCGAATCTGGTCGTTCGGGTCCTCGACCACGCGGAGGAAGGACGCGACGTCGTGGTCGTGGAGCGCATCCCGCACCTGACCGTGGCTCTGCCGCCGGCGGCGTCCGTCCTCTCGAGTCGCGAGCTGCGCCTCTCCGGGCAGACCGGGCCGGGTCACCGCGTATGGGCGAACGCCGAGTCGCTCCATGTGGATGACGATGGTGCCTTTTCCGGAACGGTGACGTTGCCGGAAGGGAAGAGCAGCTTGAAGCTCGCCGTGGAGGACGCGGAGGGACACCGCGGGGAGATCGATCGGCCCATCGATGTTCGTTCGAAGCGCCTCTTCCTCGTCGCGCTCGCCGACGGTGTCATCGGGAAGACGACCGGTTCCGCCCTCCGTGGAGCCGGGCAAAGCGAGGGCGTCTGGACCGAGGGACGCCTTGCGTATCACCTGAAAGGCTGGATCGCGGGCCGCTACCTGGTCACCTCGGCGTTCGACTCCCGCAGGAGGAAGTTTGGGGAGCTCTTCAAGGACCTCGACGACGCCGGCCGCGATCGTCTCCTCGTCAACCTTGATCCCGATCGCCTCTACCCCGTCTACGGAGACTCGAGCGCGGTCGCGTACGGCGCTCCCGGAGGCGGACGCTTCTTCCTCGCCGTCGAGGGCGAAACGTTCCGCGCCTCCGTCGGGAACTTTCCGATCTCCATCGACGAAGTGGAGCTGGCCGCCTTCCATCGGACTCTCTATGGGGCCCAGGTCCGCCTGGGTAGTCCCGCCGGAACGCCGAATCCGGGAGGGTCCCTGACCGCGTTCGGGGCCGCGGCGCGCGACGTGCATGTGCGAGACGAGATTCGCGCGACGGGAGGATCTCTCTATTACCTGAGCCACCGCGACATCCTTGAGGGAAGCATTCAGGTGTCGCTCGTTGTCCGGGACCGGGACACCGGCCTCCCGCTCGTGCGTGTGAGGCAGCAGCGCGGCGGCGATTTCAGCGCGAAGGAGGTGGAGGGAAGACTCTTTTTCATGAGGCCCATCCCCAGTGTCTGGGACGACGGCTCGCTGGTGGACGGCAGCCAGCTTCACGGGCAGCCGGTGACGATCGAGGTGGAATACGAAGCTCGCGGGTCCATCGAAGAGCGCGCGGCTGTGGGCGGTCGTTTCCGGCAGCCCATTGCTCCGTTCCTCGCCGTAGGCGGGACACTCCTGCAGGACGAGGCCAGGGCCGGCCCTTATCGCCTCTGGAGCGGCGACACTGAGGTGAAGGTCGGCTCTCACGCGCGGATCGCGGGGGAGGTCGCACGGAGTCAGGGAGTCGCGGGCGGAACGTTTGTCAGCGACGACGGCGGCGTGTCCTTCGCGGATACTGATTCCGCCCTCGCGCGTCGCGGAGACGCCTGGAAGGTGACGGCCGATCTCGATGTCGGGGAATGGTTCCACAAACCCGGCCGGGTCAAGCTGGGCGGGTTCGTTCGACGGTCGGAGCCGGGGTTCACGGGGACCAACGATCCCGGGGGACAGGGCTTCGCACGCCACGGAGCGCAGGCCGCGCTCGAGGCCGGTCGATGGGGCTGGTGGGGGGCCCGATTCAACCGTGAGCGTCGCCTCGGGATCGGACTCGGCGACAGCGCGGCCGTTCGCGACGTGAACATCTTCGGTCTGCAATGGCGGCGTGATGTCGGCCCGTTCGGCGCCACCTCGGAATTCGAGCAGCGTACCGTGGACTCGGTGAATGCGGACCGGACCACCTCGCAAACCGGCGCCGCACGTCTCTGGTGGCGCCCGGTTCGACCGGTCCGGACGACGGCCGAGAGGCAGCAGACATTCTCCGGTCCCCCCAACCATCGCACCTCGCTGGGCTTGGAATGGTGGCCTTTGCCGTCGCTCGCCCTGGAATTGAAGGGCTCGGACGGCACGACGGGACGGGCCCTCCGCGGAGGTGTCGCGCTCACCGTGGCCGGGAACCAGTTCTACCTTCGCGAGGAGCGAAACGAAGGGATAGGCGCGCGCACCGGCTCGACCCTCTTGGGCGCTCAATCGGCCTTAGGGTCGATGGGCCGGACGTACAGCGAGTACCGCTGGCTGCACGAGGGTGAAGAGACGCGCACGCAGTCGGTCGTCGGTCTGGAGCGGGGCTGGCGCTACGACTCCGGTCTACTCCTGAGATTGAGCGGAGAGCACTCCGCTCGAGACCGCTCGGCCGGCGGTGGGTCGAGGGTGGCGCTTTCCTCCGACCTCAGCTACCGGGGCCGAGTCCCGATCGTCGCCACCACACGGGGCGAGTATCGAGTCGACGGGGCCGGTGGCCGCGAACGGCAGGTGCTCACCGCAAGCAAGATCGAATGGAACCTCGTCGGTGGGGTTTCCGCGCGAGGGGACTACCGTCTCAGTTTCACCAGGGACCGCGTGGCGAACACCACTCCGGCGCGGTACGAAGAGCGGAGCTTCGGCATCGCGTTCCGGCCGCCGCGCTCGGATCGGGTGGAGGGTCTCGCTCGCTGGACCCTCCTCAGGGACCGGCGACTCTCGGCGCCGGGCGATACAACCCTCACCGAGACCACGCTCGGAGTGACCGCGGTCGAGGCCACCGTGCGGTTCCTTCCCGGGATCGACTGGGTCGGGAAGGCCGCGGCGCGGATACGGGGTGACGCGCGGGGCATCCCCGGCGCCGGCGACACCCACAGTTTGCTGTGGGCCCAGCGCCTCGAGTACACGGTTCGAAAGCCCTTCCGCTACGGAGTCGAGTATCGGGTTCTGTCGCAGCATGAGGTCGGGGATCGGAGCGCTGGGTGGGTAAACGAGTTCTCCTGGGATCCGTCGCTGAACTTCCGTCTCGGCGTCGGCTACAACTTCACGTCTTTCTCCGGCGACCCGCTCGAGACCGGTCCGGAGAGCTCGCATGGGTGGTTCCTCCGTGGCCAGAGCCGTTACTGAGGGGGCGCCGGAGCCGGACGCGCGGCCGAACACGGTCGCCGGTGGCTCACGGCTCTCGCGCATTGGGAAGCTCTTGATCGAGGCGTTTGTGGCGATCGTAATGACGCTCGCATTTTTCTCCGGCTTCTTGGCCTTGCTCAGCGTCGCGTTCCCTCCCGGCGACGACATGCGCACCCTCATGGCCGGTCTCCGGCTAACCGGACCAAGTGACGCGTCGAACCGATCGTTGGGAGCGGAGCTGCTCGACCCCATCGCGTCCGCCTCGTCCCCGGTCGCGAAGCTCATGGTGAAAGGTCGGGACGTGAAGCGCCGTGCGGCTGGTCAGATCGCCTGGAGCCGGGCCGCATCCGGGCTCGATCTTTACGATCGGGACGCGGTCCAGACCGGCCCGGCCGGGAAGGCGTCGATCGAGTTCGGACCGAAGGTCGCCGTACAGGTCGATGAGAACGCCTTGGTCGTCGTCAGTGGCCTGCACTTGGGTGCGGACCCTATCGCTCCCCAGGGGCTTGTCCTGCTGCAAGGTGATCTTTGGGCTCAGATCCGGGAATCATACGAAGCCCCGATTTCGGTGGAGATTCCTACCGGCCAGGCACTCTTGAAGTCGGCGCCCGGAGGGACGGCCGATTTTCGGATCGACGTTGGCCGCGACCGCTCGGCGTCCGTCTCCGTGCTCGGTGGAAGTTTGGAGCTGGCAGCCAACGGCCGCCGAATCCGAGTCGGTCCGCGCCAGTTCAGCCGTGTAAGTCCCGGAGGGCAAATTCAGGAGCCGCGTCCCCTCCCGAGTGCTCCGGTTGCGATGGAGCCCGCGGACGGGTCTTCGTTTCCGTACCTCGACCTCCCTCCGCGGATCACGTTTCGCTGGAGCCCGGTCGATGGCGCCGATCGATATCGCGTTCGCGCCGCGAAAGGCTCGGCGTTCCGTGCGCTCACCCTCGACGAGACCGTGACGACTCCGTCGCTCACTTGGGGGCGGCTCCCCGTCGGTTCGTACAACTGGAGCGTCGCTGCGATTCAGGATGAGATCGAGGGACCGCCGTCGGCTCCCCGCAGATTGAGTGTGACTCGCGACGGAGACCTTCTGCAACTTCGAGTCGAGTCACCTCCGGCGCAGGTCGACGGTTCCCTCTTCACGGTTCGTGGGTATGCCGACCCTCGGGCCCGTGTCTACGTCATGGGGCAGCGGGTCGAGGTGAATCGAGACGGTTCATTCCGTGTGGAGGTGCGTCTGAAAGCCGGCGCGAATGTGCTCCTCGTCGAAGCCGTAGCTCCATCAGGGCTCAGCTCCTATTGGAGCCAAGTGTTACGGGCGAAGTTTTGATGCGCGGGGCCCCCAACATGCCGTCGCAGATCCGGGTGACGTTCCGGTTCAAGATACTCCTCAGCGTGCTCATCGTCGTGACGACGGTCGTGAGTCTCATCACATTCACGATGGCGCGCATGTTCCACGCGGACAAGGTCGCGTACGTCGAGGATCTCGTTTCCCTCGTCTCGGTTCATGCGGCGTCGGAGGCGAATCTTCGCCTGTCGGCCTACCAGGATCAACTCGTCACGGCGGGTCGCGTTCAGGACGCTTCCAATATTCTTGGCGAGCGCCGCGACGAGGCCCTGTGGAACCTCTTTACTAGGACCCGGGGCCTCGTAGCCTTGCGCGTCTTCGAAGATGGCAAGATGGTGCGACTGCTTTTGGACAGCTTGGCCACCAACGCGGCCGGAGTGAGCCGAGCGTCATTCCTCACGACAATCGCGAGGTACACCATCCCGTTCGATTCGATAGAGGTGGGCACGCTGTATGTTCGAAATTCGGCGCTCTCGAGCTTGCTCCCTCTCTCGACGATCGCCGTCCGGATCCCTCGAGCCGCGGGCCGCCCTCCCCTCATGGTCGTCGGCACCGTTGATCTGAACCGATCGATCGCGCTGGGACGAAGCTCGAGAGCGTTCGATGTATTTCTGGTGGATGTCGACGGACGCATCGTGAGCCACGGCGACGCAAGGCGGACGTCCTCCCGAGAGCGGCTCGCCTGGCTCCCGCCGCTCGGCCCCGGAAGCCTCGCCATGGTGAAGGAGACCGAGCGCGGCGGAAAGCCGATGATCAGCGGGATCGCGAACGTCGGGATCGGCGGTCTTCGGGCCGGCGCAGAGATTCCAAAGTCGGTCGCTTACTTTGCTCTCCGGAGCCTGCTCATAAACCTGATCTTCTTGGCGCTTGGGCTCCTGGTCGCAGCGGCGGTCGTCAGCCTCATCTGGGCGACCCAGATGACGCGTTCGCTCAGTCAGTTGACGCACGCCGCCCAAGCGATCGGGCAGGGGAACTTCGACGTACAGGTCGCGGTGCCGAGCCGCGACGAGATGGGGCAATTGGCCGGCTCGTTCAACCAAATGGCGTCGGAGCTCCACGGCCGAGACCGTGCCCTGAAGGAGGCTCAGGCACAATTGATCCAGTCGGAGAAGATGGCGGCTTTCGGTCAGCTCGGCGCGGGGATCGCCCACGAGGTCAAGAACCCTCTCGCGGGAATCCAAGGCATGATACAGCTCACGTCGCGGTCGCTTTCCGCAGACAGTCCGCTCCTCGAAACGTTCGCGATCCTCGAGAAGGAAACGAAGCGGTGCCGCACGATTATCGACAATTTGCTGAAGTTCGCGAGGCAGGAGAATCTGGAACCTGAACCGATCGCGCTTGAAGAGGTGGTCGCGGACACGAAGGCGATCCTCCATCACGAGCTGAGCCTGCACAAGATCACGCTCGAGACCGCGATTCCGAAGAACCTGCCGCTCATTCGTGGGAGCCCGAACCAGATCCAGCAGGTCTTGATGAACCTCATCCTCAACGCGGAACAGGCCATGGAATCCCGCGGCCACGGAACGGTCGAAGTCAAGGCCGCCCAGCGGGACGATGGGTTCGTCGATCTCTCCGTACAAGACGACGGACCCGGCATCCCCCGGGCCGTCCAGGCCCGCATCTTCGAGCCGTTCTTCACCACGAAGCCCGCGGGCAAGGGGACCGGGCTCGGCCTAGCGGTGACCTTTGGGATCATGCGCGACCACGGTGGGGCGATCCACGTGCAGAGCGAGGAAGGCAGGGGAACGAAGTTCATCCTTCGCTTCCGAATGGCGGGATCGCATCCGGCCACGGACGCTCACCCCACGAAGACACCGGATCCCGAGGCCCCGACCCCCGGGGATGAGCGGGCCGCCTAGGTGGCGAAGGAGCCATCCCAGTGATCCACTTCGGCGATCTCCCGATTCGGCAGAAGCTACTGGGGGCCGTCGCGCTTTCAGTGATTCCGGCCCTAGTCCTGTCGTGCGTCGCGTTCCTTGCCTTTGAGAAGCACCACCGGCGGGGCGCCGTGGAGCGGGAGCTCCTCGCGACTGCTCGCATCGTTGCCTCGAGCTCGGCGATGTCGATGCGTTTCGGGGATCGAAAGGGCGCCGAGGCCGCTCTACGTGCGCTCACCGTCAATCCCCGGATTCGCAGGGCTGTATTACGCGACCAGCGTGGCGCGGTCTTCGCGTCCTACGTCCAAAACAACGGTCGGAGATCCGCCGATGCATCTCCGCCCAGTGCAGCCGCTCGCGATTTCGGCCAGGCCCCGGTCGAGGTGACCCACGTGATCAGATTCGAGGGCCACGATCTGGGCACCGTCCATCTGCAGGCTGGGATGGACGATTTCGGCCGGGACTCGGCAGCGTTCCTCCTGCCCATGGCCGCGATTTGCGCCGGCTCGACGCTCCTGATCCTTCTGCTCATGTTCCGGCTCGAGCGAGTCGTGACCGAGCCGATCCGTGTCCTATCCAACACCGCACTAGACGCTCCCGCGGGTGAGCCCCAGAGGTCGAACCACAAGGCTGTATCGACGCCGCGCGCAAGGAGCGAGTTCCTCGCCGGTATCTCCCACGAGATGCGGACCCCGCTTCACGCGATCCTCAGCGTCGCGGAGCTGGGGGCAAAGAGGGCCGCCTCGCTGACACCGGAGAAGGCGACGCGGTATTACGAAATGATCGGGGACGGGGGACGACGCCTCCTCGAATTCCTCAACGATCTCGTCGACCTGGCGAGCCTCGAGGAGGGGAAGCGTGTCCTTCAATTCAGCTCCGCGCCGATCGAAGCTGTGGTCGTTGGCGTTGTGGAGGAATTGCGCCCGCTCTTTCAGTCGCGCGGCGTCAGGCTTGAAGTGAGCCCGTGCCAGTCGACGAGCGGCTGGATCGACCGCAGGGCCCTCATGCAGGTCCTCCACTACGTCCTTACGA
>VBOX01000023.1:0-10549 GCA_005893265.1 Candidatus Eiseniibacteriota bacterium | reverse complement strand
GTACAGGAGGGGCGGGAGTTTGCTTCGGAGTCACTAGATTCAGGAAGCTCGCAGAATGGGACTCGAGGTTCGGAGGTGAAGCTCGCGATTTGCCGGCAGATCATGGCGGCCCACGGTGGCAGGATTTGGACAGAGACCCGGGAAGGTCAGGGCGCGACCGTCTATCTCGAGATTCCAGATCGTAGCTCCTCCCCCAAAGATGGAGACGCACAAACGTAGTCCCTCACAGTGCGAGATCGAACCTGATCGTATGCGTCGCGGGATGCGATTTGCGCGACGACCGACCTCTCACGATCGAAACTATTACCCGGCGCCGTATTCATGCTGCGGCACTCTGCAACGCGTGCAGGGCACGATACCTGCACTATTCAGCCGCACGTCGTGTGGCTCCTTTGGGGAATGGAGCCGGTCGATCGCGGCGACCTCCGTAATACAACTCAGACCAGGCACCCGGTAGCTCGTTCCGGGAGTCATCACAGTAACGCACAACACGAAGGAGCCGCATCATGCGCCATTCCGAGTCCCGGAACCATTTGTCCTACGCATTGGCATCGATTTTCTGCTCGCTTCTCCTCGTAACCGCGACCACGACGGCCTGGGCAAACCCGAAACCCATCCCGGCCGGTTCCAAGCTTGTATTCAACTTCAACGTGATCGGATACCCCGCAGGTAAAACCTACGGCGGCGACTGCGGCGACGGTCACCGAATCTTCGTCAATCGTGACGCGAAGGGGGCGGTGGTGCGCATCCTGAACTCCACCACCGACTGGAGCATCGTGGACTGTAACGCGACCTCGGATCATGCGGCGGCCCTTGCGACAAATCAGGCAGGGATCTACGACATCTACGTGAGGATCTTGGGCAAGATGGGCGGGAATCTGCACGTCTGCGCAGACACCCTGTCTGATTTCCAGAATGGTGAAACACTGTGTCAGGTGGGGACCATCGATTTGACGCGCGGCAAGCAATCCAAGTTCCAGATTGCGCCCTCGGCAATGTTCGATGCGAGCCTCATAGACTTGATATGGACCGTGGACACAAATGCCGATTTCCGGATCGCACAATTCCGCGTTTATTCACGCCCCTAGTCTAGCCACCTCAGAGAGAATGGAGGCCCCGAGCTCCGCCCGGGGCCTCCTTGCATGGATGGCTTCGCGGCCGTCCCGATCAGACCTTCTGCGCCTGACGTGGTCCTTTCACCGCGCCCTCCAGCCCCGCCATCCGCCGGCAAAGGGCCAGCTGCCCCGTGTGGTACGTCTGGTGGAACGCGAGGATGTTCAGCAGCTCGGCGCGGGTCGTGGTGCCGCCGAACGGGTGGGGCACCGACTCAGCCAGCGCCTCGTCGGACAGCGCGGAGATGGCCGCCAGGCAGCGATCCTTGGACCCGAGGAATCGGTCTCTCATGGTGTCCCAGTCGATTGCGTTGGCCGGGTCGGTGATCGGGTCGTTTCCCGCCCGCGCGAGCTGGCTGCTTTCCCACACAGGCTTCTCGCCGACGAGGCTCATGACGCCGTTATGAACGTTCATGAGATGTCCTAGGATCCAATTCGCGCAGTTCCCACCTGGGGAGGGCTGCACCAAGGATTGCTCCGGGGTCACGCCGTCCAGGTTCGCCGCGGCGGTTTGGTACATCAATTGGAAATGTTGGGCTACCGCCTTCTGCGTCTTCATCGTTCGGCCTCCTTTGCGATCGGTTGGTACTTTGACATCCATCGTCAGAGCGCCCTGATCGTAACACTTTAGCGCGCCGTCCAAACCTCCGCTCGACACCGCCCCGTCTCTCTGCTATAAACCTTTGTTCTCGCGAGCCTAACCCATTTCACCGGGCGATGAAGCGCCTGCCACGTCGGGCGGCCAACCCCCTCCAAACATTCAAATCGAGGAGAAATGATGCTGGGAATCGGGACCAGAGGTCGGACGGTAGTGGCGGCCCTCATGTTCGCGGCGCTTTCGGTGCTGCTCGTACTCGCGCCCGCCGCCACAGCATTCGCCAAAGAAGGTGGGGCGCATCACGGCGGAGGGGAAGCGAGTCTAGCGCTTCCGGATCTCCGGACTGTGTCGTTCGCCGGAGGGATCAACGGGCACAACCTTCTGGTGTTCGGGCTCTTGATCTGCGCCTTAGGCATGGTCTTCGGCATCGCGGCGTATTCGCGAATCCGAAAGCTCCCGGTCCACCAATCGATGGCGGAGATCTCCGAGCTGATCTACGAGACCTGCAAGACCTACCTCCTCCAGCAGGGCAAGTTCCTCATTGTCCTGTGGGCGTTCATCAGCGCCATCGTGCTGGTCTATTTCGGCTGGCTGGCGGTGACCGGCGTGAACGCGGCGGGCGAGATCCAGCGCGGATTCCCGCCCTTCAAGGTCGCCATCATCCTGTTCTTCAGCCTCGTCGGGATGGCGGGAAGCTACAGCGTCGCGTGGTTCGGAATCCGCATCAATACGCTCGCCAACTCCAGAACCGCGTTCGCCGCCCTGACCGGGAAGCCCTTCTCCTGCTACTCCATTCCCTTGAGGGCCGGCATGAGCATCGGCATGGCGCTGATCTCCGTCGAGCTCCTCATCATGCTCATCATCCTGCTCTTTGTCCCCGGGGACATGGCGGGACCCTGCTTCATCGGATTCGCGATCGGCGAGTCGCTGGGCGCCGCGGCCCTCCGAATCGCCGGAGGCATTTTCACGAAAATCGCCGACATCGGCTCGGATCTCATGAAGATCGTGTTCAAGATCAAGGAGGACGACGCGCGGAATCCCGGCGTGATCGCGGACTGCACCGGCGACAACGCGGGAGACTCGGTGGGCCCGTCGGCCGACGGCTTCGAGACCTACGGCGTGACGGGAGTCGCGCTCATCTCCTTCATCCTGCTCGCCGTGAGCGATCCGTTGGTCCAGGTCCAACTCTTAGTGTGGATCTTTGCGATGCGCGTGATGATGGTCGTGGCGAGTGGACTCTCGTACCAAGTCAACGAATGGATCAGCCACCGCCAGTACGCGAATGTGGACAAGATGGACTTCGAGCATCCTCTGACGCGCCTCGTCTGGCTTACCTCGTTCATCTCGATCGCGGCCACCTACGCCGCGTCGTATGTCCTGATCCGCGGCCTGGGCGACGGGTCGCTCTGGTGGAAGCTTTCGACCGTGATCACGTGCGGCACCCTGGCGGGCGCGATCATCCCCGAGCTGGTGAAGATCTTCACCTCCATGAACTCCAAGCACGTGGCGGAAGTGGTGACTTGCTCGAGGGAGGGAGGAGCGTCGCTCAACATCCTGTCGGGGCTCGTGGCGGGGAATTTCAGCGCCTATTGGCTCGGCCTCGCGATCCTGATCCTCATGTCGCTCGCGTACGGGGTCAGTACGCTGGGCCTTGGAAGCCTCATGATCGCCCCGGCGGTCTTCGCGTTCGGGCTCGTGGCGTTCGGGTTCCTGGGCATGGGGCCGGTGACGATTGCCGTGGACTCCTACGGTCCGGTGACCGACAACGCCCAATCCATCTACGAGCTATCGATGATCGAGACGATTCCGGGCATCCGGCAGCAGGTCAAGTCGCAGTTCGGTTTCGACGTCGACTTCGAGCGGGCGAAGCACAACCTGGAGGAGAACGACGGGGCCGGGAACACCTTCAAGGCGACCGCCAAACCTGTTCTGATCGGCACGGCGGTGGTGGGGGCAACCACGATGATCTTCTCGATCATCGTGGCTCTGACCGAGGGGCTGAAGCCGGAGTACGTGGCGAACCTCTCGCTCCTCCACGCGCCATTCTTGTTAGGCCTGATCGCGGGGGGCGCCATGATCTACTGGTTCACCGGCGCCTCCACGCAGGCGGTGACGGCGGGCGCCTACCGCGCGGTGGAGTTCATCAAGAGGAACATCAAGCTCGAGGGGTCGACCAGGGCTTCGGTCTCCGATTCCAAGAAGGTCGTCGAGATCTGCACCCAGTACGCGCAGAAGGGGATGTTCAATATCTTCCTCGCGGTCTTCTTCGGAACCCTCGCGTTCGCGTTCGTCGAGCCGTTCTTCTTCATCGGCTACCTGATTTCCATCGCGCTCTTCGGACTCTTCCAGGCCATCTTCATGGCCAACGCGGGGGGCGCCTGGGACAACGCGAAGAAGGTGGTCGAGGTGGCCTTGAAGGAGAAGGGGACCCCTCTCCATGACGCCACGGTCGTCGGGGACACGGTGGGGGATCCGTTCAAGGACACGTCTTCGGTGGCCATGAACCCCGTGATCAAGTTCACGACGCTCTTCGGGCTTCTTGCCGTGGAGCTGGCCGTCTCCCTGGCGCGCCAGCGGGGGCCGATCCTGACGGGCATCCTGGCCGCCGTGTTCCTTCTGGTGTCGATGACGTTCGTCTGGCGGTCGTTCTACGCGATGCGGATCACGGGGGCTGCGAAGTAGGCGGGGCAGATCCGGTCAAGCATTCCGGTGCTTGCTTGACAAGCCGCTATAGGGGCGTAGCGTTATCTCCAGCGGCCAACCTAGCGGTCACCCAAAACCCATGGGAGGACCTTTTATAGGCTGATTGATACTCCGCACCACGAGTTCGAAGGGCTACACCAGCAACTCCTCTTCTAAACAGATCCTGTCAGCGCGCGGCCCAGCCCGCATGCCGGGACGGAGTCTGCCCTCGCCCCGGGCTACTTGCCGTGCGCGCGAGGTCCGAACATGAACGAAGACACAAAAGATTGCTCTCGCCCGGCTGGTCCAAGCCTCAGGGCAGCGATGATCGTCTTGTTACTGTTCGCCTTGTGTGGCCATGGTACCGCCTCAGCGCAGTACATGTTCCTCGACGCGAACGGAGATAGCTTGTACTCCGGTGCAGACTCATACTCAATTCCTCCCCTGTCTTCCGCGACTGTCGACGTTTACCTTGTGACGAATCGAAACCGGGACGGGTCGACCGTCACCTGCCAGGACGCTTCGGAAGCCGGCCTCAACTCCTACACGGTGAACCTCTACGCCGGCGACGCCCCGATGTCATTCACGAACGTCGTGAACATGATGCCAGGTATGGTCGAAAGCGAGCCGTTGGTCACCTACGACTATGCGCTCACGGTCGGATTCGCCGGAAGTGAGACTCTGCCACCAGGGAAATATCACTTGCTCCGCATGACAGTGACCACTTTGCCGACAAGGCTTAGCGCGGGATGTGCGGAGCTCGCGATCGTACCCTTCTCTTGTTACTCGCCACCGGGCGTCGTCACTTCGTTCGGGTCGAGCTGTGCTGGCGCAAGAGGGGACGGGGTGCTCCGGCTTGGTGAGGATTGGGTCGATAACGGATACATCCTCGGCTGCACAGATAACATAGGACGGGCTCCCGCCATTCTATGCCCGGCCGAAATCATCGGTCGGGAAGGGCAGCCCCTTTCCTTCCGCGTTACTGTCAAGGATCCCGACTGCCCAACGCAACTTTCCTTCGGCGCGTATCCGTTCCCGCCGGGAGCAACGCTCACTCCGCTCACCGGTTTCGTGGCGGGTGAGGCCACTGCGACGGTCGCGTGGACGCCCACCCGCGGACAAGCTGGTGCGCATACGATGACATTCGAAGCACACGAGACATACGTACCGCTGCAGGGAACCTGCAGTACTCGGGTCACGATTCTGCCAGCCAACGCACCCCCGGTCGCCGAGGCGGGCGGACCTTATTCAGGGATCCAGGATGTTCCGATCACGTTCGACGGGAGGCAATCCAGCGACCCCGAAGGAGCGCCCCTCCAGTATCTGTGGGAGTTTGGCGACGGCACGCGCGGTGCGGGACCGACTCCCGCTCACATATACAAGAGCGGCGGCACCTTCACCGTGACCCTGACGGTGACCGACCCTGATTCGCTCTCGAGCCAGGACGGGACCGACGCTTCCATCACAAGTGTCCTACCTGTTCGGGTCTTTGCGACCAAAGCGAAGGCAACCAAGATTCCGGACGGAAATCCCTTCACGTGGTTCCAGGTTGAAGCCGTGCCCGAAGCCGGTTTTGCGCTCGAGGAGGTCCTGCCGTCCAGCGTACGACTCCATTATGAGAATTCCACGTGTGGCAGTGTCGATATCCCATCCTCGACCCGGAAGTCGCTCAGCATCGGCGACACCGACGGAAACGGGCTCCCGGAGTACACATCTTGCTTCACCCGCGAGGGCATGACCGCGCTGGCCCCATGCCTTCCTCACGGCACGGCCACGATCCTGCTCGAGTTGTGGGGATCTCTATCGACCGGAGGTCTGATCCACGGCGAGTTTTCGCACACGTTCATCTTGAAGGAGGGCTTTTTCGAGCCCGCGGTTTCTCCGAACCCGCTCAAGCCGACCTCGACGCTTGAATTCAGGACGACGATGGCCGGATTTGTGAATGCTCGTCTCTTCGACATCCACGGGAGATGCGTCGCGACGTTCGTGGACGATTCGTCCATGGAGGCGGGCTATCATCGAATTCAGCTGGGGGGCGTCGAGGGCGGTCTTCGCTTGCCCTCGGGGGTCTACTATGTGCGGGTCGCGGGCGAACACGATGGCGTCCGATCGCGAGCGGTCATGATTTTGAGGTGAATCTACCTGGACAGGGGAACCAGATCCAGCGTGCATTTCGCCTGATTCACCTCGAACAGCGGCGTATAGGGCCCCCCATCCTCCAGCCGAACCCCAATATTGAAGGCGCCCGTGCTGAGCCTCATGAAATTCCTCTCCCCCTTCATGGGAATTCCAAGGTTCGGCGTCTGGTTGAGGGAATCAGGGGGGTTCTCGACTGTTTGGCAGGTTCCATCGAGGCCGACGCGGTACATCCGCTTGTTCAGGGGGCCGACGGATCCGTGGAGGCTCGAGTGGCGATAGCCCGTCAACCCGACGAAAATGCCGTCACCGACCCACCCCAGAATCCAGGGCTCGAACGCGCTCTCCATTTCGCGGGGCGCGCCAATTCTGGCGAGCAGCTTTGTGGAGGGAGCATCCACGTCGCAAACATAAATAAGCGCGGCCTGCTCCAGCACACTGGGCGATCCTCCGTCGGGAAAGGTTGAAAGGCCCGTAGGAAGAGAAGCGCGAGAACGAGGCGCAATCTCGCGCCTATTTGGCCCCGTGTTGCAGAACCCAGTGAATGCCGGCGGTCACCCCGAGGAACGGCGCCGAATCGTGCCCGAATTTATTCTTGTCGATGGAGACGTGGTGGTAGTCGCCCTCGAACGTCAGACCCCAACTCGAACCCAGCATCCAATCGAATCCCGCGCCGCCCCGGGCCCCGAACGCGGTCTGGGTCGACTCATCGGAAAAAGGCGGTTCCACGTAATTCTCCTTCACGCTATAGAAGCCCAGTCCGGCCACCAGGTAGGGGATCACGCCGTTTTCGCTCGTGGGTGCGACCCATTTCCCGTGCATGCCGTAGTGAATGAATTTAATTTCGTCCTTGGCGCTCAAGAGCGCGAGCTCCGCCGCGTAATCCTTGGAGGGCTTGTTCTTCATGTACGACCCATCGACCCCAACCGTCAGCTGAGGGGTGAGTGCATACCCTACCGAGGCTCCGACCAGGGGGCCGGTTTTCCAGGAATCACCGAAATCGCTGATGGGAATGCCGAGCCCGGCGTTGGCGCCAATCAGCCATCGGCCGCCTGCCTGGGCCGGCGCGGTGGGCGTGAGGAGCAGAAGTAACGGCGCCACGCGAAGGCTTTTCCAGGACCCCATGGGTTCTCCCCGTTGGAGGTGAACTGCGCGGACCAGGTGGCAAAGAGTCTACTATGGTGCCGGCGTCGGACGGATCGGAGCCGCGCGCCGTCGCGATCGTGAGGTAGGAGCGTTAGAGCGGCATGGCCGAAAAAATCCGGCCGGGGATTGCTCCCCGGCCGGGTCCTCGGTGCCCGCAAATAACAATTACTGCTGCGAGCTCTGCCCGAAGTAGAAGGTGAGGCCGGCGCGCGTCATCAAGCCGCTCCAGTCGATTTTTGCCTTGGAGCCGTCCGCATTAAGAACCTCCACGCCACCTGCCTTGGCGTTGGTGCTCTTCGCGTAGCGATATCCTGCTCCGATCTCAAGGTGCAGCATCGGGGACAGAGGGCTGTCAACCATTCCCATACCGTGGAAGCCGAGCGCGTGGCCGGTGACGTCGACCGAGGTCGTCGTCCCGCTCGAGGGGTCCTCCACCTTCTCGGTGCCGTCCGCACTGTAGTAGCCCACTCCTAGCCCGAGACCGAGACGGGTTTTGTGGCTGGAATGGAAGAAATGGGTCGCTCCCAGCGTGACCCCATTGGCAGGCACCTTGAACTCGGCAGTAGCCGTGGCCCCGCTCGATGGATCCGTGAAATCCCCCGAGCTGCTCGCGACGAGCCGGTTGTACGCGTCGGCGTTTAGCTGGCCGATCCCGTCGTTGACGTCGGACATGCTGTATGTCTGGTAGCCACCGAATCCGGCGATCCCTACACGCATGCCGCCTGACGCGAATGCCCAAACCGGGGTCAACACGAGTGCCATGACCAGGGCCGCAAAGGCTGGGTACTTCAGTCGGGTGAACATTTCGATTTCCTCCAATTGTCCCCTGAACTTCGAACAGCCACCTTCTCGGTCAATCCGTGCGGGCGAGCGGACCCTGGGGCTGTGGCCAAGCGTCACCCGCAAAGCCGGCGCAGTGTACTACGCTAGGAGGGCCGGTAAAGGGATATCTGCGTGAACTAACGAGCCCGGCCTGGTAGAATAGGAGGAGCAATTGCAGGATCAGAAGATAAACGATAAACCCCTTGGGGGCGAACGGATTCGACGGAGTAGTGAATTTAGGAACGCGCGCCGAGGTGCCCGTAGGCCTCGTAAAACCACGGGCAAAGATCAAAAGCCAATTCTGAATTGGCTCTGGCGGCTTAGCTGCCACGCTCGACCGGTCTGAGCCTGCCGAGGCCGGATCGGGCGCCATCTAGGTAGGCTGGTCCCAACGATCCGCTTGAGTTGAAGGGACGAGATCAAATCGAGCTAGTGGCACCGTGACCTAGTCCGTTGGTGTCCGGGGCCGCGAAATCTGGATAACGGACTACGCGCGTAGTGCTCCTTCTGGATCTACTTTCGGACGAGGGTTCAATTCCCTCCGCCTCCACTTTTTCCTGGTTCCGTGCGCCGGATCATGCCACCTCCCACCGGCGCGCGAGCCTTCGCGCGATCGCGAAGAAGAGGGTCGCGGCGCCAATCAGTACGAGCACCTGCGGCCAGACTTGGGTGACCGGTTCCTCACGCCAGAAGATCTTCGTGAAGCCGTCGAGCGCCCACGCGTTGAAGGTCACGAGCCCGATCTTTTGAAGAAGCTCCGGCATGATGAAGCGCGGAACCATGCTCCCGCCAAGCGCGGACATGACCAGCACGACGAGCGTGGTGAGCGCGCCAAGCTGAGCGCGCGTCTTGCAGGCCGAGGCTAGCGCCAAGCCCAAACCAGCCGAAGCGAGCGCCGTCACGGACGCCATCAGGATAAAGCCGCCCAGGTGGCGGAACAGCTCGACCTTGAAAACGAGCGCCCCCCAGAGAAACATCACCGTGAGCTGGGTGAAGCCGAGCAGCGCCGAGTAGAGGAGCTTCCCCAGAAGAAGCGTGTTCATCGTCACCCGCGACGAAAGGATCCGGTCGAGCGTGCCGCTCTCGGACTCGTCCAGGATTGCGCCTCCCGCCGCCGACGCGCTGAAGAGAAGGAACATGACCCCGATGCCCGCCGCGTAGAACGCGACCAGCGGGCTTTTCTTGTTCTCGCCGACGACGTCCCGGACCTCCGCCGAGATCAAGCCGGTCATGCCTTCCTCGGGAGAGGCCGGCTCGGCGCCCTTTCCTGCCGCCGCTTCATCCCGCCGCGACTCCGAATAGGCGCGAAGCTCCCGCATCGATTGATCGACCCGCGTCCGCTGCTCCTTCGTGAGGCCGCCGCTTATGCGATCCAGATACTTCGTTCCTTCGGACGCCATCGCGTCCGGGAGCGACGTCATCGCCGATTTCTGAATCAGGCCGTATACCACCTGCGCCGCGATCGGATCCGAGCTGTCGTTCAGGATCTCAAGCTTGGTCTGTTTCCCCGAGGTGCCGAATTGGATCGGCGCGTCCCCGAACCCCTTCGGGATGATCACCGCGACCGGGAAGTCCCCGGAGCGGACCGCGGCTTCCGCGCTTCGCGAGTCATAGAATCGAGGTGGAGCGCCTTTCGTCGCCGCGGGTCCGGTTTCGGCTTTCAACCCCGGCTCCGTCTGGAGCGCCTCCACGAGCCGCGTGGATAGCTCGGTATGGTCTTCGTCCACGACCGCGATCCGGATCGGATCGGTCCCACCGTTTCTGCTTCCGAAAATCCCGGCAAAGATCGAAAAGAACGCGATCGGGACGATGAAGCTCAAGGTGAGGGCGCCTCGATCTCGGCGCAGGTTCATGAATCCGGTTCGCACGATCGAGAGGATCACTCGCGGAGCCCCCTTCCGGTCAGATGGAGGAATACCGATTCGAGGTTCGGCGCCGTGAACGAAAGATCGCGGACCGGGACCGCCTCGGCGCGCGCCGATTGGAGTATCTCGGCGATTTCGGAGGCGGGATCGGAGACGGGGAACCGGAACGACGCCCCGTTCACGACGCC
>VBOX01000051.1 GCA_005893265.1 Candidatus Eiseniibacteriota bacterium | reverse complement strand
CTCCGGCGTCGAAACGTAACGCGACTGCGGAAGCTCATCGACCCGCGCGGAGAGGGGCGCCTGCCCCCCCGCCAGGATACGCAAGAGCCTTGCCGCCGCATACAGGGCGTCGTCATACCCATAGAACTCGTCGGCGAAGAACATGTGCCCTGACATTTCCCCGCCCAAAGGGGCCTTGGTCTCGCGCATTTTGGCTTTGATGAGCGAATGTCCCGCTTTCCACATCACCGGCTCTCCCCCCTTCATTCGCACCCAATCGACGAGGCCCTGGGAGCACTTCACTTCGAAAATGATCGGCGCTCCTGGCCTCGAGGAGAGAACGTCCGCCGCGTAGAGGCCCAGGAGCTGATCCCCGTATAGAAGCCGCCCCTTCTCATCCACCGCGCCAACGCGATCCGCGTCGCCGTCGAACCCGATCCCCAGATCGGCTCCGGTCTCTCGAACGCGCTCCTGTAGGGAGCGCATGAGCGATGGAACCGTGGGGTCGGGCAAGTGATTCGGGAAACGGCCATCCGGTTCCGCGAAGATCGCGTCCACGTCGCATCCAAGGGCGCGGAGATACGCCGGCCCCAGGATGCTCGCCGCGCCGTTTCCCGGATCTACCACGACCCGGAGCTTGCGCTTGAGCGAGACCCGCGACGTAAGGTCACGAAGGTACTCGTCGTCCACGGAGACCTCCTCGACCGTTCCGCGCTGGGGGAGCGCGCCGGCGGAATGGGCCCGGTCGCGCAGATCCTGGATGTCCGGGCCGTGCAGTGAGGAAATCCCGTCCGAGAGCTTGAGCCCGTTGTATTCGATAGGATTGTGGCTGCCGGTCACCATGACGCCGCCGTCCGCATGGAGGTGGAGGATCGCGAAATACAGCGCCGGCGTCGGAACCTGTCCCACGTCGATGACCCGGGCCCCCTGGTCGCGGAGCCCCTCGACCAGCGCCGCCCGGATTCGCGGCGAGGAAAGCCGGACGTCGCGTCCCACGGCGAGGACCTTCTTGCCCTTGTCCCTCATTCGCTGCGCGAACGCGGCACCGATGGACCGGACGACCTCGTCGGACAAGTCGCGGTCGGCGACGCCACGGATGTCGTATTCGCGAAAAATCTGTGGATTCGCTGGGCTCACTTGGGCTCCTTCAGTCTCAGGTAGGCGTCGATGAAGGGGTCTAAGTCCCCGTCCATGACGCGCTGCACGTCTCGAACTTCGAGATCGGTGCGGTGATCCTTGACCAGCGTGTAGGGGTGAAAGACATAGGAGCGGATCTGGCTCCCCCAGGCGATGTCCTTCTTGCCTCCCGTCAGCACCTCCCGCTTCTTGCGGTCTTCTTCGATCTTGAGGGAGTACAGGCGCGCCTTGAGGATCTTCATCGCCGAGTCGCGATTCCGATGCTGCGAGCGCTCGTTCTGACATTGGACGACGATTCCAGTCGGGACGTGCGTGATCCGCACCGCCGACTCGGTCTTGTTGACGTGCTGCCCCCCGGCGCCGCTGGCGCGGAACGTATCAATGCGAAGCTCGCTCTCGGGTACTTGCAAGTCGCCGTTCCCCTCGGCGAGCGGATAGACGAAGACCGAAGCGAAGGAGGTATGCCGGCGGTGATTCGCGTCGTACGGGGAGATCCGCACCAGCCGATGGACCCCGCGCTCGGCTTTGAGGTAGCCGTAGCTGAACGGCGCGTCCACCTCCACAGTGGCGTCCTTGATTCCAGCCTCTTCGCCCGGCTGGAGGTCGAGGACCTGGGATGGAAGTCCCTTCCGCTCCAGATAGCGGGTGTACATGCGGAAGAGCATTTGAGCCCAATCCTGCGACTCGGTTCCACCAGCGCCCGGGTGGATGGTCACGATCGCGCCGTGGGCGTCACTCTCCTCCGAAAGGAGGCTTTGCGACTCGAGCGCCTGGATTTTGGGGAGAAGCTGCTTCGACTGGCGCTCGAGCTCGTCGGCCAGCGATTCGTCCGGCTCCTGCTCGACGAGCGCGATCAGGCCCTCGGCGTCCTGGACCTCACGCTCCAGCTCACGGTAGGGCTCATAGATCCGACGCAACGATTTGAGCTCCGAAACCACCTTCTGGGCGGACTCGGGGTCGTTCCAAAAGTCGGGCTCCGCCATCTTGGCCTCGAGCTCCCCGGCGCGCCGCTCGCATTGTTCGACGTCAAAGATAGCCCCTGAGCTCCGCCAGAATCTGGCGTCCGTCTTCAAGCCTCTTTCGCGTGGCCAGCAGGTCCATGGAACCGTTTCCCCTCTCGGTTGTGATTCTATCTGCTCCTGGGCTCGGATCGAAGCCGCTCGATTTCAACCCAGATTTCGTCGGCGCGCTTCAAGAGATCCGCCCGGGCGCCGGTGTTTTCGATGCGCCAGAGACGCCTGGCACCGAGGATCGGAGGAAGCTTCTGTCCCTCGATCCGTTCCCGGGCCTCCTCCGCGGAAAAGCCCTTCAAGGCGGAGAGGCGCGCCACGCGGACCCCGGCCGGAGCGAGGACGAGGACGACGCCATCGAGCTCCGGCTCGAGCCTCCATGCTCCGAGGAGCGCGGCGTCCAGCACGAGCACGCCATCCCCCGTCGCGGACTCCAACGCGTCGCGGACCCGGGTCTCGAGCGCGGGCTGCACCAGCCCATTCAGACGCTCCAGGGCGGCTTCATCGCCAAACACGATCCGCCCCAGCGCGCGCCGGTCCACGCTTCCATCCGGTGCCAGGACGGACGCGCCGAATTGCGCTCCGATGCGCTCGCGAATCTCGGGATCGCGGAGGACCTCCCAGCCCAGCGCGTCCCCATCGACCACCCTCGCGCCATGCTCCCGGAATCGCGTCGCGACATCGGTCTTGCCCGAGGCCATGAGACCCGTCACGCCGATGCGGAGCATCCGCTCAACCTATCGACGTGGATGAACCCGGGTCAAGCGATTTAGGCGTCCGTGCCGCATGGGCCGAGCGAGTCGTCATGCATGCGCGTCGGCCCAGGTCTTTCCGTAGCCGACGTGGACCTCGAGCGGAACGCGGAGCGGGATCGCGTGCTCCATGACGTCCGTGACCAGAGTCTTCAACGTCTCGAATTCCTCCCCGCTCGTCTCGAACAGAAGCTCGTCATGCACTTGAAGTATGAGTCTCGATTTCATCTCGGGACGCTCCCGCAGCAACGCGTCGATCCGGACCATCGCCACCTTGATGAGGTCTGCCGCGGAACCCTGGATCGGCATGTTGACGGCTACGCGCTCGGCCTCGGCCCTGCGCGCGCCATCCTCATGAAGCGCCGGGAGCGGCCAGCGGCGCTTCAGGATCGTCTCGGCGTAGCCCCGCTGCCGCGCGAGAACGAGCATCTGATCGAGGTAGGATGCCACTCCGGACAGGGTCCGGCGGTACTCCTCAATGAACGCGGAAGCCAGGGCCCGCGAGAGGTTCAGCTCACGCGCGAGCCGCGCCGGGCCCATACCGTAGAGCACGCCGAAGTTGACGACCTTGGCCTGCGCCCGCTGGGCCGGGGTCACGTCCTCCAGCGCCACGCCGAACAGCCGCGCCGCCGTCGTGCGATGCACGTCCCCCCCGGAACGGAACGCTTCGGCGAGCACGGAATCGCCGGAGAGATGAGCCATGACGCGAAGCTCGATCTGCGAGTAGTCGAACGAGACGAGGAGCCCGTCCTTCCCTTCCGCGATGAACGTCTTCCGGATCGCGCGGCCCTCCTCCGACCGGATCGGAATGTTCTGGAGGCTGGGCTCGCTCGCGCTCAACCGGCCGGTCGAGGCTACCGTCTGGTGAAACGTCGCGTGGACGCGTCCGGTCTCGCGGTGGACAAATCGAGGGAGCGCGTCCACATAGGTGCTCTTGAGTTTTTGGTACTGGCGGTGCTGCAGCAGAAGCTTCGGAAGGGCATGGTGCGGCGCCAGGCTCTCGAGCACCTCGACGTCGGTGGAATACCCGTCCTTGGTGCGACGCCCTCTCGGAAGCTTCAGGCGATCGAACAGGATCTCGGCCACTTGGCGCGGTGAGTTCACGTTGAACGGGACCCCCGCGGCCTCCTGGATTTCTGCCTCGAGCCTGGCGCACTGCTCCCCGAGCGAGCGCGACATGGCGTTGAGCGCCGGCACGTCGACCTTCACCCCGGCGCGCTCCATGCGCACCAGCACGCCGAGGAGCGGCATCTCCACGTCCCGGAAGAGCGGGGTGAGGTCCGAGCGTTCCAATTCTTGGAGAAGGATCGGCGCCAGCCTCAAGCACACGTCGGAATCCTCGCAGCAATACTCCGCGATCCGATCGATCGGGACGTCGGCCATCGTCTGGCCTCGACCTGATCCGATCAGCGACTGGGTCGGGATCTTCTCGACCCCGAGGCGGGTGCGCGCCAAGTAATCGATGTTCTTCGGCTGGTCGGGATCGACAAGAGAGGCGGCGAGCATGGTGTCCAGCGCGACGTCATGCACCGGAATGCCGAAGCGATGGAGCACATGCCAGTCGAACTTCGCGTTCTGGGCGACCCGTCTCTTCGCCGGGTCCGAGAAAAACGGCCCGAGCGCCTCTCGGACCCGGTCCGGATCGAGGTTTCCGCCGCGATCGTGTCCCACCGGAAGGTAAAACGCGCGGCCAGCCTCGAGCGCGACGGAAATCCCGACGAGCTTGGCCTGGAGCGGGTCCAGCCTCGTGGTCTCGGTATCGAACGCGACGTAGTCGCGCGCCTCGGCGAGCGCGCCGGCAAGCGCCTCGAGCTCCTCGGGCGTCCGCACAACCCGGTAGTCGCCGAGCGGGGGGCGCTCGGGTGCCTTCACCGAGATCGCCGACGGTGACGATTCTACGTTGCTTGCGTACTCAGGGAACAGCTCGGTCGGCTGGGTCGCCTCCAGCTCCTCCAGGAATCGCTTCTTGAGCGCGCGAAACCCCAGCTCGTCGAGCACGCGCACCAGCTCCGCGAGATCCGAGGGGGATCGCTCGAGCTCGTTCCAGTGGAGATCGAGCGGCAGGTCCGTCCGGATGGTGACGAGCTTCTGGGAAAGACGCGCCTTGCCTTCATTGGCGCGGATCTTGTCGCGGAGGCCGGGGCGTGCGACGACGTCGACCGAACGGTACAGCTCGTCCAGGGAGCCATGCGTGGCGATGAGCTGCGCCGCAGTCTTCTCACCGACGCCCGGCACGCCCGGCACGTTGTCCGACGCGTCCCCCATGAGCGCGAGCAGATCGATCATCTGCTCGGGATCCACACCGAAGCGCGCGCGTACGCCCGCCCGATCGATCGTCTCGACCGATCCGCCGCGGGCGCCCGGGCTCAAAAGGCGGATCCGGTCCGACACGATCTGGTAGAAATCCTTGTCTCCGGTGAGGATCCACACGGTGGCATCCGCTTTCGCCGCCTCGACCGCGAGCGTTCCGAGGAGGTCGTCCGCCTCCACCCCCTCCTGCTCCACGATCGGCACACCCAGCAGGCGCACGAGCTCCCGGATCTTCGGAATCTGGCGCGCCAGATCTTCCGGCATTGGGGGCCGATGGGCCTTGTACTCGGCGTACTCGCGATGGCGGAATGTGGGAGCCTTCGTATCGAAGACCACCGCGACATGGTCCGGGCGGCGCTCGTCCAGAAGCGGAATCAGCGTGTTGAGAAACGCGAAGGCCGCGCTCGTGATCTCGCCCTTCGAGTCTCGGAGTGGGTTCCTGGCGAAGGCGAAGTGTGATCGGTATAGGAGCGCCGACCCGTCGATGAGAAGCAGTTGCTTACCGGCGTCGATTCCCGGTGCCGTAGAGACCATGACGGGCCATGTAGTGAAGAACGAGGTCCGGCGTCCAGTAGCGAACCGGAAGTCCGCGTTTCAACCGGCGTCGAATCTCGGTCGAACAGATGCCGATGCGTGGAGGTTTCACATAAACGATCCGCCTGCGAATCGAAGGCGGAAGCGACGGCATGTCGTGATCCCCCCGCGGCACGACCACGAGGCGCGCCAGTTCGATGATGCGCTCGGGCTCGCGCCACTGGGAGAACTCCTCGAGGCTGTCCTGTCCCATAAGGAAGAAGAGATCGCCCCGCGTGGAACGTGTGAGCGCCTCGAGCGTGCGTACCGTGTACGAGGGCCCGCCCCGGTCCGCCTCGATGCGGGACACCTCGAAGCGGCGATTTCCGCGGACGGCGAGACGGAGCATCGCGATCCGATGCTCGACGTCCGCCAGGCCCGGCGCTCGCTTGTGCGATGGCCGGTTCGCCGCCACGAAGAGGAGCCGATCGAGCTTCAATCGGGCTACCGTTTCCTGCGCCATGATGAGGTGCCCGATGTGGACCGGGTCGAAGGTTCCACCGAAGACGCCGATGCGGCTCATCGCGGCGCCTCGGAGGCCTGGAGCCCGCGGAGCCGCTCATCGGCTTTGCGTTTGATCTCGCCGTCGGGCGCGGAAGGAATGAACTTTTTAAGGGTCTCGACCGCCTCTTGCTTCCGCCCTTGACGCTCGAGCGACCCCGCCAACAAGAGCGCCGCCTCGGGCGCCCATTTCGAGTCGGGATACCGAGCAAGCAGTTGGCGAAATGAGATCGTCGCCGCCTTCTCCTGTCGCAGTTTGACGTAGAGACGGGCGGTCCGGAGGAGCTTCTCCGCGAGACGATCGCGGAGCGCCTGGATCCGGACACGAGCCTCTCCCACGCGGGGATGGGCGGGGTACTGGTCGAGGAACTGGTTGTAGCGGGTCAGGGCGCGCTCGGTCTCGGTCTGCTCGAGCGGGGCGGGATGGCTCTGCAGATCATCGCATCGGGCGAGCTCGAATAGAGCGTCGGCCTGGAGCGGCGAGGACGGGAAATCACGAAGAAGTCGGTCGAACTGCGCCGACGCGAGCGCGTAATCCCTTTCACGGATGTAGGACTCTCCCAGATAGTAGAGCGCGTCGTCGGTCCGATCAGTACCAGGGTATTGCTCGATGTATGCCTTGAAGTCCGGTATCGCGTCGAGATAGTTGCCGCGGTCGTAGCTTGCTTTGGCCGCTTCGAAGCTGGCGACGCCTTCGCGCTTCTGCTCTTTCAGAGAGCCTCCGCAGCCCGACGCGGCGGAGACGACGAGGAACAGCACCATCCACCGCCTCATCGGGCGCGAGATTCCTCGGAGGAGGTTTCCCGCTCGAGCATGTCCAGGTACGCCCGTGCCCGTACGTTGTCGGGATCGAGCACGAGGCATTTCTCCCACTCCTCGCGGGCTCGGGTCTTTCGCCCGGATCGAAGGAGTACGACGCCCAGGGTCACACGGGCGGCGACGTAGCGAGGGTTCTGGACCAGGGCCTCCTCAAGCTCCGCTTCCGCGTCCTGGAGGAGTCCCATTTCGCAATAGGTGGCGCCGAGCTTGTTCTTGATGTCCAGATACTGGGGCGAGAGCTTGAGCGCCTTTCGGTATTCCTGGGAGGCGTCCACGAGCACTCCGACGTTCCGATAGGTGTCACCGAGCATCATGTGCGACTCGGCCAAATAGGAGCGAACCTCCGGCGAAAGGTTCTCCTGCTCGTGGTCGCGCAATCGTTCCACATTGAACTCGCGCAGCGCATCGTCATACTGCCCCATCTCGTTGAACACAATCGCAAGATTCAGCCTCGCTTCCACGTAATTCGGATTCAACTCGAGCGCCCTGCGGAACTCTTCGGCGGCCTCCCTCCGATCCCCGTTCATGCTGAGCGCGAGCCCGAGCTGATTGTGGAGATCGGGAAAGTCCGGATTGAGCTTGACCGCCTCGAGAAGCTCGCGGATCGCGTCCTGATAGAAGCCCCGTTCAAAAAAATCCCGTCCGAGCAGCAGGTGCCGTTTGGCCGCGATGCTCATTCCGCTCCCCCCTGGAACGAACTCATTGCCTTCCCTGGTTCCGTCTCAACGCGCGACTAGTTTCGATTCGAGTAGAAGAGGACGACGAGCCCGGTCACGACCCCCACCACGATGAGTGGCTCGAGGAGGCGTGTCCCTCCCCCCGCGCGAGGAAGCGTCGGGTTGAGCCCCCCGGATCCGGTTTGCGCATAGGCGAGGTCGCTCTTCCGCACTTCGTCCACCACCTGGGCGGAGGCCGACTTCGCCCACAGCACCTCCCGCGTCGAGAGATCCACGAGGTTCGCGCCCACCTGCATGGAGGTGAGCCTCTGGTACGCGCGAACGCCGAACGGGAATTTGCGGATCGCGCGCACATACGAGACACCCGCGCTCCCGACTTGGAGGTTCAGCTGGAGATCGGTCGAGTCGCCGTGCCCTCGGGCCGGCGGATCCTCGAGCGCCATTCCCAGGTCCGCCGTGGCGCGCGAGGACACGAGCCGCACATCCGTGCCTCCCTCGCGGAGCCGCTCCAGGACGCGCTGGGCGAGGAACCCGAGCGTATCCCCCGGGAACGGCGTCGCGATACGCACGGCGCGCGCCGGTGGGATCGCGGCGCCCCGGAGCAGGTCCGCCGCCACCATGCGCGCCACCGAATCGAGCATCGCTCCGTGCGCCTTGGGCATGGAGATCTCCGCGCCGGCCCGGGTGACGAATCCCGCATGGACAACAAGGGCCAATGCGAACGCACGGACCCAGAGCCGACCTCTCACGCGACTACCTCCCCGTCCAAATCGTAGTGGCGCGCCCGCCCGATGCGGGCCCCGACCACATCGCCCGCCCGGAGCTCCCTCCCGCCCACGGGCGTGCGGACGTAGGTGACACCGTCCACCTCGTATCCCTGTTGCTCCACCCGGCCGACCCAGACGCCCGCGCGTCCGGGAACGGTCGCGTCGACACGCACCCCGACCTCGCGTCCCACCCACCTGCCCCACACGGATTCCGCGACCTTCCGCTGCGCCGCCATCAACGCCCGGCGGCGCGAGAGCTTCACGCGCTCCGGGACCTGGCCGGCCATCCGCGCGGCGGGCGTCCCATCCTCGCGCGAGTAGGCAAAGCATCCTACGTGGTCGAGCTCCGCCCCGCGGACATACCCGAGCAGCTGATCGAAGTCCTCCTCGGTCTCGCCAGGAAATCCCACGATGAAATGGGTCCGGATCGCAACCCCCGGGAGACGGCTCCGCAGGGTCTCGATCAGCCGTTCCATGTCCGCTCGACGCACCTCCCGGCGCATCCGGCGGAGCATCGGGTCCGTCACGTGTTGGAGAGGGATGTCGACGTACCGGCACACCTTCGCCTCTTCCTCAAACACCTGGATCAGCGCTTCGCTCCAAGTCTTGGGGTGGGTGTAATGCACCCGGATCCACTCGACCCCACCGATCGAGGCCAGGGCGCGAAGGAGCTGAGGAAGCCGCGACTCTCCGTAGAGATCTTCACCATAGGAAGTGGAATCCTGCGCGATCAGAAGAAGCTCCCGGACCCCCGCCTCCGCCAGCCTGCGGGCCTCGAGAACCACCGACTCCAGAGGGCGGCTCCTCAGGTCTCCCCGGAGCTTCGGGATGATGCAGAAGGTGCAGCGGAAATCGCACCCGTCCGCGATGCGAAGATAGGCGACATGGCGCGGCGTCGAAACCGCGCGATGCTCGGCGAGATCGACCGCGGTCCCGGGCGGCCCTACCTCGAGGATCCGCGATTCGGGGGAACGAAGCACACGGTTCATGACGCGGACGATCGCGTCCACCTGCCCGGTGCCGACCACCGCGTCCACCTCGGGGATTTCCTGAAGCAGCTCCGCCTGAAAGCGCTG
>VBOX01000115.1 GCA_005893265.1 Candidatus Eiseniibacteriota bacterium | reverse complement strand
GAACACATCTTCCTTCCCGTCGCCGTCGAAATCGGCAATGCCGGCGTAGAAGGCCGGCGCCAGCTGAGCCTCCAGCGGCAGTGGCCGGGCCTCGAACCGATCCGCCCGGTTGAGGAAGAGCATGTGGTCCATGGTCGTCGCACCCAGCCGAGCCGCTGCTGGGGCGAGGGGCCCGAGGACCTGGTCAATAGTGGCATCCGCGTAGCCCGCGAAGGTCCGGAGCCGCTGCGCCGCGCCGGGGACCGCCAGACCGAGCCGGGCAAAGGTGGCGAGCGGCGCGACCCCGCCGATCCGCGGGTCCTCCTGCGCGAGCAACACGCCGGGACGGGGTTCGGCGAAGAAGCCGGAGTAGAGCAACAGCGGGCGGGCCTCGCTCGCGTGGTAGTCGGTGTTCCGGCCCCAGCTCGTGGCGACGATGTCGAGCCGACCGTCGCCGTCCAGGTCGCCAGTCGCGAGCCCGTTCCAGCGGCTGTACAGCCCCGCGAGGCCCGACATCGCGGGCGCGGGCCGGAACCGGCCGCGATCGTTCAGGAACACGCGGATGGTTCCCCACTCGATGGCCACGATCAGGTCCGGCCAGCCGTTGCCGTCGAGGTCGGCGAACAAGGCCGCGGAGACCATTCCCATGCCGGCGAACAGCCGGTTGTTCGCCGTATCGGAGATCAGTCGCCCCCCGTCGTTCCGATACAGCCGCGAGGAGGGGGAGAGCGGGTAGGCGCCGGGGTAGATCCTGCCGCCGACGAATAGGTCGAGGTCACCGTCCCCGTCGTAGTCGGCGAGGGCCAGCGGACCCACGCTCGCGCTATCGCCAGGGACGAGTGGCGTCATCGCCCCGGTTGCCGGGGAATAGGCGACGACGCTCGGCGTAGCGAGCGCATCGCTCGTCGTGGCCATCTCGTAGCTTGAGACTCCCGCGATCACCATCCTTCGTCCCCGGCCATCGAGCCAACCCAGTACCGTGGTGAGGTCGCCGCGCGCCGGAGGGACGCGCACGGCTCCGGGCCTCAGACGGCGGCCCTCGTTCCGGAACCAGGCAAGCGTGCCGCTGCGGCCGGTGCCGACGATCAGATCCTCACGGCCATCCCCGTCCACGTCGTCCCAGGCGATGCCGGGCCCGAGCTGGCTGAAGGCGTTGGGCAGGAGGAGCTGGCGGGCGTAGTCGTCGAAGTAGGGCTCGACGTGACGGTGACCGCCGAGCTGGTCGGAGATGTCCTGAAACAGCGTCGGGGCCAGGGCCGGGGCGGAGGCCGCCGCAGCATTCGCCACCGGCCGGGCCGCAGTCTGATCGATCTCGTAGAGGCGGTTGGGACGGGCGCCCGCGATCACCGTCCGGCGGCCGTCGCGCCAGGCCACCTCGATGGTGACCTCCTTCGCCTTTCCCGTCGCGAAGGTGAGCGATGGCTCAGAGCTCGAGAGGTAGAGGCCGCCCGCGACAATCTCACGCTGCTGGAGCGGTACGGCCCCTCCGAGCACCCGCACGCGGCTCCCGATGCCGAAGGTGTTCGGCGGGGTGCCGCGAAGCCGAACGGCGATGCGCGGTGCGGTGGCATCGTTTCGGAGCACGGCTGCGGGCTTCCCCAGCCGGTTGATGACCACGTCCAGATCACCGTCGCCGTCCAGATCGGCCGCTGCCATCCCGTGGGAAATGTCGTCGCCGAGGTCGAATCGCCAGGCGCGGCTCGCGTCCTCGAACGTCAGGTCGCCGCGGTTCCGGAACGCCACGTTCGGGAGCGGCAGGGGCGGGTACTCGAACAGCATGCGCCGCCAGTCGATCTCGTGGAGCCGGCTGCGGAGGCGGTGCTGGGTGTCGCCATCCATCTGGTCCCACACGTGCCCGGTGCCGATCAGGATGTCCTCCCACCCGTCGAGATCCACGTCGAGGAACATGGTGGACCACGACCACCCGGAGGCTCCGACCCCGGCGAGCCGCGCGACCTCCGCGAAGGTTCCGTCTCCCCGGTTCCGTTGCAGGGTGTTCCGCTGCACCTGAGGGCGGAGTGCGTCTTGCCCCGGCCGCTTGGGCACCGCGGTATGCGTCGGGATTTGGGTCTTGAGCCGGCGCGTGTCCCGGCTCAGCATGTCCACCTCGAAGAGGTCCGGTCGTCCGTCCCGGTCCACGTCGCCCACGTCGACCGCCATGCCCGAGTTGCTGGTGGAGCGCACGGCGTTCCAGGGCGCCAGTCGGAAGTGCCCGCGGCCGTCGTTGAGCCAGAACTCATCGGGGTCCTCGAAGTCGTTCGCCACGTACAGGTCGGGCGCGCCATCGCCGTTCAAATCCACGAACATGGCCGCGAGGCCGAAGTACTCCGGCTCCTCCGTGAGCTGGCGGCCCCGGTCGTCCACAAAGCGGGGATTCCGGGCGATGGGCTCGCGAATGAACCGGCCGCCGCCAGCGTTGCGGTAGAAGAAGTCGGGATCTGCGCGCTGCTCGAGGCTGATGCCTCCCAGGTCCGCGCGATCGACGAGCCTGTAGTCACGGCGGTACTGTTCCCGCACCGCGAACCGTCCGGGGCCCAACTGGCGGACGACGTGGTCGAACGAGCGCTCCTGCGGCGACATCCGGTCGAGCGTGGTGTAGGCCTTGTAGTTGGCGATGTACAAGTCGAGCCAGCCGTCCCCGTCCACGTCGGCGAGGGCGATGGTCGTGCTGCCGGCCGAGGACGTCAGGCCGGCGTCCGCCCCCTGTTCGGTGAAATGGCCCGTGCCGTCGTTCAGGAAGAG
>VBOX01000050.1 GCA_005893265.1 Candidatus Eiseniibacteriota bacterium | reverse complement strand
TGTCAAAGCTCGCGAGCGTGAAGGTGATCGCGAACGTGAGGATGAAAACCGCGGCGTACTTGACGTTGGTCTTCGAAACCGTCACGTCGCGCGTCTCGTCCTGCTTCGTCGAGGTCCGCACGAAGAACCAGGAGAAGAACGTCCAGAGGGCCAGGAAGCTGACCATGCGCAGCACGAAGAGGTTGCCGGAGAGATAGCCCCCCTTCGTGATCAGTTTCACGCTCTCCCCTTGCGTCGCCGCCGGGCTCGACCAGATGTAGACGTGGGGGATGCCGATCACCACGACCACAAACAAGAGAAACGCGATGGGAACATACGAGGAGAACGCGTCGGCGATCCGCCGCACCGCCACGCTCCACGTCGCTCCGACCAAGTAGTGGATCGCCGTGAAAAACGTGCCGGCCAAGCCGAGGCAGAGAAAGACCCAGTAGTTGTGGAGGAACGCGGCGTATGCACGGGTCGGGTCGCTGTTCACCTCGAGGATGAACGTGACGACGCCCATCGCGATCATGAGACCGAGCAGGGCACGCACGCCCAAGGAAGTAGCGACGGGGGCGACGCGCGCCTTCTCCTCCGGATGATGAGCCGCGTGGGCCAACGCGTCCACGCTCACGGCTTCCCTCCCACAGGCGCCTTCGTCTTCCCGGCCCCGGTGGAGCCGGCCGGTGCCTTCGCCGCAACGGCGGCCGTCGTGTCGGGGCTCAGCCCGGCTACCGCCAGATCTTGCGGAAGCGGGTTCGCCGCGCGCTCGAGGGCCAATGGGACACCTTCTCCGAGAGAAGGGAGGGGGGCATGGGAAACTTGGGCACGATGTAGCCCTGCCCGTCCCCTTTGGGTCCGTGGCACACGACGCAGTACGTCATGAAGACCCGTTCCCCCCGCCCGAGCACGTCCGCGGTGCGAGGGAGCGGGTTCACCAGGTCACGCTGCGCGGCGAGGCTATCCCCGACCGCATAGCGGTAGGGCGTGAACCCGCGCGCGACCGTCCCAGGCACCGGCGGCCGCATGGCCGACATGCCGGGGTGCAACGGGTCCTCGTTCTGTGCCTTGACCGCCGGCGAATAGGCCATGTTCGGCATGTACTCCAACGCAGGGGTGCTCTTCTTGTGGGAGCAGCCCGCAAGGAGCACCGCGACGACGACCACGAGGGCCGAGGAGGAAAGGGTCCATCGCGTGGTCGCGCTAGACACGGATCACCCTCACGTCCACCGCGCCGGTCCTGCTCAGGATCCTGAGAATCCGCTCTTCGTTCCAACCGGGCCCGTACTCGGGAACATAGAGCCCGAAGCGGTCATTGGTGAAATTGCGATCGAGGATCGGCGACTTCAGATTGGGGAGACCGCACGCGAGGATGAGTGCCGCCAGGGTCATCGTCCCCCCGAGGAGCACCCCGCATTCGAACATGACCGGGATGAACGCCGGCAGCGATATGTAGGGCTTTCCGCCGACGTTGATCGGCCAATCGAACGCGGAGGTCCAGATCTCGAAGGTGAGCCCGAGCGCCGCCCCGCTCAATCCCATGACCAGGGTCACGTAGGGCACCCACGACTTCTTGACGCCGAGCGCCTCGCTCAAACCGTGCACCGGGTAGGGCGTGAAGGCGTCGATCCCCTCGAGCCCGTGCTCCTTCGCGAGCGCGGCGGCGTTCAGCAGGCGATCCGGGTCGTCGTAGAGGGCGAGCACCGCCCGTGCGGGGCGCGGCTTCCGGAACCGGTCAAGAAACATGCGCCGGCTCCTTGGCTCGCGGCGCTTCCCGCGCCGCCGCCGATTTCTTCGCGCTCCAGAGCACGCTCTTTACCTCGGCCATCGAGATGGCCGGGAAGAAGCGGCAGAAGAGCAGGAACCACATGAAGAAGAACCCGAACGATCCCACGATCACGGAGTAATCGAAGATCGTCGGCTTGTAGTAGGACCAATTCGGCGGGAGGAAGTCCCGATGGAGCGATGTCACGATGATCGTGAAACGCTCGAACCACATCCCCACGTTGACGAGGATGGATACCACGAACATCACGGGGAGACTTCGGCGGAACTTCTTGAACCAGAAAATCTGGGGGACGACGACGTTGCACGTCACCATGATCCAATAGGACCACGCGAAGGGCCCGCCCGCGCGGTTCAAGAACGTGAATCGCTCGAAGGGATTCCCGCTGTACAACGCGACGAAGAACTCCGTCGCGTAGGCGTACCCGACCATCATCCCCGTCACGAGGATGATCTTGTTCATGTTCTCGAGATGCTGAAGCGTGACGTACTCCTCCATGTGGAAGACCTTGCGGAGGATGACGAGCAGGGTCACGACCATCGCGAATCCGGAGAAGATCGCGCCGGCGACGAAGTAGGGCGGGAAGATCGTCGTGTGCCAACCAGGCAAGAGCGACGTCGCGAAATCGAAGGAGAAGACGCTGTGCACGGAGAGCACGAGCGGCGTCGACAGCCCCGCGAGCATCATGTACGCCCGCTCGTAGTGTTGCCAATGGCGCTCGGATCCGCGCCAACCGAGCGAGAGCACGCCGTAGATCGCGCGGCGCCAGCCGGTGGAGCGGTCCCGCAGCGAGGCGAAATCGGGGATGAGCCCCGTGTACCAGAAGCAGATCGAGATCGTGAGGTACGTCGTGACCGCGAAGACGTCCCAAATGAGCGGGGACCGGAAGTTCACCCAGAGGAACCGCCAGTTCGGGTACGGCACGAGCCAGTAGGCAAACCAGGTCCGACCGAGATGGATCAGCGGGAAGAGCCCCGCGGTCATGACCGCGAAGATCGTCATCGCCTCGGCCGAACGGTTGATCGCGGTGCGCCAGCGCTGGCGGAACAGGTGGAGGATCGCCGAGATGAGCGTTCCGGCGTGTCCGATGCCGATCCAGAACACGAAGCTCGTGATATCGACCGCCCACCCGACGGGATGGTTCAGCCCCCAGATCCCGATGCCCTTGTACATCTGGTACCCGATTTCCATGAAGAATTGGAGGGTCAGAAGGGCCGTGATTCCGAAGCAGACCTTCCACAGCATGCCCGGCTTCCGCTCGAGCGGCGCGGAGACATCCTGGTTCACGTCGGCAAAAGACTTCCGCGGGTCGATCAGCGGCTCGGCTGGGAGCGCCGGAGACAGGGCGACGTCGCTCATGCGCCGGTCTCCTCTCGATTCCTCACCTTGACCTCGTAGGTCACGACCGGAAGGGTATTCAGCTCCGCCAGCACGTGATACCCACGCGGACGTTTGATCAGCTCCGACACGCGGCTCTTCGGGTTGTTGATGTCGCCGAACGTGATTGCCTGGGTCGGGCAGGACTGCATGCACGCGGTCTCGATATCGCCATCCTGGACGGGGACGCCGAGAGCCTTCGCGTGCTCCTTGCCGTCGCGGATGCGCTGGATGCAGAACGTGCACTTCTCCATAACGCCCTTGGACCGCACGGTCACGTCCGGGTTGAGGACGAGCCGCAGCGATTTCTCTCGCACGTTCGAGTAATCGAACCAGTTGAAGCGCCGGACCTTGTACGGGCAGTTGTTCGAGCAGTATCGGGTCCCGACGCAGCGGTTGTAGATCTGTAGGTTGAGACCTTCCGAGCTGTGGACCGTTGCGAGCACCGGGCAGACGGTCTCGCACGGCGCGTTCTCGCAGTGCTGGCAGAGCATCGGCTGGTAGACGGTCTCGGGGGCTTCGGCGTCTCCGGAGTAATAGCGATCGATCCGAAGCCACGCCATCTCGCGACCCCGGAGGACGATCGACTTCCCCACGACCGGGACGTTGTTCTCGGCCTGGCACGCGATCATGCACGCGGAGCAGCCGATGCACGCGTTCAAATCGATCGCCATTCCCCACCGGTAGCCGAGGTACTTATGCCTCGTCCACATCGAGGGCTCGTTCGTGGGCGCTTCGTTTCCCGAGGAGGGATCCTTGAGGAAAGACGCGAGGGTCGTCTCGTAAATGATGGGGCGGTCTTCGGTGTCGAAGCTCCCGCGCGTGTATTGGTGTCCCTGCACGCAGGCGAGCGGCGCCCTGCCCCCCGTCTTCGTGATCCGCGCCGGGATCCCGCTCAGACCGATCCTCCCGCCGGTAGCCTGGGCGAGCGCATAGCCGTTTTGTCCAACCTTGTTCCCCACGCGTCCCGCGGCCGTCCGCCCGAACCCGACCGCGATCGCGACCACGTCGGGGTGGAGGCCGGGCTGCACGTGGACGGGTAGGTCGAATTTGGCGTGACCCACGTCCACCGTGACGACGTCCGCCTTCATCTCGTACTCCGAAACCCCGAGAGCCTTCGCTCGGGACGGGGCGATCGAGACGTAGTTGTCCCAGCATATCTTCGAGACCGGATCGGGAAGCTCCTGCAGCCAGGCGTTGTTCCCGCTGCGTCCGTCGTAAAGCGTGACCGGCGTGTAGAGCACGAGCGAGAGCGATCCGCCGGACGGCGCCGGGCCCGGCGTCGTTGGAATCTCGCTCAGCGCCCCCACCCGGAAGGCTCCGGGCGCGGAGCTCGCGGTTCCTTGGCCTTTCCCCCGCCACACCCCTTCGCGGAGCGCGCCTTCCCAGAAGAGATCGAAGGACCCCGCGGCGTCGCTCTTCGTGTAGACGTCGCCGCGCCACCGCTCCCTCAGATAGTCGTGCCAGGTTCCGACCGTGCCGGCGAGAGAGCCCGCCCCCAAGGAGCGTCCCCATGCGAGGAGCGTGTCCTGAAACGCCCGCGTGTCGTAGAGCGGCGCGATCGCCGGCTGCGCGAGCGAACGCACACCCCGGCGCGGCTCGTGATCGTTCCAGGATTCGAGGTAGTGATGGTCCGGGGCCACGAAATCGGCCTGGCGGGCCGTCTCGTCCACACGGTCGGCGAAGCTCACGATGAACGGAACCCTCTTCATCAGGTCGCCGAATCCGAGCGCCGCGGGGAGCGTGTAGGCCGGGTTCACACCATGGACGAGGAGCACCTGGACTTCCCCGCCGCGCATTCGCTCCACCAGCGAGAGCACGGCCTCCTCCGAGCCTTGCGCCTGAAGAGAGGGCGCCCCCCTCTCCACCGTCACGCCCTCATTCCCGAGCGCCACGTTCAGGAGATTCGCAGCCACCTGGATCGCCACCGCATGGTTCGCCGGCGCAGCCTGCGGCCCGGCGAGGATCAGACTCCTTCCGCGATTGGCCCAGAGATCGTCTGCCAGCGCTCCGAGCGTCCCCGGCTTCAAGCCCGCGTCGCGCTCCACGGCATCGGCCGGATACGCCCGGAGCGCCGTGCCCACCGCCGCGTTCCCCGAGAGCGGAGCGCGCGGGTTCCGCACCAGAAGCTCGTTCGCCAGCGCGAGCGTCACGGCGAGGAGATGCTCGGGGCGCACACGGTACCGGACGTCCGCATTGGTCCCGGTGAGGCTGAGGATCGGCTCGATCGCCACGAGCTTGGACATCGAGCCTGACTCAGGTTTCCTGCGGCTCACGAAATCGCGGGCGAACTCTACAGGGGATAGGAACGTTCCGAGCGGATCGGCTCCGATCGTGACCAACAAATCGGCGTTGTCGAGGCGGTAGTGCGGGATGAGACGCTCGCCATAGCAAAGCTCTTGGGCCTTGGCGATCGCATCGCTCGAGACGGCGTCGTAGGAGACGTGGGAGCCACCCGGGTATGTTTTGAGAAACTCGTCGATGAGCGAGCGCGTCGACGGGCTCGTCACGGTGCCCGTCAGGAGGACGACTTTTCCGCCGCCGTCGCGCGCGCCGCGCAACGCGCTCGCCGCACGCGCGTCGAGCCCTCCCCACGTGGCCGCCTTCGTGGCGCCCGTGGCGCGGTCGACGGCGACTGGGCCGCGGAGCCGGTCCGGATCGTAGAGGTTGAGAAGCGACGCCTGCCCGCGGGCGCAGAGCCCGCCCCGGCTCAAGGGGTGCTCTTTCATCCCCTCGAGCTTGATCGGCCGCCCCTCGCGGGTCTTGACCAGAACGCCGCACGCCGCCGGGCACTCGCCGCAGGTGGATGCGTACCACACAGCTTTCCCTGGAGTCGCTTCCTCGGGCATCTTGATGTACGGAAGAATCTTCTCGACCGGTCTCCGCGCGCATCCCGCCGCCGCGAATGCAGCGCCGGCCCCGACCAGCTTCAAGAAATCGCGCCGCGAGGGGATCTCGGTCGTCTCTTCGGACGGCGTGAGGAACTCACGGTCCCGGAGCGCTTGAACCTCGGGATCGCCGTTAAGCTCCGCGAGAGACCGCCAGTGCTTTGGAGTCGATTCGTTCATGTGTGGCACGTGTTGCAGTCCGTGGGCGCCTTGTTCTGGCGATGGCAGCTGATGCAGAAGCCCATCTTGAGGTCTTTGGATTGCTGTATCACGTCCATGTTCTGGACTTGCCCGTGGCATGTCTGGCACGCGAACCCGCGCGCAATGTGCCACTGGTGGCTGAAATACACGTAGTCAGGCTCGCGATGAACGCGGATCCACGGCATGGGCTTTCCGGCCTGGTAGTAGGCCGTCACCATTTGGATGGCGGGCCGGTCGGTCCGGACAACGGTGTGGCAGTTCATGCACACGGCCATGGCGGGGATCGTCGCGTGTCGCGAGCGCTCGGCGTTGGAGTGGCAGTAGAGACAGGGGATCTTGTTCGTCCCGGCGTGGAGCTTGTGGCTGAATGGAATCGGCTGCTGCGGGGCGTACCCGACATTGCTGAACGAATCGAAAAAGGACCAGCCGCCCAGGACGAGCAGGATCAGCGCGATCGCAAAGAATTGCTTTGGGTTAAGAGTGCTCAAGTCGCCGGAAACCACTTTCCTTTGGTGGTCAGCCGCACGCGCGGATGAGACCCCTTGAAAACAAGATTGTGAATAATGTCACCAACTTTGTCGACCGTCAAGGGTGATCCCTTTCAGGAAAGCGGATGCCGCGCGATCGCGGCGGCAAGGGTGGTCGCGCCATAGAGGAGCCCGAAAATCACGCTCCCCAACGAGACCCCTTGCGCGAGCCGCCGCGTGACTCCGGGGCCACCCAGTCCCAAAACCGCGATCGGGATGGAAAGAGCAGCGCTTGCGGCCATCATCCCCACGATCGATCCGATTCCGAACACGCCGAGATAGAGAATGCCGTCCATCCGCGACGGCATCGTCGCGAGAATGACCAGCGTCAAAGCGCCGCTACCCGCGAGGCCGTGCGCGGCGCCTACCCAGAAGGGCCGGTTTCCCAGTCGGCGAAGTGAATGGGGATGGTCGTGTCGCAGAGCGGGCGCGTCGTCGCCGGTCCAAGCGGGCGGGCGAGCCCGAGCGAGTCCGCCCACCCCCAGGAGCACGATCATGGCCGCCACCCCAAGCTCGAGCGGAACGTTGAGAACGGACGGGAACCTGAGGCCGAGTCCGACGACCGGCAAACCGACCAGCAGCAGCGAAGCGAGGTGCCCCAACCCCCAGAATCCCCCGATGAACACGGAGCGAAACGGGCTCTTCTCGCGGCTCGCGATCGCGGCGACCGCGGCAATGTGGTCCGCCTCGAACGCGTGGCGGAGGCCCAGAACCAACCCCAGGGCCATGTGGGAAACCGCGGCCGGAATCATGCGCGGGAAGATACGATAGCCGCCCGCAATTGCCTAGCATCCTCGAGTTGCCGCATCACCGGGCGCTCTCTATACTGGCCGACCGTGACGGCCCCCGATACCCCTTCATCCAGAACGGCACCATCCGGCGCCCGGCCGGAAGCCGCACCTTGGCTCCCGGCCGAGCCCGAAGCTTTCTCGGGCGAGAGCGAGACAATCCCAGGAAGGAGCCCTTGGGACTGCCTTCGGTCTTCGCGGGGAGAGGCCGCCGGCCGCCCTGTCTTCCTTTGGGAAGCACCGGAGGGGGAAGCGATCGCGGGGATTGGGGCCCTGTATCGGATCGAGTGCTCAATCACGAGCCCCGTGAGCGCGGGCGGGGACGGGGACCTGGGGCGCGACCGGTTCCAGGAGATCCGGCTCAGGGTGAAGCGGGCGCTCGATGCCGCGAGCCACCGTGGGCGGACGCCTCCGGGCTTCCCCGGCGCGATCGCGATCGGCGGTTTCTCCTTCGCGGAACAGGGCGCTCAGCTTGGATGGCCGGGGTTTCCCGACGCTTCCTTCTTCGTTCCCGCGGTGGTGTTTTGGAAGGGCGTTTCGGGCGAGACGATCGAGACGCGATGGACCCCCGGTCACGGCGGCGAAGGAATCCCGAGCCCCGCCCGAAGGGAGCCTGCTCTCGCCCCGTCGTGGGATCGAGCCACCTGGATCGAGGCTGTGCGGCTCACACTGGATAGAATCCGGGACGGTGGATGCTCGAAAGCCGTGCTGGCGCGCTCGGTCGAGGTCCGGATGGATCGTAGGATCGACGCGATCGGGATCATGGAATCGCTCCGCACGGCCTATCCGACGTGCTATCGGTTCCTGATCGCGGACGGGAATGGAAACGCGTTCCTGGGAGCCAGCCCCGAGCGGTTGGTACGGCTCGTCGACGGCGAGATTTCCAGCGAGGCGGTCGCCGGAACGCAGCGTTGCGAGCCTGGCGATGACGAGCCGGCCCTCGCCCGTTCGCTCACGGCCAACGCGAAGGACCGAAGCGAGCACGCGATCGTCCTGCGCCATCTCCTCGAAACGCTCCGCCCCCTTTGCGATTCGCTACACGCGCCGGAGGAGCCCGAGGTGATGAGGCTTCTTCACCTCCTGCACCTCCGCACACCGGTGCGGGGCCGAGCCCGCGATGGAGCCCATATCCTCGACCTCGTGTCACGATTGCACCCGACCCCCGCGATCGCAGGTTGGCCGCGGCGCGAGGCTCTCGCCTGGATCGATCACGTGGAGCCATGTGGCCGCGGCTGGTACGCGGGGCCGATGGGCTGGGTGAACGGAACGGGAGAGGGAGATTTCGCCGTGGGCATCCGATCGCTCGCCCTGTGCGGTGAACGCGCCCGCATCTTCGCGGGCGCCGGAATCGTCGAGGGCTCCGATCCGGAGCTCGAGTGGAACGAGACCGAGCTCAAGATGAAAGGGATTCTCGATGCCGTCGCGCGCGACTGAACCTGTGACGCCCCGCGAAGGGGTGCGTTCCGCGGACGCCGCCGGACCGGCCGCCGAGCCGGACGATGCGGCCCGTGCACGGAGCTCGATTCAGCTCGCGTGGGCGGACCGTTTCGCCGCCGGGCTCCACGATGCGGGAGTGAGGGACGCGGTCATCTGCCCCGGTTCCCGGTCCGCACCCCTCGCGCTCGCGTTCGACCGTTCCCCGATCGCGACGCACGTCTCGCTCGACGAGCGTGCGGCGGGTTTCTTCGGGCTTGGTCTGGCCAAGGCCTCGCGACGCCCCGTCGCGCTCGTGTGCACGTCGGGCACCGCCGCCGCGAACTTCTTTCCCGCGATCGTCGAGGCGAACTACGCGCGTGTGCCGCTGATCGTCGCCACGGCCGATCGCCCGCCGGAGCTTCGTGACACGGGCGCCCCGCAGACGATCGACCAGGTCAAGCTCTTCGGGAGCCAGGTGCGGTGGTTCGCGGAGGTGGGGGCGCCCGAGGGCTCCCCCGCGATGCTCGACTACGTCACCTCCCTCGGGACCCGCGCGGTCGCCGAGGCGTGGCGCGCCCCCGCGGGGCCCGTGCACTTGAACTTCGTGTTTCGGGAGCCGCTTCTTCCCGAACCGGATGCGGTTCCGTCGCCCCCCGCCTCGGCGCCCGGCGCTCAGGTGGTGGTGGAGCCCCATCCGCCGGCGCAGAGCACCATCGAGCGCGTCGCCAAGACCGCGCGGGGCCTGAAACGCGGGCTCATCGTGTGCGGCCCGGACGATCCCCCGCCCGAGTTCACGGCCGCTGTGACGCGGCTCGCCCAAGTCACCGGCTATCCCATTCTCGCCGACCCCGCATCCCAGACCCGATTCGGCGCCCGCCCCGGAGAGCCGGTCCTCGGCGCCTACGACGCGTTTCTTCGGTCCGCGCCGTTCGCCGAGCGGCACGGCCCCGAGCTCGTGATCCAATTCGGCGCTGCGCTCACGTCGAAAGCGTTTCACGCGTACGCGTCCCGGCATGCCGCCGCGAGACATGTGATCGTGGATCCGGGAGCCGGCTGGCGAAGCCCCGCGCGCCGGGCGCGGGAGGTCGTGACCGCCGACCCTGCAGCCTTCGCCCAAGCCCTGTCGGAAGCGCTCGATGGAGCGGCGGATCCGCTTCCAAGCTGGCGCGGCGTATTCGAGCGGGCGGAGCATGCGGCGCGCGCCACGATCGCTCGTCATCTTGAGGACGCTCGGGGATTTTGTGAGGGAAAGGTTTTCCCTGTGCTGTTGCACGCGCTCCCCGAATCCGGGACCCTCTACGTCGGAAACAGCATGGCGATCCGAGACCTGGACTCCTTCGTGCCCGAGCACCCCCGGCGCGTCCGCGTGCTCGCGAACCGCGGGGCGAACGGGATCGACGGCGTCGTTTCGAGCGCGCTCGGCGCCAGCGCGGCTTCCGACGACCCCCTGCTCCTCGTCACCGGCGATCTCTCGTTCCATCACGATCTGAACGCGCTTCACATGGCGCGCGGCGCGCGCGCGCGCGCGACCAT
>VBOX01000084.1 GCA_005893265.1 Candidatus Eiseniibacteriota bacterium | reverse complement strand
GCCGCTTCATGCACGTGGCGGACACGGCCACCGATCCGCTTCTCCTCTGGGCCACCGCGATCGAGGCCCTGGGCGTTTCGGTGATGGCGCGGAAGAGCTTTGGCTTCGGCGTCCTCGCGGTCTTGCCCGGCTTTCTCCTCCTCGTCTCTCTTTCGGCGTTTCAGCAGTGAATGGACCGTGTTTCGGAAACTCCCTCCCGGCGCGCGACGTAGGGGTGGGGCTACGTACCGACCAGGGGAGGTGCAGCGATGATCGAAGGGTTTAAGCCGCTTCGCGCGCAAGCGGCGTTGGTTACCGGGGCAATCGTGGTCTGGATGGCGTTGATGCCCCCGGCCCGGGCCGCGGCGCAGCCGGGCGCCGATCGCGTCGAGGCGCCGTCGGGGGCCGCTCCGGACAGCCTGCCGGCCGGAGGGCCCGCGCCTACCGGCGCTGCACCCGCGGGACCGCAAACGCGTGCGGGGGAACGCTGGAGCCTGGCTCGGGTGGTCGCGGCCGCCCTCGAGGGGAACGTCGACGCGCGCGCCGCCCATGCGCGCACGGTGCAGGCGCGCGGCTCCGCGCTCCGGGCGTGGAGCGGCATTCTGCCCTCGGTGACGGGGCAACTGATTTACAATCACATTGTCCCGGACAAGCAGAGCTCGCTTACCGTCGTCTACACGCCTACGGACACGCTCTCGGGTCTCACGAAGCGAGAGCAGCTGCAGACGGCTGAGGCCGGCGTGCGGTCCAACCTGTTCAGCGTTCCGGCCTGGAGCGAGAAGCGCCGGCAGAGTCTCCTTCGCCGCGGCGCCGAGGAATCCGAGGCGGAAGCGCGGAACGGGGTCGTTTATGCGGTGAAGCAACAGTACTTCGCCCTCGTCAAGGCGGAGCGGCTGGCCGAGGTCGCCCGCGAATCGGAACGCTTGGCGCGGGACGAGGAGTCGCGGGCGGAAGCGCTCTTCGAGGTCGGGACCGTCGCGCGCGGGGACGTGCTCAAGGCGCGCGCACGCCGCGCCACGACCCAGCTCGACCGGATCCGCGCCGACAACCAGATCGAGATTCAGCGTTCGAAGCTGAAGCAGATCATGGGCGTGAAACCGGGTGCGGCGCTCGAGATCGATCCGACCCTGGGGGAGGGGGTCGCGCTTCCCGATTCCGGCGAATCCGTCCGAACCGCGCTCTCCTCACGGCCGGAGCTCTCGCGCGCGAGCGCGGTCGAACGGGCCGCGCGATCGGGGCTCTTTGGCGCGCGATCGGAACGGCTCCCGAAAGTGGTCGGTGATCTGGCCGTCGATCGAAGCAAGATCACCGACCGGGTGTCGGTCTCCGGTTTCGGCGACCTCGACTTCGATCGCTACGCGACGGAGTGGCAAGGAACCGTACGGCTCACGCTGCCGTTCTTCGACGGGTTCGCTCTCGAGGGTGGGATGAAATCCGCGAAGGGGACACTCCTCGAGGCCGAGGCGCAGCGCCGCCAGCGCGAAGTGGACGTAGCCGTCGAGGTGCAGCAGGCCTGGCTTTCGATGCGCGAGGCGGTCCAGCGCATCGACGTGGCCAAGGAAGGGCTTGCTTCCGCCGAGGAGGACTACAGCTTTTCGAAGGGACGCTATGAGCTGGGCGCGGGAACGTTCCTGGATCTATTGAACGCCCAGGTGAATCTCGCACAGGCGAAGCAAAGCTACGTGGAAGCGCTCGCGGACGCCCACGTCGCCGAGGCGGCGTTGGAACAGGCGGTTGGATCGCGGCGTTATTAGGGGAACCAGGGGGTATCCGTAGATGAAGGGCCTTAAGCGGGCGCTGATCCTAGGCGGGGGAGGGTTGCTCCTCGTGGCGATTGTCGTCGCCAACGTCTCGAAGGGGCAGGGGGGACGCCTCGGCGTGCAGGCCGAGGACGCCAAGATGGGAGACATCTCCTCCACCGTTCGCGCGCCCGCCAAGGTGCAGCCGGAGACCATGGTCAAGATCAGCGCCAACGTCCCCGGGGAGGTCGTGCGGCTGGCGGTCAAGGAAGGGGACTCCGTCCGGAAAGGGCAGTTCCTGCTCCAGCTCGATGGAACGCAGTACCAGGCCCAGCTGCGTCAGAGCCAAGCCGCGCTCGACGCCGCGAAATCCAGCCTTCGGCTCTCCGAGGTCTCCCTCGAGCAATCGGAGTCCCTCCTCAAGCGCAAGGAGTCGCTCTTCGAGCGGAAGCTGGTCTCTCCTGAGGAGATCGAAGCCGCGCGCACGCAGCGGAACACGGACAAGGCGCGGGTCGACGTGAACCGCGAGGAGGTCGCGCGCTCCGAAGCGGCGGTCCAAAGCGCGCAGGATAATCTGAGAAAGACGGTCTTCCATTCCCCCATCGACGGCACCGTCACCCAGCTCAACGTCGAGCGGGGCGAGATCGTGATGGTGGGCACGATGAACAACCCAGGCACCGTGATCTTGAGCGTCGCCGATCTCCGCCGCATGAAGGTGGAGGCGGACGTGGACGAGACGGACGTCGCCTCGATCCGGCTGGGCCAGACCGCCTCCGTCAAGGTCGATGCGCTCCCCGACACCACGCTCACGGGACTGGTCGCTGAAATCGCCAATTCGCCCAAGGTGTCGGAGCTGGGGACGCAGGAGCAACAGACCAACTTCGTCGTGGACGTCATGATCGACAACCCTCCCGCGACCCTTCGTCCGGGCATGACCGCAGACGTCGAGATCAAGACCGCCACGAAGAAGGACGTCCTCCACGTGCCGATCCAGGCCGTCGTGGTCCGCACGTCCGAAGAGCTGGCGAAGGCGAAGGCCGGCAAACGGGGACGCGCCGGCAAGACGGGCTCGGCCACGGCCGCCGAAACGGTCGCAGGAGACGCGCCGGCCAAGAAAGACGAGGAGATCAAGGGGGTCTTCGTGATCGTGGACGGCGAGGCGCAGTTCCGCAGGGTCCGCACCGGGATCGCGAGCGACACGGACCTCGAGGTGTCGGGGGATCTCAAGCCGAAAGACAAGGTCATCATCGGGCCGAACAAAGTGCTCCGTCAGCTCAAGCCCGGCAGCCGGGTGAAGCTCGAGGAGCCGAAAGCGAAGAAGGGCGAGAAACGGTGAACCAACCAGCTAGCGCAGACGGCGCGCTCATCGAGCTTGCCGAGATCCACAAGGTCTATCAGATGGGTGCTTCGGAGGTGAACGCGCTCGACGGCGTTTCGCTCCAGATCAAACGGGGAGAGTACGTCGCGATCATGGGGCCGTCCGGCTCGGGGAAATCCACCCTCATGAACATCATCGGCTGCCTCGATACGCCCACGAGCGGCTCCTACAAGCTGCGCGGAACCGAGATCAGGGATCGAGACGACGACGAGCTGGCGCGAATCCGAAATCAGGAGGTTGGATTCATCTTCCAGACCTTCAACCTGCTCGCCCGAGCCGACGCGCTTCACAACGTGGAGCTACCCCTGGTCTACGCGGGGCGTCCCAAGCGGGCTCGCCGGGAGCGTGCGCGCGAAATGCTCGGCCTGGTCGGACTCGCCGAGCGCATGCACCACCGCCCGAACGAGCTCTCGGGCGGCCAGCGCCAACGCGTCGCGATCGCGCGCGCTCTCGTCAACGAGCCTTCGATCGTGCTCGCGGACGAGCCGACCGGAAACCTGGATTCCAAGACCGGACTCGAGATCATGGCCCTCCTGGACCGGGTACACCAGGGAGGGAACACCGTGATCCTCGTGACCCACGAGGAGGACGTCGCGGCCAACGCGGAGCGCATCGTCCGGCTCAGGGACGGTAAGATCGAAAGCGATCAGGCCACCCGCCGCGCCCTGAGCGGCGCCCCGGCATCCGCCGTCCCCTCTGGGTCCTCGCCCCCTTCCGGTTCATGACCCCGCTCGCGCGGCCCCGGCGCGAGTTCTGGGCCGCCCAGGGCGAGAATCTCAGGATCGCCCTCGACGCCCTTCGCGCGAACAAGCTCCGGTCCGTCCTTACCGTCATCGGCAACGTCGTCGCGGTCATGTCGGTGATCGCCGTGGTCGCGGTGATCGACGGCATGAACACCTACGTGAGCGAGAAGGTGCTCGAGCAGGGCCTCAAGGTGATTTACATCGACAAGTTCGGCCTCATCACGAACGAGGACGAGTGGCGCGACGCGATGAAGCGCCGCGACCTGACGCTGCTCGACGCGGAGGCTCTGAAGGGGCAATCGCGGCTCGCGAGCGAGGTGGTGGCCCAGCTCGAAACGACCAAGCGGGTCCGTGCCGGCCGCGTCGAGCTCCAGAACGTTCGAATCCTGGGCACGACGGAAGGGTACGAGGCGGTCGGCACCTACGAGATCGATCAGGGACGGCCGCTCGAGGATGAGGAGATCGCGAAGCGCCGGCCGGTGTGCCTCCTCGGTTCCGAGCTGGCGCAACAGCTCTTTCCGGTCGTGGATCCGATCGGCCAGGCGGTTCGGGTCGCCGGATACGAGCTGCGTGTCGCGGGCACGGTCGCGGCGCGCGGGAACGTGCTGGGCCGGAGCCAGGACAATTTCGTCCTGATCCCGTTCGGGCAGTTCCAGAAGATCTTCGGACCCCACGAGTCGGTCCTGATCCTGATGCGGTCGCGGCCGGGCGCCGATTTCGAGCGGGTGCAGGACGAGGCCCGGGTGATCCTCCGCTCGCGCCGCCACGTCCCCATCGGAAAACCCGATGACTTCGCGATCACGACGTCCGAGACCTACATGTCGCTCTACGAGAGCCTCACGAAGGGCATCTATGCGGGCACCATCGGGCTGGTCGCGATCTCCCTTCTCGTGGGCGGCATCGTCATCATGAACATCATGCTCGTCGCGGTGACCGAGCGGACCCGGGAGATCGGTATCCGTAAGGCGTTGGGCGCGCGTCAGGGAGACCTCCTCTCCCAGTTCTTGAGCGAGACGGTGGTGCTCTCCTTTTTCGGCGGCCTGATCGGCGTTCTGGTGGGCGTCGCGATCGCGCTCCTGATTCGTATCGCCACGCCGCTTCCCGCCTCGATTCAACCCTGGTCGGTCGCGATCAGCTTGATCGTGGCGTCGTCGGTCGGACTCTTCTTCGGGGTCTACCCCGCGACCCGCGCCGCGAAGCTCGATCCGATCGTGGCGCTCCGCCAGGAGTAGCCGGTGGCGATCGACGTCCGCGAAGGAATCTCGATCGCGTTCCAGGCGATCCGGACGAACAAGCTCCGGTCGTTCCTGACCGTGCTGGGCGTCATCATCGGCGTGACGAGCATCATGGCGATCGTCTCGCTGATCGAAGGGTTGAATCGCAACATGAAGGCCCAGATCGCCTCGATCGGCTCGGACGTGTTGTACATCCGGCCGTTCCGGCCGGGGGCCTTCGTCGGCGGGTTTCCCGACAGCCTGAGACGCCGCAAGTGGTTCACGATCGAGGACGCTGAGGCGATCCGCCGTGCTTGCCCCGCGGTCCTCGCCGTGGCGCCGCTCAATTTCACCGAGGCGCGGCTCCGTTACCGCGAGACGGAGAGCCGCTTCACCAACATCATCGGGACCACACCGGACTTCCTGGTCACGAACACCTGGGCCGTCGCGAACGGGCGCTTTTTCACCGAGACGGAAGTGGAACACCGTTCCACCGTCTGCGTCCTCGGCAAGGATCACATCGAGGCGCTCTTCCCGCACGTGAACCCGATTGGAAAGACGATCTACATCGGCGGCTACCCCTCGACAAGACCATGGGACCCCATCTCCGCATGGTCCTGAACGCGAAGCCCGTCTCGCCGGAGCTGATCGATACGGCCATTGACCAGATGACCGAGACGCTCCGCCGCCAACGCAAGGTCTCGTACCGTCAAGCGGACAACTTCGCGATCTTCACCGACCAATCGCTTGTGGACATCTACCACAAGATCACGGGAGCGTTTTATCTCGTCATGATGGTGATTTCGTCCATCGGTCTCATGGTGGGAGGAATCGGTGTCATGAACATCATGCTCGTCTCGGTGACGGAGCGGACCCGCGAGATCGGGGTGCGCAAGGCGCTCGGTGCCCGGCGCCGCGACATCCTGTGGCAATTCCTGGTGGAAGCCATGACCCTCACGGGGACGGGTGGGGTTCTGGGAATCGTCATCGGGATCGGCGTGGGCTTCCTGATCCACCTCCTGTCCCATTTCAGCTTTGCCGTGCCGTTATGGGGGATGCTGCTCGGATTCTTTTCCTCGACCGTTATCGGGCTCTTTTTTGGGATCTACCCCGCCGTGAAAGCGGCGCAGCTCGACCCCGTCGATTCGCTCCGTTACGAGTAGCCCCGCCCGCCTTGACACGACCCAAGCCCGCGCCTACGCTGGCCGTCCCATGCGCCCGGCGATCCCTCTCCTCGCTCTCCTCCTCGGCCTCACGGGCTGCTGCGGCCCCGCACCAAGCGCGGAACGGGCTTCCACGCTCGACCGGATCCTCGCCACCAAGGTCCTCCGCGTCGGCACCAATCCGGGGTACGCGCCGTTCGAGATGGTCGATACGAAAGGGAGCATCATCGGCTTTGATGTGGACGTCGCAAATTACGTGGCCGGGCAGCTCGGGAACGGCGTTCGCGTGGAGTTCCAGAAGAGCGACTGGGACCCGATCATCGCCAACCTCAACGCCGGCAAGTTCGACGTCATCCTCTCCGGCATGACCCGTACCCCGCAGCGGGCGCTCCGGTGCGATTTCACCGACCCCTATTTCGAAACGGGGCAGGCGCTCCTGGTAAACCGAGCCAAGCACAAGCCGTCGCCGGGGCTCACGGTGCGCGACTTCGATCGGCCCGGCGTCGTCGTGGCGACAAAGCTCGGAACGACGGGGGAGATCGCGGCTCGAAAGTTCTTCCGGGTGGCCACGGTCAAGACCATGGAGACCGAGTCCGACGCCGCGCTCGAGGTGGACGCGGGGCGGGCCGACCTCATGGTGTACGACCAGCCCTACATCGCGATCCGTGCCCAGGAATCACCGGCTCGGACCTTCGCCGTTCTCGATCCCTTCACGAAGGAGTATCTCGCGATGGCGGTCCGGAAAGGGGACACCGAGCTCCGCGATTGGCTCAATCTCGTGATCTTCGAGCTCAAGGCCAGCGGGACGTGGGACTCGCTCTACCAGACGTGGTTCGTGCGGATGCCCTGGCTCGCCCGGGTGAAGCGGCCGTCGTCCTGATCCTTCCGTGTACACCTGGCACTGGGATGAGCTCCCCCAATACGCTCCGCTGATCGCCGCAGCGACCGTCCGTACGCTCCAGATCTCCGTGGTCTCGATCCTGTTCGGGAGCGTTCTGGGCGTCGTCGCGGGGCTCATGCGCGTTCAGCCGCTCAAGCCATTCCGGTTTCTCGCGGCGGCCTACGTCGAGCTCCTCCGCAACATTCCGTTGATGCTCGTCCTCTATCTGATCTATTTCGGAGCGGGCGCGTTCCTCCCGGTGAGCCCGTTTTGGGCATCGGCCCTGGGGCTTTCCATCTTCGAGGGAGCCTACGTCGCCGAGATCGTCCGGGCAGGGATCGAATCGATCGACCGCGGACAGATGGAGGCAGCCCGCTCGCTGGGCATGAGCTATTTCCAGAGCATGCTCCATATCGTGGCACCGCAGGCCGCCCGGCGGTCGCTGCCCCCCTTGACCGGGCAGTTCGTGTCGCTCGTCAAGGACAGCTCCCTCGCGTCGCTCGTTTCCTACGAGGAGCTCATGCTGGTGGGGAGGCAGATCAATTCCAGAATCTTCTCCCCGTTCGAGGTCTTTCTGACGATCGGCGCGATCTACTTCGCGATCTGCCTCTTCCTCTCGCTCCTGTCACGCTGGCAGGAAGCCCGCCTCGCCAGGCCGTGAACATGGAGCCGATGGTGGAAATGCGCGGCGTCTCCCGGCGGTTCCCGGGTGGACACTACGGGGTGCGCGGGGTCACCCTGGACGTGCAGCGCGGGGAAACTCTGGTCATCATGGGGCCGAGCGGCTCCGGCAAGAGCACCCTCTTGCGCTGCGTCAACGGACTCGAGACCCTTGACGAGGGTGAGATCATTATCGACGGGATGCACGTGAACCATCTGACGACCAACTGGAACAAAGTGCGCGAGGAAGTGGGCATGGTCTTTCAGGGATTCCATCTGTTCCCGAACCGGACGGCGCTCGACAATCTGGTTCTCCCCCAAGTCGTGGTGAGGCGGCGGCCTCCGTCCGAGGCGAAGGCCACGGCGCTCCGGCTTCTCGACCGCGTGGGACTCGGTGGGAAGGAGTCCCGGTACCCGGCGCAGCTCAGTGGAGGGGAGAAGCAGCGGGTCGCCATCGCCCGCTCGCTCGCGATGAGCCCCAAGGTGATGCTCTTCGACGAGCCGACCTCCGCGCTCGATCCCGAGATGATCCCGGAGGTGCTGGACGTGATGCGGAGCCTCGCGCGGGAGGGGATGACCATGCTCGTCGTGACGCACGAGATCGGCTTCGCGCGGGAAGTGGCTCAGCGCGCGGTCTTCCTCGACGCGGGCGTTCTCGTGGAGGCGGGCTTGGCCCGAGACCTGATCGACCGTCCCGAGACCTCCCGGTGTCGTGCGTTCATGCAACGGATCCTCCGCCGTCCGGAAGGAGGGATCGCGGCATGGACCTGATTCGCATCCGCGGCGCGCGCGAGCATAACTTGAAGAACCTGAATCTCGATATTCCGCGAAACGCGCTCGTAGTCCTGACCGGAGTCTCGGGTTCGGGGAAGTCTTCGCTTGCGTTCGACACGCTCTACGCGGAGGGGCAGAGGCGCTACGTCGAGTCGCTCTCGGCGTACGCGCGGCAGTTCCTGGGTCAGATGGAAAAGCCCGACGTGGACCAAATCGAGGGGCTCTCTCCGGCGATCTCGATCGAGCAGCGGACGGCGGGGCAGAATCCGCGCTCGACGGTGGCGACGGTGACCGAGATCTACGACTACCTGAGGCTCCTCTTCGCGCGCGTCGGGGTGCAACACTGCCTATCGTGCAACCGGCCGATCCGCGGACAGACCGTCCAGGAGATGGTCGATCAGATCCTCGCGACGCACGCGGGGGACAGGGTTCAGGTGTTGGCACCGGTGATCCGCGGCCGGAAGGGGGAGTACCGGAAGGAGCTCGCGCAGTACCGAAAGCTCGGGTTCGTTCGAGCCCGGGTGGACGGGGTGTGGCACGAGCTCGAAGAGGAAATCCCGCTCGACAAGAAACGCAAGCACTCGATCGAGATCCTGGTCGACCGTCTGGCCGCCGAGCCTGCGCGCCGGAGCCGCATTCACGAATCGATAGAGACCGCAACCAAGCTCGCCTCCGGGCTGGTGCTCATCATTCCCTCGAAGGGAGAAGAGGCGGTGCTCTCGAGCACGGCGGCGTGCCCCGTGTGCGGGGTTTCCTACGAGCCCCCCGAGCCCCGCTCCTTCTCATTCAACAGTCCCTACGGCGCCTGCAAGACCTGCGATGGACTCGGCACGGCCTTTGAGATCGACCCAGACCTCGTGGTCCCGGATCGGAGGAAGTCGCTCCGCGAAGGCGCGGTCGTCGTATGGGGGGACGCGGAAGGAACGTGGATCAAGGGCACCATCCAGGCCTTCGCGAAGCGGATGAAGATCTCCATGGATACCCCCTTCGCCAAGCTCCCCGCCGCGGCGCAACAAGCGCTTCTGTACGGGCTTGGGGATGAAAAGCTCCAGTACAAGTTCAAGCTCAAGAGCGGCACGGTCTGGTCCCACAAGGGGCGGTTCCGCGGGGTGATCCCCGAGCTGATGCGCCGCTATCGCGATACCTCGTCAGACCAGGTACGCGCCCACATCGAGCAGAGCATGAGCAAGAAGCCGTGCCCTGCGTGCGGCGGCGCGCGCCTGAAGCCGGAGTCGCTCGCCGTGCGGATCGCGGACAGGTCGATCGCCGATTGGACGCGGCTGGCGGTCTCGCGTGCGCTCGGGTTCGTGGGAGGCCTCGCGCTCGGGACCCGGGAGAGCGTCATCGCTGCTCCCATCTTGAAGGAGCTCCGCCAGAGGCTCGAGTTCCTGGAGGACGTGGGCGTGGGCTACCTCACGCTCGACCGTGCCGCGGCCACGTTGGCGGGCGGCGAGGCCCAGCGAATACGCCTCGCCACCCAGATCGGGTCCAGGCTCACAGGGGTGCTCTACATCCTGGACGAGCCGAGCGTCGGGCTTCACCCGCGCGACAACCGGAAGCTCCTGCGTACGCTGATCGCGTTGCGCGATCTCGGGAACTCGGTCCTCGTCGTCGAGCACGACCGTGAGACCATGGAAGCCGCGGATCACATCGTCGATCTGGGCCCGGGCGCCGGGCGGCGGGGTGGCTACCTCGTGGCGCAGGGCACGATCGATGCGATCCGGGAGGCGCCCGAGTCCCTCACCGGGCAGTATCTCTCGGGGGAGCGCGAGGTCGAAGTCCCTGAAACGCGGCGCCACGGGAACGGCGAGTCGATCACGGTGGTGGGAGCGCGCGAGAACAACCTCAAGAAGGTCCGCGCGAAGTTTCCCCTTGGAAGCTTCGTGTGCGTCACCGGTGTGTCGGGCTCCGGCAAGAGCACGCTCGTTCAGGATATTCTCTACCGGGCGCTCGCGCGGCATTTCTACCAGGCCAAGGACAGTCCAGGCGCCCACGACCGGATCGAGGGATTGCAGCACATCGACAAGGTCGTCGCGATCGATCAGTCCCCGATCGGGCGCACGCCGCGCAGCAATCCCGCGACCTACACCGGGGTCTTCAGCTTCATTCGTGATCTTTTCGCGGAGCTTCCGGAGGCCAAGGTGCGCGGGTACAAGCCGGGTAGATTCAGCTTCAACGTGAAGGGGGGCCGCTGCGAAGCCTGCGCGGGGGAAGGGTTGGTGAAGATCGAGATGCACTTCCTACCGGACGTCTACGTGACGTGCGACGTCTGCCGCGGCAAGCGCTACAACCGGGAAACGCTGGAGGTGACGTTCAAGGGGAAGTCGATCGCCGACGTGCTCGAGCTCACGGTCGACGACGCGCTCGAGTTCTTGAGCGCGATACCGCCGGTGCGGAGGAAGCTCGAGACGTTGAGCGGAGTGGGGCTCGGCTATATCCACTTGGGGCAGCCCGCGACGACCCTCTCCGGAGGGGAAGCACAGCGGGTCAAGCTCGCGACCGAGCTTTCGCGGGTCGAGACTGGGCGAACCCTCTATCTGCTGGACGAGCCCACGACCGGGCTTCACTTCGAGGACGTGCGTGCTCTGCTTCATGTCCTGAACCGCCTCGTCGACAAGGGAAACACCGTGATCGTGATCGAGCACAACTTGGACGTGATCCAGTCGGCGGACTGGATCGTGGACCTGGGGCCGGAAGGGGGAGACGAAGGGGGACGCGTGGTCGCCGAGGGCACGCCGGAGGACGTAGCGTCCGTCTCCGGGTCGCATACCGGAGAAGCGCTGGGCGCGCTCTTTCAAGCGAGGCGTCCCAAGAGCCTGGCGCGGGAGGCGGCGGTTTGAATTCGCCCTGGGATGTGATACCGTAACCGGTCTCGATTCACCCTAATCCCTGGCGCAAATTGAGGATGCTCGACACCACATCGACGCTCAAACGGACGCCGTTTTACGCCCGCCACCTGGCCCTCGGCGCCAAGATGGTCCCCTTCGCCGGCTTCGAGATGCCCATTCAATACGAGGGCATCGTCGCCGAGCATCGCGCCGTTCGCGGAGGCGTCGGCGTGTTCGACGTATCCCATATGGGGGAGATCCGGTTGCGCGGGCCGGGTGCCAAGGCGTACGCGAACCGTCTGGTCACGAACGAGGTCGCCACGGTCCCCGAAGGCAAGGCGGTTTACACGCCCATGTGCCTCGAATCGGGCGGCATCGTGGACGACCTCTTGGTGTACGCCTCGGGAAGAGACCGGCTTCTCGTCGTGAACGCCGCCAACTTCGAGAAGGATCTCGCCTGGATTCGCGCTCACGCCCCGTCCGACGTGACCGTCCAGGACGAGAACGAGGACACGGCCCAGCTCGCGGTGCAGGGCCCGGGAGCGGAGGCCGTCCTGGCGCGCCTTTATGGCGACCGCGTGAAGAGCCTCGAGTTCTACACCTTCTTCGAGGAAGGATCGGGGAGGGACTGGCGCCTCGTCTCTCGCACCGGCTACACCGGCGAGGACGGGTTCGAGGTATACGTGCGGCCATCGCGCGCCCTCGAGACGTGGGACCGCATCTTCGAGGCCGGCGCTCCGGCCCTGATTCGCCCGATCGGGCTCGGCGCGCGCGACACACTGCGCCTGGAAATGGGTTATTGCCTTTACGGGAACGACATCGACGAGACCACGAACCCGCTGGAGGCGGGGCTCGCGTGGACGGTTCGGTTCGATAAGGAGGATTTCATCGGGAAACAGCCGCTGGTCGCAGCGCAACGCGACGGCGTCGGCCGCAAGCTCGTGGGACTCGTGCTCGACGGGGAACGCATCCCGCGCCACGGGTTCGAAGTCTCGGCACAGGGACGCGCCGTGGGCACGGTCACCAGCGGGTCCATGGGGATCAGCATCGGAAAGCCGGTGGCGATGGCGTACACGGACAAGGACCACACGCGCCGGGGATTGAAGCTCGAGGTGCGCACCCGCGGGCAAGAAACGCCCGCGACCGTGACGGGGAGACCCATGTACACGATGGGCAGCGTGCGTGCACCCAAACCCAGGAGAGCGGAATGAAGGTTCCCAAGGATCTGCGGTACACCAAGGAGCACGAGTGGGTGCGGGCGAGCGGCCAGGAAGCCGAGGTGGGCATCACGGATTTCGCGCAGGGAGAGCTGGGGGATGTCGTGTTCGTGGAGCTGCCGCAGGTCGGCGCGCGCGTGACCCAGATGAAGAGCTTTGGGACGATCGATGCAGTCAAGACCGTGAGTGATCTCTTCGCACCGGTGTCGGGAGAGGTCGTCGCGGTCAACACGGAGCTGAAGGAGAATCCCGCGCTGATCAACCAATCCCCGTACGAGAAGGGGTGGATGATTCGGATCCGGGTCGCGAACCCCGCCGAGATCGAGTCGCTCCTGAGCGCGGACGCGTACGAAAAGGCGCTGGGGGCGCACGCGTGAGCTTCGTCGGGCGAAGCGAGGCGGAGCGCCGCGTGATGCTGAAGCAAATCGGCGCCGAGAGCGTCGAGGCGCTCTGGGCGTCGATCCCACCCGAATTCCGCGTCCAGGGCTCCTTGCCGCTCGATCCGCCGCTCGCCGAGTACGAGATCACGCGCCGCTTCGCGCAGTGGGCCGAGGCGAACGCCGATGCGAATCAGTATGCCTGCTTCCTCGGGGCCGGGATCTACGACCACTTCATTCCGGCCGCGGTGCGTTCCCTCCTTTCCCGGTCCGAGTTCGCGACCGCCTACACGCCGTACCAGCCGGAGGTGTCTCAGGGTACCCTCCAGACTATTTTCGAATACCAGTCGATGATCTGTGAGCTGACGGGGATGGAAGTCGCGAACGCCTCCATGTACGACGGCGCCACCGCGTGCGCGGAGGCTTCCCTTCTGGCAACCGGCGCGACGGGGCGGCGTGTCGTGCTGGTCTCCCAGGGCGTCCATCCGCACTTCCGCGAGGTGATTCGCACCTACGCATCCGCGGGCTCGTTCGACGTACGCGACCTGCCCCTGGATCACGGCGCGACGGCGGCGGCTGGGCTCAAGCGGATGCTCTCTCCCGAGGTCGCCGCGGTGCTCTGGGCGCAACCGAACTTCGAGGGGATCGTCGAGGACGGGGCCGCGCTGACCGAAGCGGCCCACGCGGCCGGGGCCTATTCGATCGCCTCGGCGGACCCAGTCGCTCTCGCGCTGCTTCTGCCGCCGGGACGTGACGGGGCCGACATCGTTGTAGGGGAGGGCCAGCCGCTCGGCGTTCCCATGGGATATGGCGGGCCGCTCGTCGGTTTCTTCTCGATCCGGAAGTCGGACGTGCGGCGCCTTCCGGGCCGGCTCGCCGGAGCCACGGTCGACCTGGACGGTCGCCGAGGATTCGTGCTCACGCTTCAGACCCGCGAGCAGCACATCCGCCGGGAACGAGCCACGTCGAACATCTGCACCAACCAGGCTCTCATGGCACTCGCCAACACGATCCATTTAGCGCTCCTCGGCGCGCAGGGCATGCGCGACGTCGCGACCCAGTCGCTGGAGAAGGCGCACTACTTAGCGCGGCGTGCGGCCCAGGTTCCGGGGGTTTCCCTCGCGAACGGGGATCGAGCCTTCTTCCGTGAATTCGTGCTCCGTTTGCCGGGGCCCGCGACCGGCTTTCTTCGCGCGGCCGAGAAGCGGCGCATTCTCGCCGGGGTTCCTCTCTCCCGATTCGACGGCGCTCGTCCCCGGGACCTTCTGGTCGCGGCCACGGAAAAGCGGACGCGCGAGGAGATGGACCGCTACGTGGACGCGCTCGCGGAGTGGGCACGGCATCCGGCCCAAGCGCCTGTCCAGGAGGCCGCGTGCCGGAGCTGACGCTGCGCGAGCTCTCCGTGAAGGAGCACCGAGGGCCCAGGCTCGCACCGCTCGACGTTCCGGCCGAAGGCGCGGAGCGGCTCCTGCCGCGCGAGCGGCTGAGGGGCGAGGCACCCGCGCTCCCGGAGATCCCCGAGCCGGCTGTCGTGCGCCACTTCGTCAATCTCTCGGTCCTGAATCACCACATCGACAAGGCCATCTATCCGCTCGGGTCCTGTACCATGAAGTACAACCCGAAGCTAAACGACGAAATGGCCCAAATGCCTGGACTTCAGGCGATCCATCCCCTCCAGCCCGAAGACCTTTCCCAAGGCGCGCTGGCGGTCATCTGGGAGCTTCACGAGTGGCTCAAGGTGATCATGGGCATGCCCGCCATCACGACCCAGCCGGCGGCCGGGGCCCAGTGCGAGCTGACCGCGATCCTCATGACCCGGGCCTATCACGCCGAGCGTGGCAATCCCCGCGAAGAGGTGATCGTGCCCGATTCGGCGCACGGCACGAATCCTTCGACGGTACACCAGGTCGGCTATCGGGTCGTGACCGTCCCATCGGGGCCCGACGGATGCGTCGACATAGGGGCGCTGAAGAGGGAGGTCTCCGGAAAGACGGCGGCGCTCACGGCCTGCTCTACCTGGACGGCGCGAATCTGAACGCGATGGTCGGGCTCGCGAATCCGGGCTCGATGGGATTCGACTTCGCGCACATCAACCTCCACAAGACCTTTTCCACGCCGCACGGCGGTGGCGGGCCGGGCGGGGGAGTCCTTTGCGTGCGTGAGGAGCTCGCGCCGTATCTTCCGGCCCCGGTGCTGGAGCAGGCGGGAGACAGGTACCAGTGGAGCTACGACCGGCCGCGCTCGATCGGCCGGGTTCACTCCTATTACGGTAATTTCGGGATGATCGTTCGAGCGCTCTGCTACGTGAAAAGCCTGGGCGCGGAGGGGCTCGCGGAGGTGAGCCGCGAAGCCATCGTGAACGCGAATTACCTCAAGGCCAGGCTCAAGGACGCGTTCACCCCGTCCCACGAGGGCTACTGCATGCACGAGTTCGTTCTCTCGGCCGCGCGCCAGAAGGCGCGGGGCGTTCGTGCCCTGGATCTGGCAAAACGCATCCTGGATTTCGGCATGCACGCGCCCACGACGTATTTCCCGCTGATCGTCGACGAGGCGCTGATGATCGAGCCGACCGAGACGGAGACCAAGGCGAGCTTGGACGCGTTCGCGGACGCGCTCCTCACAATCGACCGTGAGACGAAAGAGGACCCGGAGCGCGTGAAACGGGCGCCGACGCAGACACCGGTCAAGCGTCTGGACGAGGCGCGCGCGGCGCGGAAGCTGACGCTGACGTGGCAGGATCTCGAGGCCGAGGTTGGCGGAGCCTGAGCGGAGCGTCTCCGCCCCGTCGGCGGATTCGCTCGAATGGTCGGTCTGGCCGGCGCGCGAGAAGCCATGGACCGCGGCCGTGCTGCTGGCTTCGCTCGCGGTGCTCGGGGTCGTGATCGCGCAGGGGACGGGGGACAAGGTCCTCGGTGTCGCGGCTCCGGTCTTCGTGCTCGCGTCGGTGGGCTCCTTCATCGCGAAGACCGAGTACCGGCTGTCGCCGGACGCGATCGAGGTGAGGACCCTCGGGGTTGTCAGGAGCAGGCCGTGGGCCGAGATGCGGCGCGCGACCGTAGACCGGAACGGGGTTTTTCTGAGCCCCTTCGAGAAGCGAAGCTGGCTCGAGGCATATCGCGGCGTCCGGCTTCCCTTCGGAGGAAATCGAGATCAGGTTGTGGCGTTTGTGGAATCGAAAGTCAAAGTCTCCACCGATGGCGGGGGAGAGCCCGGGTCGGGACGCAGGGGCCAGGGACGGAGAAAAGCCGCTCCGGACGCCGGAAGATGAGGCGCTGTTGGGCCGTCTGGCGGATCTTACGGTCCGCCACCGGATGACCGTGCCCGCGATCTTTTTCCTCGAGAGCGTGAAGCCACTCTCCTTCGTGGGGAGCCAGGCCCTTCACTTTTTCGAGCCGATGGTGCGGGCCTTCTTCAACGTTCAGGATTACGAGCGCTTCGCGCTCATGATGGAGCGGCGGGAAAACCTCGAAGCGCTGCTCGTCAAGATCGAGGCGCGCGACGACGAGGCGCGGTCCCGCGAGGCGGAGCGGCGGGCGCGCGACCGTGAGGAACGCCGGGCACGCAAGCAGGGAAAGGAAGGTTCGTGACTTCGATCGATCCCGCTACCTTGAACTCAATCCTCGCCACCGATTGCGGCAGCACGACCACGAAGGCGATCCTGATCGAGCGGCGCGGTTCGGAATACCGGCTCATCGTTCGCGGGGAGGCGCCGACCACCGTCGAAGCGCCGTTTGAGGACGTCACCCGCGGCGTGCTGAACGCGATCATGGAGGTGGAGGAGCTGGCCGGACGAAAGATCCTGGACGGCGAGCGGATCATCACACCCCACCGCGGCAACGAGGGGGTGGACCTCTACATCTCCACGTCGAGCGCGGGGGGCGGGCTCCAGATGATGGTTTCCGGCGTCGTGAAGAGCATGACGGGCGAGAGCGCGCAGCGCGCCGCTCTGGGCGCCGGCGCCATCGTGATGGACGTGATCGCGAGCAACGACGGTCGGCTCCCGCACCAGAAGATCAAACGGATTCGGCACCTGAGACCCGACATGATCCTCCTCTCCGGAGGCGTCGACGGCGGCACCACGTCGCACGTGGCCGAGATGGCCGAGCTGCTGGCCGCCGCGGATCCGAAGGCGAGGCTCGGGGCCGGGTACGAGCTTCCGGTGATCTACGCCGGGAACAAGGACGCGGTCGACATCGTGAGGGAGCGGCTCGGGAAGAAGGTCGCGCTGGTGATCACCGAGAACCTCCGTCCGGTGCTCGAGCGCGAGAACCTGGGCCCGGCCCGAGACAAGATCCACGATCTTTTCATGGAGCACGTCATGGCGCATGCGCCGGGATACCGGAAGCTCATGACCTGGAGCCCGGTCCCGATCATGCCGACCCCCGGGGCGGTGGGCCTCATCATCGAGACGATCGCCCGCGAGGAGAAGATCCAGGTGATCGGCGTCGACATCGGGGGCGCGACGACGGACGTGTTCTCGGTCTTCCAGGGCGTATTCAACCGGACGGTGAGCGCGAACCTCGGGATGAGCTACAGCGTCTCCAATGTGCTCGCCGAAGCGGGGCTCCCGAACATCCTGCGATGGGTGCCCTTTGAGATCGAGGAACGGGATTTGAGAAACCGGATCAAAAACAAGATGATCCGCCCGACGACCATTCCACAATCGCTTGAGGAGCTGATCATCGAGCAGGCGATCGCGCGGGAGGCGCTCCGGCTCGCCTTCGAGCAGCACAAGTCGCTCGCGGTGGGTCTGAAAGGGGTGCAACAGGAGCGCACGATCTCCGACACGTTCGAACAGACGGCGAGCGGCGAGACGTTGGTCCGCCTCGATCATCTGGATTTGCTCGTCGGAAGCGGCGGGGTCCTTTCGCACGCTCCGCGCCGATCCCAGGCGGCGCTCATGATGCTCGATTCCTTCCTCCCGGAGCACATCACGGAGCTGGCCGTCGATTCGATATTCATGATGCCTCAGCTCGGCGTCCTGTCGACCGTGCATCCGCGTGCCGCCAAGGAGGTGTTCGAGAAGGACTGCTTGATCCGCCTGGGGAGCAGCGTCGCGCCGGTCGGACCCGGCAAGGAGGGCGCGACCGCGCTCCGCGTGAGCCTCGAGCTTCCGGGTGGGAGGTCGGAGGAGATCTCGATCCCGTACGGAACGCTCCGCCTCGTGCCCCTCGAATTGGGCGAGAGCGCGAAAGCGACCCTTCGCCCCGAGAAGGGGTTCGACGTCGGGGAAGGCAAAGGAAGGGAGCGCGTGGTCACCCTCAAGGGTGGCGTGGTGGGCCTCATCTTCGATTGCCGCGGCAGGCAGCCGTTCCGCCTCCCCGAGGATCGCTCGGCACGGATCGCAAAGCTCAACCAATGGAACGAAGCGCTTCAGATCTACCCGCCCCGTGGCGCTTCGAAGGTTCCGGAGCGGGAGCCAGCGACGCTGGCGGCGAGGGCCTGAGGCATGGCTCATTCGTACACTCCGGGACTCAAGGTTTCGGCGTTCACGAAGCTCAGGCGGGAACGAAAGCTCCCTCTGGCCGGCGACGTGGTGGTTTCCCTCGGCCAGCGCGTGACCGCGGAAACCATCGTGGCGCGTACCGAGCTTCCAGGGAACGTGCAAACCGTGAACGTGGCGAACCTCCTGGGCGTGCTCCCCGAGGACGTCGAGGAGTGCCTCACGAAGCCTCCTGGATCGAAGGTGGATAAGGGGGAGGTCTTCGCCGAGAGCCGCTCCTTCTTCGGACTCTTCCGCTCCAAGTGCCACGCTCCTGTCCGGGGCACGATCGAGAGCGTCTCCAAGGTGACCGGGCAGGTCCTTCTACGTGAGGAGCCGATTCCCGTCGAGGTGGACGCGTATGTCGACGGGACGATCGCCGAAATTCATCCCAAATCGGGCGTGACGGTGGAGACGCAGGGCACCTTCATCCAAGGAATCTTCGGCGTCGGCGGGGAGACGTGCGGGGAGCTCCACGTGTGTGCGCCAAGCCCGGGCGAGCCCCTTGACGATCGTGCGATCGGCGAGCCGTGCCGCGGCAAGATCCTCGTCGGCGGCTCCTACGTGACCACCGCGGTCCTTCGTAAGGCGATCGCGCACGGGGTCAAGGCGGTGGTCGTCGGCGGATTCGACGATCACGATTTGCGGGAGCTCCTGGGATACGACCTGGGCGTCGCCATTACCGGCTCGGAGGAGATCGGAATCACGCTGATCGTCACGGAGGGCTTCGGCTCGATTCCTATGGCCGGCCGGACCTTCGAGCTTCTGCGGTCGTGCGAGGGAAGGCGCGTTTCCGTGAGCGGGGCGACGCAGATCCGAGCGGGGGTGCTCCGGCCGGAGATCGTGGCGCCTCGACTCGAGGAGGCGATACCGCGCGACGGCGGCGAGGGCTCGGTGGAAGAAGGGCTCAAGACGGGGGACACGGTCCGGGTTATCCGCCAGCCCTACTTCGGCAGGATCGGTCGGGTCACGGCCCTCCCCCCCGAGCTGATGCCGCTGGAAACGGAGGCCAAGGTGCGCGTCCTCGAGGTCGATTTCGGCAACGGGTCCAGGACGCTCCTCCCGCGCGCCAACGTCGAAATGATCGAATCGTGAGCCCTTGTAGCTTGACATCGGCAAGCCCAGCGCCTACCGTCCGCTTCGAACGATTGCCGGTTCAACCCATGAGGAACCGCATCGGCGTGTTCGCCTCGGCCCGATTCCCGGTATGCCGCCTCCGCGCGGCGGAGACTGGATGCCGCTGACGTCGTTCGCGCCATTCCTCCGCGGGAAAAGCGCTGCAGCGTCGGTCCTCCTTCTATCCCTAGGCCTTTTCCCATCCGCTCTGACCGCGTTTCCTCTTCAGGCGACCGACATACCCAACGACGGCGGCTCGAGAATCGGGCTGAGCTGGCGCCCGCCTCCCAATCCGCCGCCCCAATGGGTGGTGCTTCGTGCCCAGCCGGAGAAGCCGTTCGCCCCGATCGATACGATCGGCGGGGATCAGACAGCTTTTACGGATGAGACCGCTCGAAACGGCATCCCCTATCAATACAGGCTCGCCGCACTGAATGACGCGACCTTCTTGTCCGACGAGTCGCCCCCGGCGACGGCGCGGGCGAGCTGGTTCGATACGGCGAAAACCAACGTGGCCGTCGTCATCGCCCTCTTTTTTGCGCTGGTGCTCTATTACATCGCACAGGCCGAGCGCGGGAAGAAGTGGACCTTCCGAACGATCGCGGGCCTGAACGCGATCGAGGAGGCGATCGGGCGTTCGACCGAAATGGGGAAGGGCGTCCTGTACGTCCCCGGGGTCCAGGACATCGACGATATCCAGACGATCGCGAGCATGATCATTCTCGGCAATGTCGCGCGCATGGCCGCCAAGTATGAAACGCCGCTCCTGGTGCCGACGCCCTCTCCCGCCGTCTACACCGTGGCGGACGAGGTAGTGAAGGGAGCCTACTCCGACGTGGGCCGGGTCGATTCGTACCGGTCGGATCAGGTGCGGTACATCACGACCGAGCAGTTCGCGTACGTCGCCGCGGTGAAGGGGATCATGCTTCGAGATCGGCCGGCCGCGAACCTGCTCCTGGGCGCGTTCTTTGCCGAATCGCTCCTGCTTGCGGAAACCGGGCACGAGATCGGGGCGATTCAGATCGCCGGAACCGCCAACGTTCACCAGCTCCCCTTCTTTGTCGTCGCATGCGACTACACGCTCATCGGTGAGGAGTACTACGCGGCGAGCGCGTATCTGTCCAAGGATGCCCGGCTACTCGGAAGCCTCAAGGCTTCGGACACGGTGAAGATCCTCCTTGTCATCACGATCGTCGTCGGCTCGGTGCTGCTGAGCATGGGGCATTCCTGGCTGGCAGAGTTCTTCGCGACGCAATGAGGGCCGAACCATGAAGCGCGAGATCCCACGTCTCATCTCCATGGCGGCCGGAATCTTCGTGCTCATCGGCTTTTTCGTCCCGCACCCCGCGATCCGGACGACGTACGACGACATCCAGCAGTGGGTGATCATCGTCGTCGCCTTCACCTACGTTCTCGGCATGGCCAACGTCATGCGGATCAACTTGAAGCAAATCGGGACGCGCTCGAAGGACTGGCCCTACAAGGTCGCGCTCGTGGCGGGGGTCGTGATCACCATGGCGGTGGGTTTTTCGGAAGGAACGAAATACCTGAATGACGGAACGAAATTCTCATGGATCTACAACACGTTCTACTCCGCCATGTCCGCCACCATGTTCTCGCTCCTGGCCTTCTTCATCGCGTCGGCCGCGTTCCGCGCGTTCCGCGTCCGCACGCTCGAGGCGCTCCTGCTCGCGGTGGCGGCGTTCATCCTGATGCTCGGCCGGGTCCCGATCGGCAACGCGATCCATCCGGTCTTGCCCCAGGCGGCGGAATGGCTCATGAACATCCCGCAGAACGCGGCCAAGCGCGGAATCCTCATGGGGGCCGCGTTGGGCGTGATCGCCACCGGCTTCCGGATCATCCTCGGGATCGAGCGGACGTACGGCTCGGAGGGTGAGGGCACGTGAGTCCGTCGCTCTCGGCGCTCCGCTACTTGGACCGGCGCTGGATTTTTCTCGCGATCGGCCTTCTCGTCGTGGTCCCGCTCCTGACCGGGTTTCACATCGCGCCGGTCAAGCCGAGCCCGCCCTCGCGGGGCTTCTTCAACGCGATCGAGCGGCAGCCGGCGGGTGCGACGGTGCTCCTCGCCGGCGACTACGATCCGGGAACGATCGCGGAAAACTATCCCATGCAGCTGGCCGCCGTCCGGCACCTCATGGCGCGGAATATCAAGATCGTCGCGGTGGAGCTCTATCCGGGGGGGCCGCCCCTGACCGATCGTGTGCTGCACATCGCGGGGGAGGAGTACCACAAGCGCGAGGGCTACGACTATGTGAACCTCGGCTTCAAATCGGGAAACGAAGTGGTCATGTCCCAGATGGGGAGCAGCATCCCGCGCACATTCCCCGCGGATCGCCGCGGAGTCCCCGTGAGCCAGATCCCGGTCATGAAGGGGGTCGAGAACTTCGGGCAGATTGGGCTCCTCGTGAGCATCAGCGCTGGTTTTCCCGGCACCAAGGAATGGGTGCAGCAGATCGTATCCCGGTACCATGTGCCGATGATCGCCGGGGTCACCGCGGTGAGCGCGCCCGAATACTACCCGTATCTCCAGGCGGGGCAGCTCCAGGGGCTCCTAGGCGGGATGGCGGGAGCGGCCGAGTATGAGGTTCTCGTGAACCATCCGGGGCTCGCGACCCACGGGATGGACGCACAATCGCTCGCGCACGTGTTCATCGCGTTCATGATCCTTCTCGGCAATCTCGCCGCGCTCCCGCAGCGCTCTGCGGAGAAGAGGTAGGGCGCCGCCCATGCACTTGAGCCACGACGTCGGGGTCTGGATCGCGGCGCTTCTCACCCTCGGGATCTTCAGCTTCCTGTACAAGGACAACCCGGCGTACAAACTCTGCGAGCATCTGTTCGTGGGCATATCGGCCGGTTACTACGTCGTTCTGAACTACTACTCCGTCGTGAAACCCAATTTGCTCGATCCTCTGTTCCACGACTTCGGCGGCGACCGGCACTACCTGCTTCTGATCCCGCTGGCGCTCGGGATCCTGCTCTTCTCCCGGTTCTTCCCGAAGGGGGGCTGGCTCTCGCGGTGGTCCATCGCGCTCATCCTGGGCGTTTACCCCGCGCTTCGTATCACAGGGTTCGGGCAAGGAGACTTCGTCGAGCAGGTCCACGGGACCATGCTGCCGCTCTGGGTGCCCGGTCATCTCGGGACCACCATCGGCAACTGGTTCCTTATCGTCGGCCTCCTCTCCACGCTCGTCTTTTTCTTCTTCTCGAAAGAGCACAAAGGAGCGCTCGGAGGGACGGCGCGCTTGGGAGTCTATTTCCTGATGGTGAGCTTCGGCGCTTCGTACGGCTACACGGTGATGGCCCGAATCTCCCTTCTGATCGGCCGCGTCATGTTTCTCCTCCACGATTGGCTGGGGGTCCTCCACCTCTAGCGGGAGTTGCTCGTCTTGGATCCGCCGTCCGCTGCCTACCGACTACCCCATCGAATCGCGTCCGGATCATGGCAGATGGCAGTGGACGCGGCGCTCCTCCGCTGGGTGTCGCTCGGTCATGCCCGCCTCGTGTTTCGAACCTACGGCTGGGACCGCCCGACCTTGAGCCTGGGTCGCAGCGAGCCTTTTCCCGCGGGCTGGGATGAGCGCGCGCTCACGCGGGAGGGAATCGCCGTGACACGGCGCCCGACCGGGGGGAACGCGGTTCTACATTGGGAGGAGGTCACCTTCGCCGTCGGGGCTTCCATTCCGGGGCCCTGGCGCCTGACCCCCCGTGGATTCGCGAACGCGACGGCCGAGGCGTTGGCGGAGGCGCTGCGCGCGTGCGGCGTGGAGGCGACGCGGGTTGAGTCCAGCGGGCCGCGCGTTGGAGCTCCGAAGCTCGGCGAGGCGCCTTGCTTCGCGCGCAGCGAGTCGGGAGAGGTCGGGGCGGCCGGGTACAAGGTTGCCGGGCTCGCTTCACGATTCTCGCGCACCGGGGCGCTTTGCCACGCCTCGGTTCCGCTGTCGGCGCGCCACCGCGAGGTCGTCTCTTTTCGCGCCGGGGGAGCGGACTCCGCGGCATCGCTCGCGACTCACGCGCGCTCGATCGGGGAACTGCTCGGCATCCCGCCGAACCGCCCCGGGACCATGGACCGGCTCGCAGTGGAGCTATCCGACCGGCTCGCGGAAGCGGTGGGGGCCCGGTTCGACGTGCCCCTGGTCGAGGCTTCGTTCGAGATGCTGGGTCTCGAGGAGGAGCCCCTACCGTCGACCTCACCGGCCGGCGCAATGTGACGGCGTCCAGGTCGGTGCGGCGCGTGGGGTGGATCGCCCTCACCATCTACGCCGTGGCGATGGCGCTGGTCGAGGCCGCGTGCGTCGTGAGCCTGAAGCAGCTGTACTTTGCGGACGGATGGGCTCCTCCCTTTCACGCGATTCCCGAAGCGGGGCAGAGGCTCGAACAATGGCGCGAGGTCGCGACGCTCGTCATGATCGCCGCGGTTTCGTTTCTCGGCCGGCCGCCTCTTCGCCTGGTGGTCGCGCGGGGGCTCTGGGTTTTCGGGCTGTGGGATCTTTTCTATTACGTGTTTCTCAGACTCTGGACAGGCTTTCCGGCGCATTGGGGAGATATGGATATCGTGTTTCTCGTGCCCAAGCCGTGGATCGCTCCGGTATGGTCCGCGTGCGTTGTGTCGATGGTCTGCGCGGTGTCGGCGCAGGTGTTGTCTCGTCGAAAGGAGGGTTGACCCGTCATGCCTGAAACAGGCCGTGTGAAGTGGTTCAACGAGGCGAAAGGTTTCGGGTTCATCGAGCGCGAGGGCGGTCCCGACGTGTTCGTCCACTACAGCGCCATTGTCGGGGACGGCTTTCGAAGCCTGAAGGAAGGGGACGAGGTCTCGTTCGAGGTAACCCAGGGTCCCAAGGGTCCTCAGGCGGCAAACGTCACCAAGAAATAGCCGCATGTCCCCCTCCTCGGTTCCGCTCGCGGGCCTGATCATTCTCGACGGGTGGGCGCTCAACCCACGCGCCGAGGGGAACGCGATCGTGATGGCGCGCACGCCGACCATGGACGCGCTCACGCGAGCATGTCCTCACGCCACGCTCGTCACGTGGGGGGAGTCGGTCGGTCTCCCCGCGGGGCAGATGGGAAACTCCGAGGTGGGGCATATGAATCTTGGGGCCGGCCGCATCGTCTACCAGGATCTGACCCGAATCGACGCCGCGATCCGGGACGGGTCCTTCGCGCGTAACGAAGTCCTCCGCAAGACGCTCGAGAGGACCAAGAAGCGAAACTCCACGCTTCATTTCATCGGGCTTCACTCTCCCGGAGGGGTGCATAGCCACATCCGTCACCTGCACGCGCTGCTCCGGATCGCCGCGGAGGCCGGGATTCCGCGTCTGCGCGTGCACGCGATCCTGGACGGCAGGGACGTCCCACCGCGCTCCGCCAGGGCCGATCTCGAATCGACGGAATCGGTTCTACGAGAAATCGGCAACGGGAGGATCGCGACGGTTTGCGGACGCTACTACGCGATGGACAGGGACAAACGGTGGGAGCGGACGGAGCTGGCCTACCGCGCGATGGTCCTGGGCGAGGGGCTGTCGGCCGAGGGTTCGGTCCCGGCGCTCGAGCAGGCGTACGCGCGTGGCGAGGGCGATGAATTCGTGATGCCAACCGTGGTCCAACGGCCGGGAGAGGAGGCGGGGATCGCCCGGGGAGATACCGTGATCGCGTACAATTTCCGCCCCGACCGCATGCGCCAGCTGAGCCGTGCGCTTGCCGACCCTGCCTTCGATGCCTTCCCGCGGCCCCGCTGGCCCCTCGATCTCGACTACGTGTGCATGACTTCCTACGACGAGACGTTTCCCTACCCGGTGCTGTTTACCGATGAGCCATTACGCGGCACCCTCGGCGAGGTGATCAGCCGTGAGGGGATCCGGCAGCTTCGAATCGCGGAGACCGAGAAATACGCGCACGTCACGTACTTCTTCAACGGAAGCGAGGAGGTGCCCTTCGAAGGGGAGGATCGAGCGCTCATTCCGTCCCCCAAGGTGGCCACCTACGACCTCAAACCGGAAATGAGCGCTTTCGAGGTCACCGACGAGGCGGTTCGGCGGCTTTCGGACTCGACGTATGGGTTTTTCGTCCTGAACTACGCGAACGCCGATATGGTCGGCCACACGGGCGTGATCGAGGCGGCCGTCAAAGCCGTGGAGACGGTGGACACCTGCCTCGGGCGACTCATCGAAGTCGTGCGGCGGCGGTCGGGGACCGTGCTGGTCACGGCGGACCACGGGAACGCCGATCAGATGATCGACTACGAGACCGGCGGCCCTCACACGGCCCACACGATGTACCCGGTTCCGATCCTGCTCGTGGGACCGGCCACCCGGCTCTCCCTCCGGAGCGGAATCCTGGCGGACGTCGCGCCGACCCTGCTTTCCCTCATGGGGCTTCCGGCTCCGGCCGTGATGACCGGAAAGTCGCTTGTCGTATCCGAGTCCGCTGGGGCAATTGCCCCCTGATCCTGAGTCAACCTACCCAAGTGTCGCGGCCCCGGGATGGCCGGGATGCATCCCCCTCCCCAAAGTCGACACCGTCAGCTCCGAGTAGTCTCTAAACGACATTATAAAACAAGCGCATCCTGTTGTTACAATGTCGATTGGCGCTAGCATAAAATAGACGGCCGAATGCTCCTTCATCGCCGCCACGCGCGCCTCCCCGGGTACGCCGATTGCTGTAATCGATGGACACATACGCACTGCGCCATATGTTCCCTGCGGTGCACGCGAGAATCGCCTGGTCCTGAGCTGATCCCCTCGACGAGACGACGCAGTTTCACTGGCACTAGGTGCGCGACATCAGTGGGGAACAGTCCTTTCGGCCGCGAGGCCGGCACGGGACGTCCGGGAACATCCGGACGCCCCGTTTGTTTTTCCTCGAGTCGCGTCGATTGAATTCCCTCCAGCGCTTTGCTAGCGTACCGCTGACTGCCCCGACGCGTGGACAATCCGGAGAAAAGTCGATGGCTGTGAAACGCTGGCTCGTGGGCTGTGTCGTGCTCCTGGTGGGCACCTTCGCGACCGTGAGCCTCGCCTTCCTGATCGTCAACCTCACCTTCCAGAGGGAAGGGTTCTCTCTGGGGCCTTTGAGCAGGCGCGTGGGCCTGATCGAGATCGTCGGAGATATCGAGTCTTCGGAGGGCGTTGTCGACCAGTTGGAGCACATGCGCCGCGACTCGAGCGTCCGGGCCGTCGTTCTGAGGCTGGATAGCCCTGGGGGTGGGGTCGCAGCGTCCCAAGAAATATACGAGGCGGTCCGTAAGGTGAGGGAAGACGACAAGCCGGTCGTGGCGTCCATGGGTGGCGTCGCCGCCTCGGGTGCCTACTACATTGCCTGCGCGGCTGATTCGATCGTTTCGAACCCGGGAACGCTCACCGGGAGCGTCGGGGTAATCATGAGCTTCCCGAACACCGAGGAGCTGTTCCGAAAGGTGGGCTTGCGCTTTGAGGTCGTGAAGACCGGCAAGTTCAAGGACATCGGATCCATGTCCAGGCCGATGACGTTCGAAGAGCGGGAGCTCTTGCAGGGGGTTCTATCGAACGTGTACGAACAGTTCGTGGACGCGATCTCCGAAGGGCGCAGTTTGGATCGCAAAGACATCCTACCCTACGCGGATGGAAGGATCTTCTCCGGGGACCAGGCTCTGGAGTACGGGTTCGTGGATCGGTTGGGGGACCTGAACGACGCCGTCCAGCTCGCCGCGAGCATGGCCCACATCGAGGGCCGCCCCGTCGTGGTGCGCAAGGAGAAGCGCCGCGTGTCGCTCGTCGATTTCTTCGAGGATAAATTGCGTTTCGTCCCCGCGCTCAGTCAATCGGGACCGCGGCTCGAGTACCGGCTGCGTTAATTGACGGGTGCCCGGGGCGGTGCTAGAGTCCGCCCCTCAACCGTTCGAGGCGGTGGGTGACCGCCCGGAAGTAGGAGGAGCCCGTGACGAAGGCAGATCTGGTAGACGAGATCTCGGGCAAGACTCGAATCTCCAAGAGTGAGACGGCCACGATCGTAGACCAGCTACTGAACGCGATTTCGCGTGCATTGAGCGAAGGAAAGCATATCGAGATCCGCGGTTTCGGCACGTTCAAGGTGCGGGAGCGCAAGGCCCGCAAGGCACGCAATCCGCGCAGCGGAGCGGAGGTCATGGTTCCCGCCAAGCTCGTGCCGGTCTTCAAGGCGTCCAACGAACTCAAGGGTGCGGTGCGCGGCTGATCGAGAGCCGGCACCCGAAGGAGAGCGATGGGAAGCGGAAAGAAGCGCAAGCGTAAGAAGATTGCGACCCACAAACGGAAGAAGCGCCTTCGCCGCGATCGCCACAAGAAGAAAAACCGCTGACCCTAAGAATCTCGGTCCGCATTCCCACGGGGCCGATGCCTCACGTGGCCCGGTGCGTCCCTTCCAGGGACTGCCGGGCCGTTCCTTCCTCACCACCGCAGGGGAGCGTCGGTAGGCGCCTTTCTCACCCCCGATGACCATCCGCCCTCGCGTCGGCCGCCTCGAGCGCACCCGTTTCGGTTACGGATTCGTGCGAGTCGGGGAAGGCGAGGACGATCTTTTCATCCCTCCGTTCGCCACGGGCGCCGCTCTCCACGGCGATCTCGTCGTCGCCAGCTTTCTCGAGACGAGGAGGGAAGGGGACGCCCACGAGATCGTGGAGGTGCTCGAGCGGGGCCAGCTGGGGATCGTCGGGCGCGTGGAGTCCCGGGGCCGCCAGACGCTCCTCTTCCCGGAACGGCCCGAGTTCCCGCGCGAGATTCTCCTCACCCTTCACGGCAGAGCATCGATCCCGCGCGGGGGGCGCGCGGTGGTGCGGCTGGCCCGCACGCCGCCGGAGCCGCTCCAGGGCTCGGTCGTCGCCATCTTGGGGACCGACGACCCGCGCGAGGACAGCTTCATGGTCGCGCTCGAGGAGGGAATCGCGACCGATTTCGACCCCGCGGCGCTCGCGGAGGCGGCGGAATTCGCGGAGTCGTCCGTGGCGCACGCGTCGCAGGGAAGGGCTGATTACCGGGGCGATCTTGTGCTCACGATCGACCCCGAGGACGCCAAGGACCACGACGACGCACTCTCCGTGCACGCTTCCTCGGGGGGCGTGCACGAGATCGGCATCCACATTGCGGACGTGAGCCACTACGTCCGTAACGCCGGCGCGCTCGACCGGGAGGCTCAGGCCCGCGGTAACAGCGCCTATCTCGCGGACGCCACGTACCCGATGCTCCCCGAGGCTCTCTCCGGGGGCCTCTGCAGCCTGGTCGAAGGCAAGGATCGTCTGGCGGTGAGCGTTGTCGTGGAGATCGACGAAGAGGGGCGCGTCACGAAGAGCAGGGTCGTAAGCAGCGTGATCCGAAGCACGGCCTCCCTCTCCTATCCCGAGGCCGCGCGGCTCATGGGCCAAGGGGGCGCAGGCGCCCCAGCGGCGCTCAGTCTTCTCGATCGGGTCGCCCGCGGGCTGAGGCGACGCCGGCTGGAAGAAGGAGGGCTCGACCTGGATCTTCCGGAAGTGCGCGCGCGGCTCGATGGGCGGGGCGAGCCGATCGCGTTCGAGGAGACGAAACGGCTCCCCACGCATGAGCTTGTCGAGGAATTCATGTTGCTCGCGAATCGCATCGTCGGCGGCCGCGCCCTCGCCCAGGAGCTGCCGTTTTTCTATAGGGTTCACGAGCGCCCCCGGTATGATAAGCTGCGTGCGTTCTTCGAGGCGGCCCGGTATCTGGGCCGTTCGGGGCCCGCCCCCCTCGTGACGGAGGCGAAGCAGCTCCGCAGGTGGGCGACGTCAGGGAAAACGACGCGGGACCGGATCGTGAACCTGTATTTGCTGCGGGCCCTCGAGAAGGCGCGCTACGATCTCGTGGACGTCGGCCACTTCGGATTGGGGATGCGCGGCTACGCGCATTTCACATCCCCAATCCGCCGTTACGCCGACCTTGCCAATCATCGAATCGTGAAACGTTACCTGCTCGACGGTCAGAAACGCCCCAGCGGGGACCCCTGGGCATTCGCCGATGGATGGATGAGCGCGGGGGTGGCCGGGCACATTTCCGCGACCGAAATGACCGCGGACGACGCCGAGCGCGCAGTCTTGAAGCTGAAAGCCGTCCGGTACGCCCTGCGGCGGTTGGGGGAGGAAGCACGCGGGACGATCGTGGGGCTCACGCCGGGTGGTCTGTTCGTCTTTCTGGAAGGTTGGAACATCGAGGGGTTTTTGCCGAAGCGGGCGATCGGCGATCCGACGTTGACGCTCGCCGAACACGGGTTTTCCTTCCGGTCCAAGCGGTCCCGGCACCGCTTCGGGCTGGGGGACTCGGTGGACGTCGTGGTTGCACGCGCGGATCTCGAACGACGGGAGATTGAGCTGGGGGTCAGGACGCGCGCGGAGCGACGGTCGAAACGTCCGGAGCGTTTGCGGCGTAAGGTTGGCGCTGGTCGCAAAGGCAGGCGTCGCTGAATCGGGCGGCCCCCGGGCCGCGTGGGAGGAAGGGTCATGACCAAGACGAGGGAGCGCCGCGGGGCGCCACGTGTCGTCGCCAAGCTCGCGATGCAGATCGCGGGCATGGACGGCGAGGCGTCGGTGCTCACGACCGAGAGCATCAACCTGTCCGCAGAAGGTCTCCAGTTTCAAAGCAAGATCGCGCTGGCACCATTGACCAAGGTGGCCCTGACCTTGCTGCTTCCGCCGTTTGGCCGGAGGCTCAGGCGCGAGCGTCTCGTGCAATGCCAGGGCGTGATCGTGCGCGCCGCGGAGATCGAGCGGCCGCGCCAGAAACGCAAGTTCGAGCTGGCCTGCTGCTTCACCGAGATCTCGGAGCAGGACAAGGCCCTGGTGGAGCAGTACGTCGTATGGCGGTCCATGAGACGGATCGCGACGCCCCGCGCCGACGACGTGGCGGCGACGAACAAGAGGCGGTCGGCCGCCCGGTGACGGCCACCGACCGGGGGAGGAACCTCGCCCCGCCGGCCGGGGTAGAACCGGGCGTCCGGATTCCCACCAACCACTCCATGGCCGACGAATCGTAATGCGGCTGTCCAGATCTACGAGATTCTGTTTCGCCGTTGCCCTGGCCGCGGTGTGGGGGTCGGCCTTGCTCGCAGTACCCGCCTGGGCCACGCGTTACGCCGGCGAATTCCTTCGAATCGGGGTGGGCGCTCGAGCTTTGGGGATGGGGAGCGCCTTCGTCGGCCTTGCCGATGACGGAACCGCCTCCTATTGGAACCCGGCCGGCCTGGCGACCTTGGGCGAGCGCCAGGTGACCGCGATGCACGCCGAGCAATTCGGCTCGATCGTGCAATACGACTTTCTCTCGTACGTCACGCCGATCGGGTCCCCCGGGAAACCGAAGCAGGCGATCTCCGTCTCGCTCGTGCGCCTCGGTGTCGACAACATCCCCGACACGCGGGGGCTCCAAATCATCGACCAAAACGGAAACGGTAAATTTGATTATCCCGAGGATCTGCTCGTCGTGGACGAGAGCCGTTTCGTGTTCGATAGCGATAACGACGTTGCCTTGGTTTTCAGCTATGCTCGCGACGTCCGATCGGGACTCTCGCTCGGTGGAAACTTCAAGTACATCCGGCAGTGGCTCGGGGACAGTCTCCGCTCGAACGGCTTCGGAATCGACCTCGGAGTGCTTTATGTCGGGCGTAACGGTCTTTCGTTGGGGGCGACGCTCCGTGACGCAACCACGACCCGGATTCTTTGGAATACCGGAACGGGAGAGTTCATCGCTCCGTCGCTGCGTATCGGGGCGGCCAAGTCGCGCGGGTTCCAGGACCGCCGGCATCTCGTTACCGCGGCCCTGGACGTGCAAATCGGGTTCTCCGACGAACGGCTCTCGAGCCAGGCGAACCTGGGCGCCGTCACCTTCGAGTTTCATCCCGGACTGGAATACTGGTTCGAACGGCGCTTGGCGCTTCGGGCCGGGTTCGAGGCGCAGAACTTCACGGCCGGTGCCGGCCTGCGGTACCGGAAGTTCGGCCTCGACTACGCCTACCTCGATCATCGGGATCTCGACGCGAGCCATCGCGTCTCCGGCTGCTACCGCTTCTAGTCCGAGTCTGCGCCCGTTTGGGAACGCGGCGTGACCGCGATCCCAGCCGTCCTGGTTCTCGTGCTCGCGGGGGGCAAGAGCGATGCCCTTCACGCGCTGGGCCGCATCCGAACCGCGTCGGCACTCCCCTACGGCGGCAAGTACCGCGTCATCGACTTCTCGCTCTCGAACTGCGTGCACTCGGGGCTTGCGCGGATCGGGATCCTCACCCAGTACGCCCCGCTCTCCCTTCAGGGCCACATCGGAATCGGCCGCGCGTGGGACCTCGACCGGCGGGACGGGGGCGTGCGTCTGCTCCAACCCTACGTCCGCCAACGCGAGACGAATTGGTACCGCGGCACGGCGGACGCCATCGTACAGAATCGAAACGTGATCGAGGACGCCCAGGCTCGCCATATTCTCGTCCTCTCCGGCGACCTCGTGTACAAGATGGACTACGCCGAGCTGGTCCGCTTCCACGAGGAGCGGGACGCGGCGCTGACTCTGGTGACGGCCCACGCCCCGACCGAGGAACCCGAGCGCTATGGCTACGTCCACGCCGACCGGAGCGGGCGCGTGTCCGCGCTCGAGGAGAAGCCGAAGCGCGCGGGCGGACGCGTGGTGTCGGCGGCGATCTACCTTTTCCGCGCACGTGAGCTCATGGCGCGGTTGAACCGCGACGGGGAAGGGCCCGACCTGGTCCACCACGTGATCCAGCCCATGATCGCCTCGAGCGCCCGGGTATTCGCCTATCCCCACCGAGGCTATTGGCGAGACATCGGCACGGTGGACTCCTACTACGAGTCGAACATGGACCTGGTCCGGCCCGTGCCACCCCTCAATCTCTATGACCCCGACTGGCTGATCTACACGCCGAGCGAGGACCGCTCGCCGGCGGTCCTGGGACCGGGCGCCGCCGTGACCCAGAGCCTGATCTCACACGGCGCCCGCGTGGAAGGCGAGGTTTCGAGATCGGTACTCTTCCCGGGAGTTCACGTGGGGGATGGGGCCCGGGTCGAGGATTCCATCGTGATGCACGACGCGCGGATCGCACCCGGCGCCCGCCTCAAGCGCACGATCGTCGACAAGCGCGTCGTGATCGGGTCGGGTGCCTCGCTCGGCTTCGGAGAGGGGACGCCGAACCGCGAATTCCCGGGAGATCTCGGCACGGGCCTTTGCGTGGTCGGGAAAGGCTCGCACATTCCAGAGGGCGTTCAGATCGGGACCAACACCCTGATCGAAATCGGCGTCTGCGCGGACGACTTCACTTCACGCGAGGTGCCGTCGGGCTCGGTGATCCGTCCCGGGGGACAGGGCCGCGCTCAGCCGGCGGTCCGTGGGTTGTCTGGAGGCGTTCCTTGAGCTTTGTTTCCTACGCGATGATCCTTGCCGGCGGCCTGGGAAGCCGGCTCTGCCTCCTCTCGGAAAAGCGCGCGAAGCCGGCCGTTCCGTTCGGTGGCAAATATCGCATCATCGACTTCACGCTCTCCAACTGCGTGAATTCGGGAATCTTCGACGTCGGAATCCTCACGCAGTATCGCCCGTTGAGTCTCCGGGATCACATCGGCATCGGCCGGCCGTGGGACCTCGACCGGAAACGGGGTGGGGTGGAGCTTCTGCAGCCGTTCCGAGGGTGGGCGGAAACCGACTGGTACCGCGGGACGGCCGACGCGATCTACCAAAATTGGATCCGCGTCGAGGAGCGCGAGGCCGAGCACATCCTCGTCCTCTCCGGCGATCACGTGTACCGGATGGACTATCGGCCCATGATCGAAGCGCACCTGGCCCGCGGAGCGGACGCGACGGTGGCGATCGCCGAGGTCCCACTGGAGGAGGCCCGGGGGTTCGGGGTGGTCGACACGGATGACGCCGGCTGGATCCGCGGTTTCCTCGAGAAGCCGGCGGTCCCACCATCCGGGCAGATATCCATGGGGGTCTACGTCTTTCGCACGGCTTCGCTCCATGCCGTGCTGCGCGCCGACCCCGAGCGCGAGACCGCGCACGATTTCGGGAAGAATATTCTACCCGCGCTTGTGAGAGACGGCCGGGTCCTGGGTTTCCGCCACGGCGGCTACTGGCAGGACATCGGAACGCTCGATTCCTATTATCGCGCGAATCTACAGCTCTTGAGGCCGGACCCGCCGTTCCCCCTGGAGGATCCTCGATGGCCCATCTTCACGCCGAGCACCGAATTCCCGCCCGCGAGGCTCGGCGCGCGCGCCCAGGTTCGCGCTTCCATCGTGACCCACGGCACGATCGTGAACGGGACGGTAGAGCGGTCGGTGCTCTTCCCGGGAGCGGTGGTGGAGGAGGGTGCCGTGGTGCGGGATTCGATCGTGATGGGGGAGTCGTGGGTCGGGCAGCAGGCGGAGCTTACCCAGGTCATCCTCGACAAGCGGGTTCACGTCGGCCCCAGAGCGCGGATCGGTTTCGGGGAGGACCTGACGCCCAACCGCTCGTGCCCCGAGCATTTGAGCTCCGGGATCACCATTGTGGGGAAGGAGACACGAATTCCCGAAGGGGTGACGATAGGCCGGAATTGCAGGATTTCGGCGAACCTGATCGAGGAGGATTTCTCGCGCAGGACGATCCCGAGCGGTGAGGTGATGGAGCGCGAGCTCAACGTCGCGCACTGAATCGGTCGCCCGAGGGGCGGGGCGGCCGGGCTACTGGAGCCTTAGCCTCTGTCCCGCGCGAACCTGGCCATCGGGAAGCCGGTTCAGACGCACGAGCGTCGCCTGGGTCTTTCCGTAGCGCTTGCCAATCTCGGAGAGGGTCTCGCCACGTCGCACGAGGTGCGTATTGTGGCGGCCACGGTGGTGACGGCGGGGACGGTAGCTGAGCTCGTGCCGCTGGGCGCGCGAGGCTTCACGAAGCTCCGCCCTGGTAAGGGGCTTCGGCTTGTAGTTGGTTTCGAGCAGCGTCTGCACGTCGTCCCCCTTGCCATGCGGCACCCGGAGCGGCGTGCCGTCCTTGCCGGCGGGGGAGCGGTGCCGCACGAACATTGGGTTCAGCGCCTTCAGGTCGTCGATCGGGATCTCGGTCACCTTGGATACGAGGCTCAAGTCGACCGGGCCGCGGACCACGACTTCGTCGAACCGGAACGGTGAGTTGGGAGGCAGCTCGAACCCGTACCGGTCCGGATTGGAGGCGATCTCCATCGCGGCCAGGAACTGCGGCACGTATTCCCGGGTTTCGCGCGGGAGGCGAAGGGACCAGTAATCATCGGTCCCTTGGCGGCGGATCGCACGCTGCACCGTTCCCTCGCCGCTGTTGTACGCGGCAAGAGCCAGGGGCCAGCTCCCGTCGAACATGCCGTAGAGCCTGCGGAGATACCGCGCCGCGGCACGCGTCGCGAGCTCAGGATCGCGCCGTTGGTCGACGTACGGCGTCATCTTGAGTCCGAAGATCTTCGCGGTGCCGCGGATGAACTGCCATGGACCGACGGCGCGCGCCATCGAGCGCGCCTGCATATTGAATCCGCTCTCGACGAAGACGAGATTCGCCAATTCCTCCGGGACGCCTTCCGCCCGCAGATTGCGGGCGAGGAGGTCCATGTAGCTGCCCGAGCGCACGAGCCAAAGCTGGAACTGGTCGCGTCCACGCCCTGTGTAGAAATCGATCCACTTGTCCACGCGCTCGTTCCGCTCCGGCTTGATCGACCGAAGCTTCGGCATCGTGCTCCCCTCGCCGTCGGATCCGTCATCGGCCCCGAGCGAGGCCTCCGCGGCGTTCTGTTTCTCGCAGCGGTCCTTGAGCTCTCCAAGCTCATCGCGCAGCGCGGCGGCACCCGGTTGGGACTGCGGCACCTGATCCAGCGCGTTGAGCGCGGACTCGATCGTGGAGAGCGCGTCGGAAGGATGGTCCGACTGGACCTGATCCTCTGCCTTGGCGACGCTCGCGCGGATCGAATCCAAGGGGTCCGGGACGTTGGCATCCGGAGCAGGCTCGGCCGGCGGCACCATCGTCTTCTCGGCAGCGCGCTCGGCGGCTGGGCTCATCCACGCAGGCATGTCGGGGCCGAATGCGGCCGCTTCCGCTCGCCAGGTGGCGACGAGCAGTACCGCGACGGCGGAAATGCACGCGATGGAGTTGCGTCGGATCATGAACGGGGCCTCCGTGGGTTGAGGGAGCGTTGCCCGGCGGGCTCGAGGCCTCGTCGTAGAGCGGCCCATCGGACTATGGAAATCGCGTGATATTGCGCAAGCCCCAGTGGTGCAGTTCGCGCAGGCTACGTGCCCAGCTTGCAATTTGCAAGCGCCAAGTGATTGATTTTCGGTTCCTTGACCCCGGCGAAGGGTTTTGTCCTTCCCTGACTGTCTCCATCCCCGGTAACACTGCAAGCGACATGCCATGGGTGTAGAACGGCGAGTTGACACCATTCGGTCGCGACCATATTGTGCAGAAACGATGAAAACAGCGGTCTCGACGCAGGTCCTCATCCAAGGCCTCGTGAGGAGCCCCGATCGGGAGGGAGCGCTCGCGCACCTCGATCCCGAGAGGGGTTTCGCGTTTGTTGCGCGCGGCGCGATGAGCTTCTCCGACGTGATCGACCCGACGATCTGGGTGAAGGAAAAGCTTTCCCTCGCGCTCACGGCGCGCGGAAATTCGGATGAGCCTCCGCTCCGACGCGCGATCGCCATGCTGCGCACCATTCACGCGGAGCTGATGGCACGTCCCGAGGGCGAGCGCACGTGGATCTCGGTCCTGCTCGTGCTCATCATCGACGGTGAGGGCATGGCGCTGATCGCCGGCGATTGTCCGTGCTATCGATTCCGTGGCGGGACTCTCTCGCGGCTCGGCCGAAACATTTCCGGGGAAGGCGCGGCACCCCCGTCCGGATCGCTCGGATCCGAGCCGCAGGTGAAGCTGGAAATGATCCCCCTCCTTCCTCACGTGGGCGACTGCTACATCCTCTCCACCCATTCGCTTCGCGAAGGCGAGCTGAGCATGCTCGCCCGGGACCTCACCTCGGCGCGCGACCTCGGCGCTCTGCTCCGAACAGCCAGCGCGGGAAGCCCCGAAAACGGGAGGGTCGCGATCGCCGTTCGTTCGGGAACGGGAGTGGATGCGGGCGCACCCGGGCGGATCGAAATGGATCCCGCATCACGTCCGGCTGATTCCACCCCGGCGGCGGCCTGGCCGCCGGCGCCTGCTACTTCCACGCGGATCCCGTCGGACGAGGAAGAAGAGCTGGAGGAAATCGATCCGCTCGAGCTCGAGCCGATCGAGCCAGCCGAAGGAGCCGGGAGATTCGATGCCCCCGTGCCTGTTCCAGAGATGCCCGAGACCGCGGCCGCCGAGGAGATGGTGGAAGCATTCCGGGAGCAGCGCGAGGGCGTGGAGGAGGGGAGCAGCGCGCCCGTCGAAAGCGGACTGGAAACGAACGGCACCGCACGGATGGAACGCCCGGAAGAAGCAGGCTATGCGGGTCCGGGAGCCGCGGACGAGGAACCGGGAGCCGCAGACGAGGAACCGGGAGCCGCGGACGAGGAGCCGGCGCCGATCGGGACGCGCCCGGCCGGTCTTCCCATGTGGCCGTCCTACGGAGGATTCGGCGAACGGCGGCCGTGGTATGAATGGATCGCCCTGTGGGGAGGGGGTGCGCTCGCGATCGTCGCGCTCGCGCTGCTCATCCGCGCGATCCTGCCGGGGATTCTCGGCACGCCACGCGCGAAGGTCCAGCAGGCTGCGATGCCGCTCGGCTCAGGTGGGAATCTAGATCTCTTTTCCGACCCTCCGGGAGCGGCCGTCAAGATCGACGGCGTGCCCATCGCGGCGCGCACGCCGGCGACCGATGTTTCGGTCGCGCCCGGGAAGCATCGAGTCGAAATGGACTGGGGCGTGTACGGCACGCGGCTCGATTCGGTGATCGTCGCGCCAGGCGGGCGCGTAGCGCTTCGCCCGCGTCTTCTCGGCTCGGTGGGTTTTCGTTCGTCCGATCCAGCGCGGGTCCTCGATGTCTACGTGGACGGCGCGTACGTCGGTTCGACGCCGGTGGTCCTCGAAAGCCTTGTGATCGGTCGCCACCTGATCCGCTTCGGCGGCCCAGGGCTCAACACGAGCGCCCAGGAGGTCGAGGTGCTGCAGGGAACCCACGTCGATCTCACGGGCAACGCGGGAACCCTCCCTCCGAAGGGACGCGTGACCCTCCGGAGCGCGCTTCTGAGCGACACGGGATTCGAGGCCGGACGCGGCGATCCGATCTGGGCGGACGGCGAGATGCGCGGGGTCACGCCTGCCACAATCGAGCTCGGGCCCGGAACGCACAGCTTCCGCGTCGTTCGAAGGGGATTTCCGCCGCAGATCACGGTGCTCGACGTAAAGCCGGGCGGCGACCAGTTCATCACCGCCGAGTTCGGTGCCCATTCGGAAGAGCCGCTCCGATTCACACCGCCGTCCTCCGTCTCGATCGCGAATCCGCTTCCCCTCACGATCGCGCTTCCGGAGGGGGAGGGGGATCAGTCCATGGTCCTGTGGCTCTACGCGGCGCCTCCGGGCGGGACGTTTCAACCGCGCCGGATGACCCGGATCGATGAGACTTCGAAATCCTACGCGGCGTTGCTTCCCCCCGAAGTTCTCCGCAACGCGGCGCGCCAGGTGAAGCTCTACTTCAAGGCCGTGGGCGCCGCGAGCCGCGAGCTCGACTCGGAGATCTACACCGTCCCCGTCAAGAACTGACGCGGCCCAGCCTCCCGCCGCGCGCGCACAAACCCCCCCGCGGACGATGTCTGCATGCGGCCGATTCCGGCGTCGTTTTGCGTCCCCGCGCCGGTCTCCCTTTGGCTCTGTCTACTGCTGGGGCATGCGCTCGCTGCGAGCGCGCCGATACCGGCCGCAGTCGAGGAGCCGTCCCGGTTTGCGGCCTTCCTTCTCGCGACAGCTTCGCTCGGCGCGGCTTGCGCGGGGAGCCGTTACAACGCGCGGGTCCTTGCAGCGGTTTGGCTCCGGCGTCTCGAGATCGTCACCGGGATCGCCGCGCTTATCGCCGCTGGAGGGACACTCGGGGCCGAGGCGGACCGGATGGCGGCGCCGCTTCCTGTCCATCCTCGCGCCGTTCGGATCGAGATCGAGGGGCGGGTGCTCGACTCCGTTGCCGCCGACGCCCCACAACCCACCATGGTGCTCGAAGCGACGCTCGTGCGCGTCGGACGCGCTTCCTCTCCATGCAAGTCCATGCTTCTGCTCCGATGGGGCGAGGACGGGTTCGCGCCGGCGTGGGCTACGCCCGGGCTCTCGGTGAGGCTCGAGGGAGAATATCGTCCGCCCGAGGATGCACGGAATCCGGGATCCGCGGCCCCCGGGCGGTGGCTCGAGCGGCTCCACATCGCGGGCACCGTGGACGTGGACCCAGCGACCGTGACCGTGCTCGCGGACCCACCCGACTCCGGCATTCCCTGGAGCGGGCTCCTGCGTCACCGCCTGGCGGGGATATTCTCGCGCGATCTCTGCCCACCCGTCGCGGCCCTAGCACGCGGGATGGCGCTCGGCGACCGCTCGGGAATCGCACCTTCGATCCGTGATGCCTTTCGCGACGGCGGAACAATCCACATTCTCTCCATCTCGGGCTTGCACGTTTGCGTGCTCGCTGGGATCGTGGCCACCGTCGCGGTGGCGGTCCGGCTCCAGGCGACGCCCGCGCTCTGGATCGAGCTGATCTCGCTTTGGGGCTACGTACTCCTCGTCGGCGCGCCGGCGTCGGCGGTCCGCTCCGCGATCCTATGGACCGCGATACGCGCGGCGCGGATGCGCGGATCGGCGATCCGGCCTTTCGCGGGATGGGGCCTCGCGGGGCTCCTGCTCCACCTCGGCAATCCGGACGTGCTCGCGGATCCGGGGTTCCAGCTTTCCTTCGCCGCGGTCCTGGGGCTCTCCGCATCCGGCGGGTTCCGTCTCGCCATCCCCGAGGGCTTCGGGGGGCGCGGGTCCCTCCGGCGCGTGCGCGGCGCTATGGAATGGCTTCTCTCGCTCGCGCGGCAGAGCGCGTTCGCCGAAGCGGGGACGCTCGGGATCCAGGTCCTTCAATTCGGGGCGGTGCCGGTGGCGGGGCTCGTTCTCAATTTGGCCGTCATCCCGCTTTGCGGCGCGTTCATGGCCGCGCTCCTCCTCCACCTAGGGTGCGCGTTCTTGATTCCGCCCCTCGGGCAGGTCGCGGCTGGATCGGTCGAAGCCTCGGGTCTTCTCATGCTCTGGCTCACCGCGCGGGTCGCGGCTGTGATTCCACCCCTCCCCGCGCGCGCACTTCCGCCGCCGGCGGCGATCGCGGCCAGCCTCCTCGCGCTCCTGCTCGCGGCGGCCGCGTGGGAACACGCGCGAGTCGAGCGCCGCCCTCGCGATCGCAGGACGGCGCAATGGTGCGCCCTCTTCGCCCTGGTCCTCGCTTGGACCGTGCCCTTCGCGGTCGGTCGCGGGCCGGAGCGGCGCGAGGCGTGGATGCTTGTGATCGATGTCGGTCAGGGGGACGCGGTGGTCGCCCATGCGCCGGGCGCGGCGATCCTGGTCGATGCCGGTCCTTCGACGGAGTCGCGGGACGAAGGGCGCCTTGCGGTGGAGCCGGCCCTGCGGGCGGAAGGCATCACTCGCATCCATACCGCGATCCTCTCCCACGCGCACCGCGATCACTACGGCGGGCTCGCTTGGCTAGCCGGGCGAGGATACTTGCGGTCGCTCTGCGAGAACGGGCGCGACCCGGGCGGGGCTTGGCGAGGCGCGATCCAGCTCGGGCTCGCGCGCGCGGGAGGGGCCCCTGTGGCCATCCGGGCGGATACGAGCTTCGTCCTGGAAGGAGGATCGCGGCTTCGGATCCTCGGAGCCGACCGCGGGCTACCCGCCGGGCGCTCCGCAAACGCGGAAGAGAACAATCGTTCCCTGGTGGCCTTTCTCGAAATGGGAGGCGCGGAGATTTGCCTCTCAGGCGACGTCGAGCGGGAAGCCGAAGCGTCGCTCCGGTGGAAGATCGGGATCGCCCAGGTGATGAAAGTGCCGCATCACGGAAGCAAGACTTCGAGCGACTCGGCCTGGGTCGCCGCAACGCGTCCCCGAATCGCGCTCATCTCGTGCGGCGAGCGAAACCGTTTCGGTCACCCGGACCGAGCCACCGTGGGCCGCTACCTGCTCCGGGGGGCGCGGGTTTTCAGGACGGACCAGGAGGGCGCGATTCGCCTCACCTTCGCCCCGCACGGCGCCTGGGTATCGACCCGCGCCCATCCGGCTCCCGAGTTCGTCCGATGGGACACGAATCCGGCGCTAACTCCTTCGGGACAATCCCCTTGAGAAGGCCCGGTTCCGATGGTATACGTAAGTAGGTGAAGTCGCTGCGGCTGCTCGTTCTGGCCTCCGGTCGGGGGACCCACGCGGTCAACCTGATCGAGGCGACGCGGGACGGCAGAATCTCGGGGGAAGTGGTTCGCGTCGTGAGCGATCGGCCGGACGCCGCGGTCCTTGGTGAGGCCGGCGCGCTTGGCGTGTCAACCCAGGTGCTTAGTCCGACGACGAGGGGTGCGTCCTTGGGTCCGGAAGCAGAGCGGACGCTCCTCAAGATCGCAAGCGATGATCGGATCGACCTGATCGCCCTTTGCGGTTTCATGCGCCTGCTCGGACCGGAGTTTCTCGATCGTGCTTCGGCGCCGATCCTCAACGTGCACCCGGCGCTGCTCCCCGCGTTCCGCGGCCTCAACGCACAGCGCCAGGCCATCGAAGCGGGCGTTCGGGTGACCGGAGCGACGGTCCACTTCGTGGACTCAGGAATGGACACGGGGCCGATCCTGCTTCAGGCGCCCTTGGAGGTCCTGCCCGGCGACACGGAGAAGACTCTCTCGGAGCGGCTGCTTCCTCTGGAGCATCGCCTGTACGTCGAAGCCATACGACTGATCCAGCGCGGCGCGGTTCACCGCGAGGGGCATCGGGTCACAATCGATCCCGGACAGTCCAAGAACCCGCCCGCGGCTGCCGGCGCCGATCGGAGGAAATGACATGAAAGCGGTGGAGCGCGCGCTTCGCCAGGTCGAGATCCCCGGACGCAAGCCCGATTACTCGGGGAAAGTTCGCGACCTGTACGACCTGGGCGACTCCCTCCTCATCGTGGCTACCGACCGGGTCTCGGCGTACGACGTTGTCCTGGAGGAGGGGATTCCGGGCAAGGGGCGGGTGCTCACGCAGATCTCCCGCTTCTGGTTCGAGAAGCTCCGCGACCTCACGCCGAGTCATTACATCACCACCGAAGTCGCGTCGCTCCCGGAGCCGTTCTCACGGTATCCGGCGCTCCTTGAGGGCCGCTCCATGCTTGTCCGGCGCGCGAAGCGGTACGACGTGGAATGCGTCGTGCGCGGCTACCTCGCGGGGTCGGGTTGGAAGGAGTATCAGGCCACCGGCGAAGTCTGCGGGGTCAAGCTCCCGCCGGGGCTCAAGCTCTCCTCGAAGCTTCCGCAGCCTATCTTCACGCCCGCCACGAAGGCGAGCGAGGGACACGACGAGAACATCACCTTCGAGCGGATGGCATCGATCGTCGGCGCCTCCGTCGCGGAAAAGCTCCGGGAGACGAGCTTCGCCATCTACCAGACCGCGGCGGCGCACGCACTCGAGCGTGGATTCATCCTCGCCGACACCAAGTTCGAGTTCGGAGAGCGCGACCAAGGCCCCCTCTGGATCGACGAAGCGCTGTCTCCCGATTCCTCCCGATACTGGCCGGCGGAAGGCTACCGGGAGGGAGTCGCTCAGGACAGCTTCGACAAGCAGGTGATCCGCGACTATCTCGACTCGATCCGCTGGGACCGCACTCCGCCCCCGCCGCGTCTTCCCGACGAAGTCCTGGAGAAGACAAGCCGCCGATACGAGGAAGCCCTCGCCACGATCGTAGGGAGCCCACGCGGCCGGTGAAGGAAATCCGGATCGGGCGCGCGCTCCTTTCCGTCTCCGACAAGACAGGTCTGGTTGAGTTCGCGAACGGGCTCGCGCGCCACGGGGTGAAGATCGTCTCGACCGGCGGCACCGCCGCGGCGCTCAAGGACGCCGGGGTCTCGGTGCGGGACATCACCGAAGTCACCGGCTATCCGGAGCTCTTCGGTGGCCGCGTGAAAACCCTCCATCCCGCCGTGCACGGCGGGATTCTGTATCGGCGCGGCCTCGCCGCGGACGAGGAGGAGCGTCACCGCCACGGAATCGTCTCGATCGAATTGGTGGTGGTGAACCTCTATCCCTTCGAAGGGACCGCCGGGCGCGCGGGAACCCCCGACGCCGAAGTCATCGAGCAGATCGACATCGGAGGCCCCGCCTTGATCCGGGCGGCGGCGAAGAATCACGCCCACGTGCTCGTCGTCGTGAGCACGACCCAGTACCCCGAGGTGCTCGCCGCTCTGGACCGCGGGCGCGGGTCGGTTCCGGCGGAGATGGCCCGGGACTTCGCGCGGCGCGCCTTCGAGCGGACCTCCTCGTACGACGCGGCGATCGCCCGCCACCTCGCTTCCGGCTCGGTGAACGGCGGCACGGGGGCGCCGTCCCCAGGAGGCGTCACCGCGCTCGCGGCCGGGCCCCGGAGCGTCCCGGAGCGGATCGAGCGGCGCTACCGCCTGCTGCAGAAGCTGCGTTACGGGGAGAACCCAGGGCAGGAGGGCGCTATCTACGCGCCCGAAGAGGGGGGGCGCATCGAGGCCCTGACCCAGCTTCGGGGGAAGACGCTCTCCTATAATAATTTTCTCGATGTGGAGTCCGCGCTCGGGTTGCTTCACGAGTTCGAGGAGCCTGCGGCCGTCGTCGTGAAGCACCGGAATCCCGCCGGAGCCGCCGTCGCGGCGACGGTCGCCGAAGCGCTCGCCCTGGCGCGCGACGCGGATCCGCTCTCGGCGTTCGGCGGGATTCTCGGGCTGAACCGCCCGCTCGACGACGCGGCGCTCGAGGGAATTGGAACCACCTTTCTCGAGGTCGTGCTCGCGCCGGAGATCGCCGTGTCGCCGGCGCGGCTCGAGAAGATGCGCAAGAATCTGGTGGTGCTCGAGGTTCCGGATCTCCTGCGCGGGGCGGCCGACGCGCTGGCGACGCGGAGCCTCCTCGGGGGACTGCTCGCGGAGACACCTCCCAATCCGCCGCAATTCCAGAGCTGGATGACGGTGACGGCGAAACGGCCTACGGAAGCGGAGGAACGCGATCTGAGGTTCGCATGGCGCGTGACGCGGCACGTCATCTCGAACGCCATCGTGATCGCTCGGGACGGTCGTACGCTCGGGATCGGGGCGGGGCAATCGTCGCGGGTGGACGCGGTGCGCCTCGCGCTCCTCAAGGCGGAGCGCTCGGGGCACGACGTCCGCGGCGCGATTCTCTGCTCGGACGCCTTTTTTCCGTTCCCCGATTCGGTTGAGATGGCCGCCAAGGCGGGAATCGCCGCCATCGCGCAGCCGGGCGGATCGGTCCGCGACGAGGAATCGATCGCGGCGGCCGAATCGCGCGGGGTCGCGATGCTTCTAACCGGTGAAAGGTGCTTCCTCCATTGAGCCACGAGCTGCTCCTAATTCTCGACTACGGATCCCAGTTCACCCAGCTCATCGCGCGGCGTGCGCGCGAGGTCGGCGTGTACGCGGAGGTCGTGGACCCACGGCTCAAGCGGGCGGAGATCGAGAGGCGTGCCCCGAAGGGGATCGTGCTCTCCGGGGGACCGAGGAGCGTGCTCGAGGAAGGCGCGCCGGGTCTCGACGAAGGGGTTCTGGGGCTCGGCATTCCGGTGCTCGGGATCTGCTACGGCTTCCAACTTCTCGCGCGCGACCTGGGCGGCCGGGTCAAGGCGAGCGCGCGGCGCGAGTACGGCGAGGCGACGCTCGCGATCGAGCGCGAGGGACGGCTCCTCGCGGGCGTGGAGCGGACCAGCCGCGTTTGGGCGAGCCACGGCGACGTCGTGGAAAGCATGCCCCAAGGGTTCACGCGCCTTGCGCGCACCGACTCGGTCGATGTCGCCGCGGTCGAGGACCCCGGGCGCGGCGTCTACGCCGTCATGTTTCATCCCGAGGTCGCGCACTCAACGCAGGGCACCCGGATCCTCAAGAACTTCCTGTTCGAGGTGTGCGGCTTTTCCGGCGATTGGACGATGGGGCAGGTCTTGCAGGAACAGATCGGGAAGATCCGCGCGCAGGTGGGGAAGCGCCGCGTCCTCTGTGCCTTGAGCGGCGGCGTCGACTCCTCCGTGGTGGCGGCGCTGCTCCATCGCGCGGTCCCCGGCCAGGTGCTCGCGGTCTTCGTCGACCACGGGCTCCTGCGGCTCGGGGAGGCGGAGCAGGTTTCGCGCGCCATGGGACAGCTCTTGGACCGGGATCTTCTGACGGTGGACGCTCGGGAGCGGTTTTTCTCGGCCCTGCGCGGCGTCGAGGATCCGGAGCAGAAACGGAAAATCATCGGGTCCCAGTTCATCGATGTGTTCGAGGACACGGCTCGGACGACCGGCGGGGCGGACCTCCTCGCCCAAGGCACGCTCTATCCGGACGTGATCGAGAGCACCTCGACCCGGGGACCCTCGGCGAAGATCAAGTCCCACCACAACGTGGGGGGGCTTCCGGAGCACATGAAAATGGAACTTGTTGAGCCCCTTCGGGAATTATTCAAGGACGAGGTCCGGGAGTTAGGCAGGCTCCTCGGCCTACCATCCGCGATCATCCAGCGGCATCCGTTCCCGGGGCCCGGGCTTGCGGTACGGATTTTGGGTCCGGTGACCCCGGAAGCGGTGAAGACGCTGTCTCTGGCTGACGATATATTCATCACCGAGCTCCGGAAGGCTGGGCTGTATGACAAAGTATGGCAAGCATTTGCGGTGCTCTTGCCCGTCCGCACGGTGGGGGTGATGGGGGACGGGAGGACGTACGATCAGGTCGTGGCGCTTCGGGCCGTCACTTCGAGCGACGGCATGACGGCGGATTGGGCGCGGCTCCCGGACACATTCCTTGCCCGCGTCTCGTCCCGGATCGTGAACGAAGTCCAGGGCGTCAATCGGGTCGTCTACGATATCAGCAGCAAGCCTCCCGCGACCATCGAGTGGGAGTGAGCCTGTGCCAACCCAACTCCGGGAGGTAGTAGTGAAGAGATCGGATTTCGGTTCGCCTGCGCGGGACGTGGACATCTGGCGTTCCGCCCGGGCTTGGCGCGCCGCGTTCCTTTCCGCGGCGGTAGCCTTGACCGCGCTTTCCACGGCGACGCCGCGTGAGTCGCGGGCGGCCGCGATCTCGCCGCAGGTAGTGGCGGCCGCGCGCGGGACGCCGCAGGAGGCGCTCCTCGCGAAGCAGGCTCAGCGCTACCAGTTGAGCCGAGCATGGGGCGTCGACCGGGTCTACCCCCAGTTCGCGCTCGACCTCGCCAAGTTTCCGCGCGGAGGCGTCGCGCACCGGAACATCCTCGTCGTGCTCTGCGATTTCGACGCCGACGCCTTCGGCCCCGCCGTCCATCACGCCGCGAAGTCGACGCCCGGCTACTACAACCGCCTCTTCTTCAGCGATGATCCGAACGATGGAATCATCAGCCTACGGGAGTTCTACCGGACCAACTCCCACGGGCGGCTCATCGTTTCGGGGCGCGTCACGTCGGAATGGCTCACGATGCCACGCTCCTACGCTTATTACGTAAACGGAACGTCCGGTCTCGACTTCAGCTCCTATCCCCGCAGCGGGCAGCGGCTCGCGGAGGACGCGATGTCGGCCGCGTACGCTTCTTTCGGTAACAACCTGGGCTTCTTCGACAACGACGGGCCGGACGGGACCCCTTCGAGCGGTGACGACGACGGTTACGTCGACGCGGTCGTGGTGATCCATCCCGGTCAGGGCGCCGAGGTCGCGCCGGTGAATCAGGAAGACAACCTGCTCTGGTCCCACGAGTCGGGGATCGCTGTCTACCAGGATTGCCCGCCGCCGAGCAGCCCGAATTGCCTGCCGGGGATCCTCCTCGGGGGCGTGCGGGGATTCCTCTACACGATGAACGGCGAATACAACTACGGGACCGGCGACAACGCGAACGGGACCTATTGCCACGAGTTCGGCCACACGCTGGGGCTCGCCGATCTCTACGAGTGGAGCCCGTGCGGCAGGCCGGTCGGGACGGGGCTCGGGGTCTACTCGCTCATGAGCCTCGGGAACTATCTGCCGCTCAACCCCCCCGAAGCGCAGGGCACCCGGCCCGGGAATCTGGACCCGTGGTCCCGGCAGTTTCTTGGATTCGAGCAGCCGACCGTGGTCACGCAATCCGGGTCCTACCAGCTGCCGCCCCTGTCGCGGGGAGGGGGTGTTCTGAAGCTCTGGAAAAACGGACAGCCCGGTAGCGAGTACTTCCTGGTCGAGAACAGGATCCAGGAAGGCTCCGACCAGTTTCTCCCGGGCGCAGGCCTCCTGATCTACCACGTGGACGATACGCTGATCGACAACTGCCGCGATTGCGACAACACATCCTGCTTCGATCCACCGGCGCCGCACTACCGGGTCGGGGTCGTGCAGGCGGACGGCTTGAACGAGCTCGGGGTGCCCACGCCGCCGCCACCCAATCTCGAGTACTTCGGGGACAGAGAGGACTTTTTCCCTGGCGGCCTTGCCGTGCGGAGCTGGACCCAGTCCACGACGCCCAGCAGCCGCGACTACGCCAACGCCGACACCGGGATCAGGATGACCAATATCGTCGGGGCGCAGGACAATGCCGACACCGCATCCTTCGACCTCTCGGTCTCGCTGGGACCTGATCTTCTCGTCAAGAGCACGACGATACGTGACGGCGGATCCGGAAACGGCAACGGCATCCCCGATGGCGGCGAGAGCGATACGCTCCTGGTGACGCTCCACAACGCCGGCACGGCGTCCGCCGCGCTCACGTTGACCTTGAGCACCTCGGACGGCAACATCGCGATGGTCGACGGGGCTTCGAGCGCACCCGCCGCGGCCTCCGGCGCTACGGTCACCACGGCCACGCCCTTCGTGTTCACGGTGGCGCCCTCGCTGACCATTGGGATGAGCACCGGTCTCTCGGCGGATTTCGAGGCCGGGGTGGGGTCCTGGTCGTCCGGGCCGGTCGCGCCCGCCGCGATCAACGAATGGCACGTCTCGACCACGCGCGCCCACGGCGGCTCCACGAGCATGAAGGTCGGCAGCTCGCTGGATCCTTCCGGGGGAGGCACGAACGACGCCAAGAGCTACGCGGACCTCGAAGACGCCGCGCTCGTCTCGCCGATGTTCTACCTCCCGCCGGGCTCGCAGCTCGCCTTCTACTCCTGGATTGATGCAGAGACGGAAGGCGGCACCATGGCCTTCGACGGCGCACGCGTGGAGGTCTCGGTACGGGGCGGACCGTGGGAGCCGATTGCCGTGGACGGTGGCTACGGCCATCAGATCACCTTCGATTCGGGCGCCTCCCTCCGGGGATCGGACGTTTTCTCCGGCTCGCCCCAAACCTGGCGCCGGGTCGTTGCCGACCTTTCCGCGTATTCGGGCCCGGTCCAGGTCCGCTTCCGATTCTCCAGCAACGAGGTGAATCAACCGTTCAGCTCGGGTGGGCTCGCGCGGTACTACGAAGGCTGGTACGTGGACGATGTTTCCGTGGCGCCGCGCGTCAACCCGGGGCCCACGCCGGCCGTGATCTCGTTCAAGGGGGGCCCGAATCCCTTCCGCGTGAACCACGGCTTCACGTCGGCGATCAGCTTCCGTTTCAGCGCCCACGACGGACTGCCGCATCCCGGGCTCGTCCCGAAGATCAAGGTGTTCGATCTTCTGGGAAGGCTCGTTCGAACGCTGGACGCGGCGCCCGACGGTCTCGTTCCCAGCGAATTCCGGGCGACGTGGAACGCGCGCACCGACGACGGCGGGCTGGCGTCGTCGGGCATCTACTTCGCCAAGGTGGACATCCTGGGCCAGACACAAACCTTCCGCGTGGTGCTGCTCCGGTAACGGCGGTTTGAACCTCGGGCGGGGCGTGTGGGTGGGTGCGGCGCTTGCCGTGTTCCTGCATGCCCCGCTTGCATTCCCCTCTACTGCCTGGGCCCAGTCCGGTCCGTCACCGCGGTCCCCGGGGCCCTCGCACGAAATCCTCACGGCCCGCGCCGCACGGGAGGCCGCCCGCTCGCGCTGGCTGACGGCGCGGTGGAGCGGAACCCTTGCCGCGCTCCGCGAGGCGCAGGTCCGGTGGGACCAGGCCTCCGAAACGTATCGCTCCGTTCTCCGCACCGCCCCGCTGCCGGCCGCGATCTCCACAAGGCGGATGGATGCATGGACCTCGGTAGCGATGGATCTTGTCGAGAACGGCGAATGGGCCCGGGGGCTCACCCTCTTGCGCGGACCGCTCGCCTCTGAACGATCGCTGGTATCCATCCACGCGCTGGCCGCTGCCAGGCTCGAATCCCCCGCGGCCGGGCTGCGGGTGCTGGGCTGGCCTCCCGACGCACGAAGTAGTTTCAGGGCCGAGCGCCCCTCGGCCAGGGACGAAGCGCAGCTCTACGTCGCCGCCACCCTGTCCGACTCGGCTGGGTCGCCGCGCTCCGCGCGAGCCGCCCGCTGGCATATGCTCGAGGAGCGGCGCCCGGACAGGGCGCGATCGTGGGCGCGGTACTCCCTCGCGCGGTCGCTTCTAGGAAGCGGGGAGCCGCTCCTCGCGAAGGCGATTCTCTCCCGGGCCCCATCGCGAACGAACCAGGAGACGCTCCTTCTCGCGGACATCACCGCGGCAACCGGCGATACGGCGGCCGCGGCACGCTCCCTCATCGCGGCCGCCGCGCGTGGAGATCTCGCGACGGCCGACCGCTACGCGTCGGCCAAGCGTGCGGCGGGATGGGTCCAGGGGGCGACCCTGGACTCGCTGAGCGAGCGGGAGTGGATGAGCTTCGTGCGGGCGCTCGCCGACGTGGGAGAACCCTCGTTGGCGCTCCGCGTGATGGAGGGACGCCGCAAGCCGCCTCCGGACGCCGCGGCCGCGTCCGAGCGCGAGAACGTTCGCGCGTCTCTGCTGTATCGCGCGCGCCGGTACGAGGCCTCGTCCGCGGCATACCGCGTGCTCCTCTCGCGACCTGGCGTTCCTTCTTCGGGCAGCCGCGCGGACTTGGCGCTCGGTCTGGCCCGGTCGCTTCGCGCGCTTCACGATTTCGCGGCGGCCGACAGCAAGTTCGTGCTTGCCGCGGCATTGGACAGCGCGGGCACGACCGGGGAGACCGCGGCCTGGGAGCGCGTGCGCGAATGGGAAGACCAACGGACGCCGCGCGAGGCCGCGATTGTCCTTCGATGGGCGCGCACGCGGACCCGCACGCCATCCCTTGCCGCAGTCATGCGGGTTCACGAGGCGGTCGCCTGGATCCGCGCGGACTCGCTCGCGTCGGCCGATTCCACGCTCGGGGGGCCGGGCCCCGAAGACGCCCGCGTCTTCTTCTGGCGCGGATGGGTAGCGTTGGCCCAAGGCGATTCATCCCGCGCCCTGCCGTCCTTCCGGCGAGCGTGGGAGCTCGACCCCTGGTCCTATGAGGGCGTCCGCGCCCGCGAGCTTGCCCGGCTTCGGGTCGACGCAACGCAGGGAAATCCCGACGCACGCGTCAGACATACGTCGCGTGTCGCCCTCCCTGCACCTTCGTCCGCCCGCATTCTGGATCTCGTCGGTTTTCACGACCTCTCGCTCGACATCCTGCGTTCCTGCGCGATGGGGGAGAGCGAGGCCCGCGCGAACGGATGCGTGGACGCGCTGGAGGCGGAGGGCATCTATCGAGTCGGGCACGCGGATATCGATCGCGATCTCAGGCTCCGCTTCCCCCCCGCTTTCGCGGGAGCGGTGTTTCGGGCCGCCGACGAGGAGAGCCTGAGCCCGGCGTTTATCTGGACCATCATGCGGCTGGAAAGCGGCTACAATCCCGCGGCCCGCTCGCGGGCGGGGGCGCTCGGGTTGCTTCAGCTCATCGTTCCGACGGCGTCGCGCCTCGCCGGGCGTCCTCTCTCGGAAGACTCGCTGCTCGACCCCGGCTTGAACGTGCGCCTTGGTGCGATGTATCTTCGCCGGCTTGTGCGCGAATTCGGCGATCTTCGTCCCGCTTCCGCGGCGTACAACGGAGGGGAGGAAGCGGTGCGGCGCTGGATCGCGGCACGCCCGCGGGTCGACGATCTGTGGGTGGAGCTGATCCCGTACCGCGAGACGCGGGAGTACGTGAAGCAGACCTATGCCGCGATGCGGCGGTACGAGGCGGTGTATGAAGCAACGCCGGCGCGCTGAGGAGCGGACGTGCTCTTAACGTCAGAGCTGAAGCGCAAGGGCATCCATCTCGCGTCCCTCTCCATCCCCATCGCCTATTATCTGAGCCCTTCCTCATGGTCGAGGAACTGGGAGCGGGCGCTCCTCGCCTCGGTCATCCTCTCGCTCGCGATCGAGGTGTTTCGACTCAACAATCGCAGGATCCGGATCGTCTTTCGGCATTTTTTCGGCGAGCTCCTGAGGAATCATGAGGAAGCCTCGCTCCTGGGCTCGACGTACCTCCTGATCGCGATGCTCCTCACGCTTCATCTCTTCGACAAACCGGTCGCGGTGCTCGCCCTTGGGTTTCTCGTCCTCGGCGATACTGTGGCGGCGATCGTCGGAAAATCGATCGGGAAGATACGTCTCCTGGGGGGAAAGACGCTCGAGGGAAGCCTCTCGTGCCTGGCCGTCTGTTACGGTTTGACGCTCTTCATGCCCGGGATCCCGTTCTACGTGGGGTTGGTCGGGGCGCTCACCGCGACGGTCTTCGAGCTGCTCCCCATACCGCTGGACGATAACTTCCGCATCCCGCTCTCGGCCGGCTTCGCGATGGAGCTCCTGCTTCGCTGATCGCGCCGACGGAGCCGGCGACAGGCGGGCGCGCGGGCTTCGGACGGACCGCGGATCCTTCTACATGTAAGTAGGTCGAATCGGCCTTGACACGCCCCGCATCCCATTCATAGACTGCGGTCGCCGGGTAGAGCCGTGAAGGGTTGTCTTGGGAGGCTTTTAGTTCCATATTCCCACTAGCTTACGAGATTCGCGCGGTCCCTTGAACCCCGGCAGCTTCGCGCTCCTGGGGTTTCGCTCTATCCGGTTGGGGCAGGGCCCAGGAGGCTCGGGGCCCCGTGCCTTCCCCGCCGGTGCCGCATGCAGGAAACAGGGTTCAGTTCCGGGTTAAGGAGCCAATGGTTCTCAATCTGATTTCACGGGTCTTCGGGACCAAGCACGAACGCGATATCAAGCGGATGTGGCCGCTCGTGGAGGAGATCAACGAGCAGTTCGGCCGCATGCGCGAGCTATCGGATGAGGCGCTCCGCCTGAAGACGGCGGACTTCCGCGCCCGTCTCGAGGCGGGTGAGACCGAGGACGTCCTCCTCCCCGAGGCGTTCGCCGTCGTGAAGGAGACGTGCCGCCGTCTCGTGGGGCAGACCTGGGACGTCTGCGGCATTCCGATTACGTGGGACATGGTGCCCTTCGACGTCCAGCTTCTGGGGGCCATCGTGCTCCACGACGGGAAGATCGCCGAGATGGCGACCGGCGAGGGCAAGACCCTCGTCGCAACGATGCCCATCTACCTGAATGCCCTCGGCGGGAAAGGCGTCCACCTCGTCACCGTGAACGACTATCTGGCCCGGCGCGACAGCGAATGGATGGGAAGGGTATATGAGTTTCTGGGGTTGACGGTTGGCTGCATTCAGAACGGAATGGATTTCGCCGAGCGCCGAGCCGCCTATGCCTGTGACATCACCTACGGCACGAACAACGAGTTCGGCTTCGACTACCTGCGCGACAACATGGCGCGACATCGCGAGCACCGCGTCCAGCGGGGCCACCATTACGCCATCATCGACGAGGTCGACTCGGTCCTGATCGACGAGGCGCGCACGCCCCTCATCATTTCGGGGCCCGTGGAGCACAGCATCCAGAAGTACGACGAGATGAAACCGGACGTGGAGCGGCTCGTGCGCACGCAGGGGCAGCTCGTGAACCGGATCCTGGCCGACGCCGAGGCCGTCCGGCAGGACGCCGAGAAGGAGTGGGAATCGGGGTTCAAGCTCCTGCAAGTCAAGCGCGGCGCGCCGAAGAACAAGCGCTTCGGAAAGCTGCTCTCCGATGAACCTGGGTTGAAGCGACTCATCCAGCGCGTCGAGCTCGAGCTTCTGCGCGACAAGCGGATGCAGGAAGCGGACGAGGAGCTCTTCTATTCGATCGACGAGAAGAACCATTCGATCGATCTCTCGGAGAAGGGCAGGGAGCTCCTTTCGCAGCGTGACGGGAATCTCTTCCTGCTTCCCGATCTTGCCACCGAGCTCAGCGCGATCGACGAGGAGGAAAGTCTGGAGCCGGGCGAGAAGGTCGCGAAGAAACGCGACCTGGAGCGGATCCACGCGGAGCGGAGCGAGCGCGTCCACAACATCCTTCAGCTTTTGCGGGCGTACTCCCTGTACGAGAAGGATGTGGAATACGTCATCCAAGAAGGAAAGATCCTGATCGTGGATGAGTTCACCGGACGGCTCATGCCGGGTCGCCGGTACTCCGATGGGCTCCACCAGGCGATCGAAGCCAAGGAAAACGTCCACGTGGAGGGGGAAACCCAGACGCTCGCCACGATCACGATCCAGAACTACTTCCGGCTCTTCGAAAAGCTGGCCGGCATGACCGGCACGGCCGAAACGGAGGCGCAGGAGTTCTGGCACACCTACAAGCGCGACGTCGTGGTGGTTCCCACGAACCAGCCGGTCCGCCGTGTCGACTACGACGATGTGATCTTCAAGACCCGGCGCGAAAAGTACAACGCGTTGGTCGAGGAGATCGCGGAGCTTCACACGAGCCAGATCCCGGCTCTCGTGGGCACCATCAGCGTGGAAGCTTCCGAGACGTTGAGCCGCCTCCTGAAGAGGCGAGGCATTCCGCACCACGTCCTGAACGCGAAGTACCACCAGCAGGAGGCGGAGATCATTGCGGGCGCCGGACGAAAGGGCGCCGTCACGATCGCGACCAACATGGCCGGCCGCGGGACCGACATCAAGCTCGAAGCCGGAGTGATCCGCTGCAACCGCGCCTGCTTCGCGGAATCGAAGAGCCAGCTCACCCACGGAGTCTGGAAGGATGTCTTGTACTGCAAGGAGGAGATGCCCTGCGGACTCCACATCCTGGGCACCGAACGGCACGAGAGCCGGCGCATCGATCGGCAGCTCCGAGGCCGGGCGGGACGGCAGGGGGACCCCGGCTCCTCGCGTTTTTACCTCTCGCTCGAGGACGATTTGATGCGGCTCTTCGGGTCGGAGCGGATCGCCGGCATCATGGAGCGGCTCGGCGTTCAGGAAGGGGAGGTCATCGAGCACGGGCTCGTGACGCGCGCGATCGGCCGCGCGCAAAAACGCGTCGAGGCTCACAACTTTGACATACGCAAGCACCTCCTCGAGTACGACGACGTGATGAATCAGCAGCGCACCGTGATCTATACCCAACGGCTCCGGGCGCTGGAAGAGGACGATTTGAAGGAGTCGGTTCTCGACATGATGGGGGAGATCGTTTCGGAGCGTGTCGCATCCTATCTCCCGACGAACGAGCGGTGGGACGAGGAGGACTTGAAACGACTCCTCAACGAAGTGAGCCAGCTGGTGCTTCGAGCCGTCCAGCTTCCCGACGCGGGCGACCGGCATCCCAGCGCGGAGGAAATCGAGGAATCGCTGCTGCAGACCGTCCGCGGCGCGTACGAGGAAAAGGAGCAGGAGATCTCGTCGCCGATCATGCGCGAGCTGGAGCGGCAGGTGTTCCTGAACGTCATCGACGAGCATTGGATGGACCATCTTCGCGAGATGGACCACCTCCGCGAGGGGATCGGGCTGCGCGCGTACGGCCAGCGTGACCCACTCGTGGAATACAAGCGCGAGGCGTTCTCGATGTTCGAGGAGCTGACGCACTCGATCCGTGAGGAGACGGTACGGACGCTGTTCCGGGCGAACCTCGTGACCGAGCCGGCCACGGCGGGGGGACCAGGTCGTGCCCCCGACCGCGTGCCGCCTCCGGCCCTCGCGCGTGCGCTTCCGCGCGTCCGCGCGACGCCCCAATCGGAGTCGCACGCCGCGGTCTCCGCGTTCGGAACTCCGACGAAGGGCGGGGCCGCGTCGGATTCCCCCGGGGATTCGCCTCGGCGGGCACCGTCAGTGACGCAGGAGCCTAAAGTGGGAAGAAACGATCCTTGCCCGTGCGGCAGCGGCAAGAAATACAAGAAATGTCACGGAGCATAGCCAAGGAGGATGCCCATGGATGATAACGTTCGGGAAATCATGTTCCTCATCGTGGAACAGTTGAAGGCCTACGTGGACGGGAACGAGGACGCGCTGCTCGAGCTCACGCAGGTCCTGGACTCGGGGCGGCACGACGCCGACGTAGTAAACCAGGCGTTCGAAATGATCTTTCGCGCGCTGGAGCCTTACTCACGCGAGGACTATCCGGGTGAGGCAAAGCTTCCGCGCAAGAACGTTCGCGTTCCCACCGGTCCGGAGCGGGCCCTGCTCTCATCGCCCGCCTACACGTACTTCTTCCGGCTGAGTGAATCGGGCCGGGTAACGCCCGAGCAGTTCGAAGAGATCATGGCGCGGGCTCGCGAGGAGGGTCCGGCGCTGGACAGCGAAGCCAGGGCGGAGGAGCTCGCGACGGAAGTTCTGATCCACTGGTTCGATGAGGAGAATGGATTCCAGTTCGATCCAAGCTCCCCCCCGACGGCCCACTAACGTGACGACGCGCAAGGCAAAGCCGAAGTCCAAGGCGAAGCCCGCGAAGCGGGACGGGGCGGTGGGGTCGGCCGCTCCCGTGTCCGAGAAGGTCGCGGCTCCCGAAGGCGCGCCCTCGAAGGCGGCCGCCGCGCGGCCCGCCAAATCGGGCGCTGCCGGTGACAAGCGGAGGGGAGGCAAGAACCTCGTGATCGTCGAGTCGCCCGCCAAGGCGAGGACGATCGGGAAGTATCTCGGACCCGGGTTCGAGGTTCGAGCCTCGAACGGCCACGTGCGCGACCTGCCCAAGAGCAAGCTCGGGGTTGATATCGAGAACGGCTTTCAGCCTTCCTACATCCTCATCAAGGGGAAGGCGAAAATACTCAAGGACCTGAAGCAGAGCGCCCGGCTGGCGGCCACGATCTACTTGGCCCCTGACCCCGACCGGGAAGGGGAAGCGATCGCCTGGCATTTGGCCGAGACCCTGGGAAACGGGTCGGACGGGAGAATACGCAGGCTCGCGTTCTACGAGATCACGAAGCGTGGAATCATGGCGGCGCTCGAGACCCCCCGTTCCATCGACATGAACAAGGTGCACGCGCAGCAGGCCCGGCGCGTTCTGGACCGTCTGGTCGGATACCAGGTGAGCCCCTTCCTCTGGAAAACCGTCCGCTACGGACTTTCCGCGGGACGAGTCCAGTCGGTGGCGCTGAGATTGATCTGCGAGCGCGAGGAGGAGGTCCGCGCCTTCGTGCCGCGCGAGTATTGGACCCTCGACGCCGATCTCGCGACCCCGAAAGACGAGCGCTTCCGCGCTCGGGTTCAGAAGAAGTCGGGCGAAAAGATCTCGCTCGAGAACGAAGCCCAGGCGAACGCCGCGGCCGCGGAGCTCGGGAAGCAATCCTTCCGCGTCACCGGTGTCCGCACCCAGGAGAAGAGGCGAAATCCCCTTCCTCCCTTCATTACAAGCACGATGCAGCAGGAGGCGTTTCAGAGGCTCCGCTTCAGCGCCCAGAAGACGATGGTGATCGCGCAGCAGCTCTATGAGGGCATGGACGCGGGGACCGAGGGACCGACCGGGCTCATCACCTACATGCGCACGGACTCGACCCGGACGGCGCCGGACGCCCTTGCCGAAGTTCGCGATTTCATCCAGACGACGTTCGGCTCGGACTACCTGCCGGCCGAGCCGCGGCATTTCCGGTCGCGGGAGACCTCCCAGGACGCGCACGAGGCGGTCCGCCCGACTTCCGTCGCCCGGACGCCCGCGTCCATGAAGCGCCACCTGGAGCCCGACCAGTACCGGCTCTACGAGCTGATCTGGCAGCGCTTCGTCGCGTCGCAGATGAACCCCGCGCTCGTGCTCACGACCACCGCCGACATCATGGCGGGGGAGTACCTCCTTCGCGCGTCGGGAAGCCGCGTCAAGTTCGACGGCTTCGCGCGCGCGTATCACGCCACCCTGATCGAGGAGGCCGGCCCGGAGGCATCCAAGCTCCCGCCGCTCAAGGAAGGGGACG
>VBOX01000049.1 GCA_005893265.1 Candidatus Eiseniibacteriota bacterium | reverse complement strand
GACGTCAGCACGAACCTCGCGGCGCGCGATGCCGTGTCCACGTAGTCCCGCCGCTCGAACACCCGTCCCGCCTTGGCGAAGGCCCCGATCATGAGCCCGTTCCAGCTCGTTACCACCTTGTCGTCCCGTCCCGGCGCCGGACGCTCGAGGCGCTTGAGGAGCAAGCGCGCCCGCGCGCGATCCATCCTCGAGCGCAGTTCGCCCTCGGGGATCTTCTCCGCGAGCGCCAGCTCCGACCACGCGCGCTTCCTGTGAACGATGTTCCCGGGCTCCTCGCCGGTCACGGGATCCACGAAATTCCCGGTCTCCTCGATCCCGTAGACGCGCGCGAACAGCGTTCCCTCTTCGGTACCGAGCACATCGGTGACTTCCTTCAACGCCCAGAGGTAGGTTGCGCCTTCGCCTCCTTCGGTGTCCGCGTCGAGCGCGGAATAGAACCCGCCCTCCTCGGCGGTCATCTCCCGCACGACCCAGGCGAGCGTCTCCTCGGCGGCGCTGCGATGCTCCGGATCCCCCCAGCGCGCGAACGCTTCGGCGTACACCGAAGCGAGCTGCGCGTTGTCGTAGAGCATCTTCTCAAAGTGAGGGACGAGCCAGATCGCGTCGGTCGCGTAGCGATGGAACCCTCCTCCGACGTGATCGCGGATGCCCCCCATCGCCATGCCGTCGAGCGTTCCGCGCACGACGCCCTCGAGATCCTCGCGGGGAGATGCAGCCGTCGCGTGCAGGAGCAGCTCCAGCGCGCCATGCGGGGGGAACTTGGGCGCGCCGCCGAAGCCGCCGTAGTGGCGGTCGTACGTGGCGACAAGCTCCTCGACCGCTCGCTCCCACGCGGCCCGATCGACCGGCCCGGAGGCGACGAACTGGCGCCCGCCCTCCATCTGCCGGAGCGCTGAGGCCAGACGGTCGGCCGCGCTCGCGACTTCCTCACGGCGCGTTGCGTAGGTCTCCGACAGCGCGGCGAGAATCGACGCGAACCCGGGCCGTCCGCCGCGATCGTCGGGCGGGAAATAGGTCCCGCCCCAGAACGGCTTCTGGTCTGCGGTGAGGAATACCGACATGGGCCAACCACCGGACCCCGTCAGGAGCTGGACGGCGCGCATGTAGATCTCGTCCACGTCCGGGCGCTCCTCGCGGTCCACCTTGATCGAGACGAACTTCTCGTTCAGGAGCTTCGCGATCGTCTCGCTCTCGAAGGACTCGCGCTCCATCACGTGGCACCAGTGGCAGGAGCTGTAGCCGATGGAGAGAAAGACCGGCTTCGATTCGCTGCGCGCCTTCTCAAAGGCTTCGGGTCCCCATGGGTACCAATCCACGGGGTTCCACTGGTGCTGAAGAAGGTAGGGGCTCTGCTCCTTCGCGAGACGGTTTGGAGAGCGGTCCGGGGCGTGGGCGATCGCGGTCATCGACGTTTCCCGCGGGGCTTCCCGCTCCGCGGAGGGACTCCCGGTCCGAGCCTGGCGCCTTTAGACCTGGATGCCGCAGGCGCTCCTCGGACGATCACGAGATTCGCCAGGTCCGCACCCACCACGTGGCGGCGGCCTCCGATCCGTACGGTCAGGGGACCGCGGAAGGGTGCCTTCTCCTCCACCTCGATTCGCGCGCCGGGGAGTAACCCCAGCGACACGAGGTAGCGGAGCTTTTCGGGATTGCGGTCGCTCACGCGGGCCACGATGGCGTGGGTCCCCGTCTCGAGCTGACCGAGCGCGATTCCCTCGACGGGTGCCAACGCGCCGGTCTTGCTGGGAATGGGATCCCCGTGGGGATCATGGGTCGGGTCGCCGAGATTTCGGGTCAGAAGCTCTTCCATGTCATCGCTCAGCACGTGCTCGAGCCGCTCCGCCTCGCCGTCGACCAGCTCGAGCGGAACCCCAAGCCGCATGTAGAGATACAGCTCCCAAAGTCTGTGATGACGGACGATTTCCAGCGCGATCTTCCGTCCACGGGGAGTGAGCGTCACGCCCCCGTACCGCTCATAGTTCAACAGGCGCATCGTCTTGAGCTTCCGGACCATGCTCGTCACCGAAGGCGCGGAGACCTTGAGCTCCGAGGCGATGTCCCCCACGGAGACGCGCTCTCCGCCTTCATGGCTCAGGCGCCAGATCGCCTTGAGGTAATCCTCTACGGCTTGGGTGACGGAGGGCATAGGGGTTGACAATTAGAGTACCCTAACGCAGAATTAGATATGGCTAACTTTTTAGATCTCGGAGGATCGCTTGTGAAACGTGCCTTCGTACCCGTGCTCCTGATTCTCGCCCTGGCGGGCGCGGCGCTCGCATTCGTGGGGCGGCGCTCGGAGATCCCATCCGGCCCGGCCCGGACAGTGGTGCTGCGAATGAGCGATTATACGTTCAACGGGACCAATCCGACGCTCACATTCGAGCCGGGCGAGCGTATCCATTTTGTCATCCGAAACGACGAGAGCTCACCGATACGCCACAACTTCCGCGTCGTCGGACTGGATGTGCCGTGCGAGAGGGAACTTCAACCAGGGGAAACCCGCGAGGTCACGGTGACACTGCCTCGTTCCGGTGAGTTCGCGTACACATGCTGCACCCATCCAGGGATGGGCGGGAAGATGGTGATCGAGGGCCGCTAGCCCTGGATCGCCGGTCCCCGCCTCGATCCCTCATCATCGCTCTCCTGTCTCTCGGGCTCGCGGCCGCCCTCATGCTTTCGCTCCTTCCCGACCTCTCCAAGGCCCAGCGGTCCGCGCACGCCTCGCCGACAAGCGACCCCATGGCGGACGCGGCCAGGAAGCACGCGATCCGCACGCTCACCGAATTCGACACGGGGAAGGTGACGCGGCTAAAGGACGGCCGGGCCCTCCGAGAATACTGGATCGACGCGCTCAATACTGAGATCGAGGTCGCGCCCGGCGTGCGGTACGCGGCCTGGACGTTCAACGGCGCCGTGCCCGGGCCGACGCTCCGCTGCACCGAGGGGGATTCGATCCTGGTGCACTTCACGAACAAGGCCGCGATGCCGCATTCGATGCACTTCCACGGCATCCACGCGGCGAACATGGACGGGGTATTCGAGCAGGTGCCGCCCGGATCGAGCTTCGACTACGCGTTTACGGCAAAGCCGTTCGGGCTTCACATCTACCATTGCCACACGATGCCGGTGAAGATGCACATCGCGCGGGGTCTCTACGGCGTTTTCCTGGTCGACCCCAAGACGCCGCGTCCCAAGGCGCGCGAAATGGTCATGGTGATGAACGGCTTTGACACCGACTTGAACGACGAAGACAACGAGTTCTACACGGTGAACGGCTTCGCGAACGTGTTCTTCCGCGACTATCCGATTCCGGTCAAGCAGGGCGAGCTGCAACGAGTCTACCTGGTCAACATGACGGAGTTCGATCTCTTGAACTCGATGCACACCCACGCGACCTTCTTCCACGTCTACCCGACCGGGACTACGACGACGCCCACGAACTACACCGACACGATCACCTTGGGGCAGGGGGAGCGGGCCATCCTCGAGTTCCGTTACGACTATCCGGGCCGGTTCCTCTTCCACGCGCATCAGAATGAGTTCGCGGAGCTGGGCTGGCTGGGTCAATTCGAGGTGAAGCCGTGACGCCTCCGAGGGAAGGTCGGCCGGGGGACGCCGGTCAGGCCCACGCCGCGACCCGGCCGAGCGCGCTCCGGGTCGTCCTCTCCGGCATCGCCCCGCTCGTCCTCGTGGGGCTCATGGTCTGGTGGTTCCTCCTCTTCGGCATTAATTACGTGAGGCTCGGTCCCCCGCCCGTTGAGAAGCTGGCGATCGAGCGGGTCATCTTCAAGCCCCAGGAGATCACGCTCCTCGTGCGCAACGAGGGACCCGGCCCGCTCACCGTGGCGCAGGTTCTCGTGAACCAGGCCATGTGGGATTTCTCGATCACGCCCGGGCGGGAGCTGGCCAGGCTTCAGAGCGCGCGAATCTCGATTCCGTTCGATTGGATCGAGGGCGACCCGTACAACTTCGACGTGATCACCGGCACGGGAATCCGCCACGTCCGAAAGGTCGAGGTGGCCACGGGGACGCCCAGCGTGAGCCCGCGCGCGCTCGGGATCTTCGGGCTGCTCGGCGTCTACGTCGGCGTGATTCCGGTCTTCCTGGGCCTGCTCTGGCTCCCCTTCCTTCGCTCGATGCCCCGGAGCTGGATGGACTTCTGGATCTCGCTCACCGTCGGGCTTCTCGCCTTTCTCGCGATCGACACGTTCCGCGAAGCGTTCGAGGTCATGGGCCGAGTACCCGAGTTTCTGAACGGCTTGATGCTCGTGGCGCTGGGCGCGATCGGAGCATTCCTCGCGCTCACCGGCATCGATGGGATCATGAGGCGCCGCGGTGGGAGCCGCCCCGCCGGTGCGCGCGGCATGGGGCTCGCGCTGATGATCGCGATCGGCATCGGCCTACACAATCTGGGCGAAGGCCTGGCGATCGGCGCCGCGTACACGCTCGGTGAAGTGGCACTCGGCTCATTTCTCATCTTGGGTTTCACCCTTCACAACACGACGGAGGGCCTGGCGATCCTTTCGCCGCTGGTCCAGGAGAAGGTCTCGTGGCGCGATCTGTTCTTGCTTGGCCTCGTCGGCGGCGGGCCAACGATCGTCGGAACCTGGACGGGCGCGTTCACCTACTCGGATCCTCTCTCCCTGGTGTTTCTCGGGATCGGCGGCGGGGCTATTTTACAGGTCATCAGCGTCCTGGTCCGGGCAAGGGCGGAATCCGGCGAATCCGCCATCGAAGCGCTCGCCAAGCCCAGAAACATCGCCGGCCTCCTCGTCGGTTTCATTCTGATGTACCTCACGGGACTCCTCGTGGCGGGTTAGAATTCCCGAATGAATCCGGCGGCAATCATCGCGCGCGAGCTCACCAAGCGGTACGGTGAGCTCGAAGCGGTTCGGAGCGTTTCCTTCGAGGTCGGGAGCGGCGAGGTCGTCGGGTTCCTGGGGCCGAACGGAGCCGGCAAGACCACCACGGTCCGCATGCTCTGCTGCTTTCTTCCCCCTACTTCGGGCACGGCGAGTATCCACGGCCTCGACGTCCGCGAACGGCCGCGCGACGTGAAGTGGCTCCTCGGGGTGTGCCCCCAGGAGGACAACCTTGATCCCGACTTCGACGTCCTGAAGAATCTCCTCGTCTACGGACGTTACTTCGGGCTCCCGGGCCGGATCGTGCGCCGGCGCGCGCTCGAGCTGCTCGAGTTCGTCGCCCTTTCGGACAAGACCCACGTGCCCGTCCAGGCGCTCTCGGGCGGCATGAAGCGGCGGCTCATCCTGGCACGCGCGCTCCTGAACGAGCCGCGCGTCCTGATTCTCGACGAGCCCACGACGGGTCTCGATCCGCAGGCACGGCACGCGATCTGGACGCGCATTCGCAGCCTTCGAGCCCACGGCACGACGGTCCTACTCACGACCCATTACATGGAGGAGGCCACGCAGCTTTGCGACCGGGTCGTGGTCATGGACGACGGTAAGATCCTTCTCGAAGGCGCACCGCTCGACTTGGTGGAACGCGAGGTAGGACGGACGGTGGTGGAGGCGTGGAATTACGGCGAAGAGTTCGTTCATTTCATGCGCGCGCTGCCGGGGCGGCTCGAGGAGGTCGGCGACCGGCTGTACTTCTATCCCAAGGAGGGGGACCACATCGAGCGACTATTCGAGGAGCGCTTCCCGCACCAGGAACGCCTCATCCGGCGCGCGACGCTGGAGGATGTCTTCCTGAAACTGACCGGTAGAGCGCTCCGTGACTGAGGCGATGCGTGCAATCTTGCGTAACGTCTCCCTCCGCTCGCTCCGCGTGTGGCGACGGGACCTGGACGTCTACCTCACCAACTGGAAGACGGAGTTCCTTCCGCCCCTCTCGGAGCCCGTCCTCTACGTCTTCGCGTTCGGGCTCGGGCTGGGCTCCCTGATCCACACCATCCACTACGAGGGCCGAGAGCTGACGTATCTCCGCTTCATGGCGCCGGGGATCGTCGCGGTCGCGATCATGTTCTGGAGCTACTTCGAGACCACCTACTCCTCGTTCGTGCGGATGTACTACCAGAGGACCTTCGACGCGATCCTCGCCACGCCGCTTCTCGTGGAGGACGTCATCCTGGGCGAGCTACTCTGGGGCGCGACGAAGGCGGTGATCGCAAGCACCATCATGCTCGGCATGCTCGCGCTTCTGGGGCTCGTGACGTGGCCTTCGGCGTTGTGGGTGATCCCGCTCTCCGCGGTCGCGGGCGTGCTGTTCTCGGCGCTTGGGCTCGTCGTCACGTCGGTCACGAAAAACATCTCATCGTTCAACCTGCCGATGTTCCTCATGATCATGCCGATGTTCATGTTCAGCGGCACGTTCTTCCCGGTGAGCATCCTTCCGAAGTGGGCGCTCGTGATCGCGTGGTGCCTGCCTCTCACCCACGTTTCCTATCTCGTGCGCGCCGCGGTATTGGGGTGGCCCCGTGGACCGCTGGCCGTGAGCGCCGTGTATGTCGCGGTGCTCGCGGTCGTGCTCTCCGCGCTCGCGCTTAGGCTGATGAAGCGGCGGTTGATCCAGTAGGACGTCCTACCGCTCCAGGGTCCGAAGCCTCTCCTCGGCCACGCGCGCCGCCTCGGGGTCCGTGCCGGCGAGTGCCATCGCGCGGCGATAATGGTGCACGATTCCTTCGTAGAGGGTCGAGTCCCCGGGCGTGTATCGCAGTCGCAGCGCCTCCGCGAGGTAGAGCCGCACCCGCGCCGAATCGGTGCCCGCCCCGCCTGAGACGTAGAGCGTCCGGAGCTCGGGCTCGGCGCGCTCCAGCGTTGCGGGCGCCACCTGCGGGTCCCAGACCGGCGGAAGCCCGTACCGCCGTAGCACGGCCCCGTATTCGCTGCCGGCCGCGAGCTGCTCATCGGCTCGGAACCGGGACGCGGCGCCTCGGCTCACCGATTCCGGCGCGGAGGCCGCGGGGGGCGCCTGCTGCGCTATCGTCGGCTCCTCCCGCATATCTTCGACCGCCTGCCCCGCTTGATCGGCCTCTACCTTGCCCTTTTTCTGCTCGCGTTTCGCGAGCTGATCCTTCGCGCTCAGCTCCTTCGCCCTTTCGGGGCCGGGAATGTTCCCCGCGAGCTTCTCCACCGTCCTGGCCCCCGAGGTCGATCCCGTCTCTGCGCCGCCACGCGTGTTCGCGACAACACGGCCAAGTACCGCCGTGGATTCGCCGGGTGCCGCCGGCGCGCCTCCGGCCGGGGCCTCGTTCGCCTTCATGGGCGCCGGCGCGATCGCGCGCTGGTAGACCCCCTGCTTGATGAGAATCACGGCCACCACCAAGACCGCCGCCGCCGCACTCGCCGTCGAGAGGACGGCGGCCCAGGGCAACCCTGGAGCGTCCTTGACTCGTCCATCCTCTCCTGGCTGATCCTCACCCAAACCCCCGCGGCGGCTACGCCTCACGCCGGTGGCGCGGCCGGCCGGAACTCCGGCGGGACGCGCCGCCTGCTTCACCACCTCGTCCGCGGGCTCCTCACCCGGCACGGCGATCCGCGCGCGGACGCTCTCGTGCAGGTGCTCCAGGTATTCCGCCGGGGACCGGTCCGAGGACCGGCGGAGCTCCGCCTCCAGCGAGGAGACCTGATCGATCAATGCTCGGCACGTGCTGCAGCCGGACACGTGTGCCTCGATCAGCGCCCGCCGCTCGGGGGGCAGCTCCCCGTCTCGGTAGGCGAAGAGGTCTTCGGATCGAGGATGATTCGGGTCCATGTTTGTCATCGCTGGAACCTTGAGGCTCTGAGCTTCTCCACTTCCGCGAGCAAGGCCTCGCGCGCGCGCGCCAGGCGGGACATGACGGTGCCTACGGGTATATCCAACGCGCTCGCGATCTCGGCGTACGCGAGGTCACCCTCCACTCGAAGCGCGAGAATCGATCGATGCTCCTCGGAGAGTCGCTCCAGCCCGCGCTCGACATCGAGCAGGTTCTGCTGACCGGCCGGATCCAGTGTAGCGTCGGGCAACCGGTCGGCGAGCGTCATCCCCTCCGCCCCGGGCTCGTCGAGCGGCACCGTGGCCCGGCGGGCGCCCTGGCGGATCCGGCTCAACGCCGTCCGCGCGACGATCGTGAGGAACCACGGCCCGAACGCGCGGGTCAGGTCGAAGCGTGGGAGCGCCCGGTAGGCTTTGACGTAGCTGTCCTGAACCACGTCGTCCGCGTCCTCGTGATTGCGCGTGATCCTACGCGCCAGTCGATAGGCGGGGCGCCGCGTGCGGCGGACGAGCTCGTCGAACGCGTCGATTTCGCCGGCCAGCACGAGCTGAACAACCTCAGCGTCCGGAACCGCCGTGTGGTCGGGCTTCATAGAACCCATAGGACGCGCACTTTACTACGCAGGGTAGGCGGGGTGTATTCCAAACAAAAGGACTGAGCCCGGCCCCATTCCACCCTAACTGCTTGTCTTGGAAGAGTTACGTCCCCGCCCGGTTGAACTTTACCCCGCAAGCACATAGGATGGTGCGTTCCCGCGTCAAGAACGAGCCATGCGTCGAGTCCTCCAGAGGAGCCACGATGAACTTGAACGCCGCATTCGACTACATCCGAAAGAACGAGAAGCGCTATGTGGACGAGCTGATCCAATTCCTGCGCATTCCGAGCATCAGTGCGCACAAGGACCACGACAAGGACGTGGCAGCGGCGCTGGAGTTCGACAAGAAGAAGCTCGAGTCGCTTGGATTCAAGACCGAGGTGTGGCCCACGCGCGCGCACGCGGGCCTCTTCGCGGAGCGGATCGTGGATCCCGCGGCTCCTACGGTTCTTATCTACGGGCACGTCGACGTACAGCCTGTGGACCCGATCGAGCTGTGGGAGAACCCTCCCTTCGAGCCGCGGATCAAGGATGGAGCGATCTGGGCCCGCGGGGCGGATGACAACAAGGGGCAACATTACGCCCAGATCGCAGGGGTCGAGTCCGTCATCCAGGGAGGAGGCGGCCTTCCGGTCAACGTGAAATTCATCATCGAGAGCGACGAGGAATTCGACGGCGAGGCGATGGCCGAGGTGGCGCCCAAGCACAAGGACAAGTTGCGTTGCGACGTCTTCGTGGTATCCGACTCGAGCTTCCCCGACGTCGATCACCCCGCGATCACGGTCTCGATACGCGGAATCCAGGCGGTCGAGATCACGATCCGGGGCCCAGCCGTCGACAAGCACTCCGGGGAATGGGGCGGCATGCTCTACGAGCCGATCGACGTTCTGCGCTGGGTGCTTCAAAACCTGAAGGACTTCAAGACCGGCCGGGTGCTCGTCCCGGGGTTCTACGACGACGTCCAGGAGGTGAGCGCGGAAGACCGGAAGGCGATCGGGGCGAGGCCCTGGAACGACGCGGCCCAGGCGAGGTCTATCGGCGTGAAGCGTCTGTTCCACGAGGAAGGCTTCTCCACCCTCGAATCCGGCACCATCCGCCCGACGTTGCAGGTCAACGGCGTGGTCGGCGGGTACACCGGGGAGGGCTTCAAGACCGTGATCGGTTCGTGGGTGCGCGCGAAGATCAGCATGCGCCTTGTCCACAACCAGGATCCGGGCCGGATCGGCCAGCTTTTCGAGCGGTACGTGCGCGAGCTGGTCGGCGACATGGGAACGGTGGAGTTCCGGAGCTTCGGCGCCGGCCGTCCGTTCCGGGCCGAGGTCTCGAACCCCTTCGTCCAGGCCGGGTTGCGCGCTCTCGAGGCCGGCTTCGAGAAGCCCCCGATCGCGATCGGCCAGGGGGGTTCCATCCCGATCGTTGCCCCGCTCGTCCAGATCACGGGCGCGCCGTGCGTCCTTATGGGCTTCGGGCTCCCGGGGGATAACCTCCACGCCCCTAACGAGCACTTCCCAATCGGCTGTTTTTTGGGCGGGGCGCGCTCGGCGGCGGCCTACTTGAATGAGGTCTCGAGCAGGGTCGGGGCGGGGGCCAGACGGTAATCTTCGGGGGTCGCGCGCGTTACGGTC
>VBOX01000048.1 GCA_005893265.1 Candidatus Eiseniibacteriota bacterium | reverse complement strand
CGGCGTGACGTGCCCAATCGAGAAATGCCACATGTCCCGGGACGGATCATCGAGCCGTCCCGGATTCACGTTCATTTCATGAAAGAAGAGGACGGTCCCGAAATCGGCGGACGAGAGCGGTCCGCCGCTGTGCCCGGTTTGGGAGCGGGCCAGAAGCGCAATAATGTCACGCCGGACGAAAAGAGCGCGCTCCTTGAGCTCTTGCAGGGTCATGTCGAGCCGGGGCATGAGAGTCCTCTCCAAAGTCGATGCGGTGCGAGCGAAAGCCCTTCCACGCTACCGGATCAATCTCGCATCACGCAACCAGATTCCCGGTCACGCGTTGTAATATCGGCGTTCCCTCGGATCCGCGATCACCCCCGAGCGCACGGCGCGCGCGACCTCCTCGATCCCATCGCCGACGCGGTGCCGCGCTCGGAATCCCCATTCCCGCTCGATCCGGTCGAAGGATACCCTGTAGGTGCGCCGGTCCTCCTTCTCGGGCTGAATCGTGACCCGGACTCCCGGCACGTGCGCCTCCAGCTCTTCCTTCAGGTCGCGAAGCTGGTAGTTCTCGAGATTGTCTCCGAGATTCAGGATCGGGGGCACATCCCGTGGAAGCGGTTCATCGATCGCCATGACGATCCCGCGCGCGATATCCGACACGTGCACGAAGGGGCGCCATTGCGAGCCGCCGAAGATTCGGACCGCCCCCTCCCGCACGGCTTGCTGCGCGAGGAAGTTCACCGCGAGATCGAATCGCATGCGCGGAGAAAGTCCGTAAACCGTGCCGAACCGGAGGATGACCGGCTCGAACACGGGGTCGTTCACCAGCTCGAGAATCCCCTGCTCCGCGTGCCACCGCGTCTCAGCGTAGAGAGACAACGGCTGGACGGGGGATTCCTCGGTAAGCGTCTCCTCGCGGCCTTCGCCGTACACGCTGCACGTGGAGGCGAAGACGAACCGATGGACGCCGATCGCTTGGGCCCGCCTCGCGAACGCGACCGTGGCGCTCCAATTGGTCTGCACGGCCAGCTCCTCGTCCAAGGCGCAGGCCTTGTCCCCCACGATGGCCGCGAGGTGGACCACGGTGTGCACGCCCTCGAGCGCTTCCTCGTGGACCCGGGGGTCCCGAAGATCATGGGTCAGCACGCTGAGGTTGGAGTCGTGCGCAAGATCTTCGAGGCCGTGCCGGCCGTGCAACATCCGGTCGAGCACCCGCACCGGTCGGTTCCCCTTGAGAAGCATGCGCGTGAGCACGGAGCCAATATAGCCGGCGCCGCCCGTCACGAGGATAGGCGCGCTCAACGACGGACCAGGAGGTGGAGATGATGGTCGGCCGCCGCCTCGGCGAGGGGACCGACGGGGCGGACCGCGCGATCCCACGCCGCCGCGTGAAGGAAAAACGGGCGGAGCTTGGGTGAGCGGCGTTCGGAGCTCGTAAGCCTTCGCGCCGCGTGCCGGTGGAGCGAATAGAAGAGGTTCGATCCCAGGACCCGATCCTCAAAATGCTCGGCCGCTTCGAGCACGAACGCGGCGTCCTCGACGACGGCGCAGAAGTAGCCGCTTTCCTGCTGGGCGCCGTCACGAAGCGGATTGTCGGAGGGATCACGCAGGAAGCGGCTGCGGGAGTTGTTGAGCGCGACCACGAGGAAGCCGCCCGGGGCCAGAACGCGCGCGCACTCCTGCATGGTGGCGCGACGAGACGCCGGCGGCAGGTGCTCCATCAACCCGAGGCAGACCACGAGGTCGACCGCGCCGTCCCGAAACGGCAGGCGGTCGGAACGGAGCCGTACCGGGTCGAGGTTTCGAACGCCCGCGCGCCGCGCGTTTTGTCGAGCGCGTTCGAGCATCCCGGTCGCGAGATCGGCGCAGACGAGCCGGGGCAGCCGCACCGCGAGCCGGGTAGCGACCCTTCCCACCCCGGTTCCAAGATCGAGACCCCGGCGAAAAGAGCGCCCCTCGATCGACTCCAGCAAGAGCCCCACTTCCCACGCGTCGTAGGCTTCGTTCACCGCGTGCGGCTCGCCCAAGCTCAGGACCGAGGCAAGCTCGTCGCCGTCTTCATGACGCGCGCCGCTCCAGTACGACGCGGCCCGTGCCGCGTCGTAGTCCGGCTCGGGGCGGTGCCTCACTCCGCAGGGCGGAGCGCAGGGCTCTGGACGGCGGTGCGCTCCCTCCTTACAATGGCGCGGTGCGGACTCGAAGCGCGGAAGGGTTCCTCGCGGCGCGTGCCCTGGGAGGTGAAGCGAACATGCAGGAAATAGAGGAACGGGTCAGCAATCCGGCGGTCGAATGCCTTCGCTGTGCGAAGCTCTTCGGTCCGGTCCAGATCTTTCATTTGCGTGAGGATCCCAGACGCTCGTACGTGCGATGCCCGCATTGCGGCGCGAAGAACGAGGTTCGCGCCGAGGATCGCTACTGCATCCGACTTGTCGAGATCATTCCCGAGCCGACACCCGACCGGCCCGGCGGCGAGTACCGCTGAAAAACTTCGGGTCCCCTCCCGAACAGGAAGGGGACCCACGATGTGCCCGGGGCGAGATTTGAACTCGCACGGGGTTACCCATACGCCCCTCAAACGTACGTGTCTACCAAGTTCCACCACCCGGGCTGAATCGAATCACTGACCGCCGGTAGCCGGCGCTGGAGTCCCTCCGCCGGCGGGAGCGACTGGACCCTGAGTTGGCGACGGCGGTCCGGTCGGAGACGGACCCAACGTGCCCGAGGGCTGCGTGCCAGGGGGCGGAGCGCCGGCTGAGGGGACGCCCGTCGCGGGCGCACCCGTCGTGGGGGCGCCGGTCGTGGGAGCACCGGCCCCTTCGCCCGCCGCGCGTTGTTGGCCCCGCCTCCGCGCTTCCTCTTGGATCAGGCTTCCCCTCCCGCCCGCGTTCCGAGACGCCTGGATGCCAAGGGTCAACGACGTGACGAAGAATATCACCGCGAGGGTCGTCGTCGCGCGGCTCAAGAACGTGGCGGCGCCGCGGCCCCCGAAGAGCGTCTGGCTGGACCCCGCGCCGAAAGCGCCGGCGAGCCCGCCCCCCTTGCCCGATTGGAGCAGGATGGAAGCCATCAAACCCAAGCAAACCACGATGTGAATCGTGGCGATGAGGCCTACGAGAAAACCTGGCATCCGAAACTCCTTCCGTTCTTCGCCCTTACGTCGGCAGACCGCGAGCTTAGCACGCTCCGCGAACGGCGGTCAATCGACCGTGGACGGTCGGCGCTCCACCTTGAGGAGCGCCTCGCCGATGGCAAGGAACGACTCGGCTTTGAGTGAGGCCCCTCCGACCAGGAACCCGTCCACTTCCGGGATCGCGGCCAGCGCCGCCGCGTTCTTCGGGTCAACGCTGCCCCCGTAGAGCACGGGAGGATGCCCCGCGCCGCTACCCATTCGCAAGCGACCCAACGTTTCGAGCACCCATGCATGAGCCTCGGCCACCTCGTCTGCGGTCGCGACGACTCCTGTTCCGATCGCCCAGACCGGCTCGTACGCAACCCAAAGCGGGGCCCGGGGAGGCGCGCCCTCGAGCGTGCGCGTGAGCTGTCGTTCCAAGACGTCGCGCGTCTCCCTCCGCTCGCGCTCGGCGAGCGTTTCGCCGACGCAGAGGACAGGCCGGAGCCCCGCGCGCCATACCGCTCTCAGCTTGGCCTGCACGATTTGGTCACTTTCGCAGAAGAGCCTCCTCCGCTCGGAATGGCCGACGAGCGCGAACTCGGCGCCCGAGTCTTTGGCCATCTCGGCGGAGATCTCCCCGGTGAACGGCCCTTTGGGCTCTGCGTGGCAATTCTGGACCCCGATCTTTGGATCGGTCGGGCGCCGCTCCCCCGCGAGCGTGGCGATCGCCGTCGCAGCCGGAAAGACGACGGTCGTGAGGGAAGCCGCCGCGACAGGGTGATCGCCGATCGAGCGCAAGAGCGTTCGCGCTTCGGCGATGGTGAGGTTCATCTTCCAGTTGCCGGCGAGGATCCGACTCACCGGGCGGCCTTCTCAACCGACTCGAGCGCGGCGACCCCTGGGAGGACGCGCCCTTCGAGGAACTCGAGGGAAGCGCCCCCTCCGGTCGAGCAATGGCTGACCTGGCTCTCGACCCCGGCTTTGTGGATCGCCGCGATCGAATCCCCGCCTCCGACTACGGTGAAAGCGCCGCGTGCCGTCGCCTGGGCGACCCCCTTCGCGACCCGGAGAGTCCCCTCGGCGAAGGCGGGGGTCTCGAAGACCCCCATCGGTCCGTTCCAGAAAACGGTGCGCGCCGTGGAGAGCGCTTCCAGGATCTCCCGAACCGATTCCGGTCCAATGTCCACCCCGGCGAGGTCCTTCGGGATCCGATCGACGGCGACCGCGTGCCCGGGATCCCGCCCGCTCGCGTCCGCCGCGACGATGCAATCGATGGGGAGAAGAAGTTTCTCCTCCGCGTCCGGTCTGGCGAGAATCTCCTTCGCCAGCGGAACCTTGTCCTCCTCCACGAGGGAACGTCCGGTCTCGAGCCCCTTCGCCCGCACGAAGGTGAACATCATGCCGCCTCCGATCATGAGGCGATCCACTCGCGGCAGGAGGTTCCGCAGCACGTCGATCTTTCCGGAGATCTTGGCTCCCCCGAGAATCGCCGCATACGGGCGCTCGGGACCCTCCAGCAGCTTCCCGAGCGCCTCCAGCTCCCGTTCCAAGAGAAGTCCCGCGGCGCGATCGGCGATGGTACCCGTGATGCCCACCGTCGAAGCATGCGCCCGGTGGGCGGCGCCGAAGGCATCGTTGACGTAGGCTTCCGCCAGGAGCGCAAGCTCGCGGCTGAATCCAGGATCGTTCGCCTCCTCGCGCGGGTCGAATCGGAGATTCTCGAGGAGGAGCACATCGCCGTCGGAAAGATCCATGGCGAGTCGCTTGGCCTCGGGCCCGACGATCGCCTCGGAGAATCGAACGGGCTTTCTGAGGCACCGCTCGAGCCGCTCCCGCACGGGGGCGAGGCTCAGTCCCGGATCGGGCTTCCCTTTCGGCCGGCCCAGATGGGACGCAACGATGAGCCGCGCCCCCTTTTCGATCAGGTAGCGGAGCGTGGGGAGCGACGACACAATTCGCGTGTCGTCCGCGATGGCCCCGTCCGGAGTGAGCGGGACGTTAAAATCCACGCGAACGAAGACGCGCCTGCCGGCGACGTCGAGAGAACGCAGCGTGCGGAAGCGCATCCCGCCTAGCACGCGCGTCCGAGCAAGAGCAGCGTGTCTACCATTCGATTCGAGAACCCCCACTCGTTGTCGTACCACGCGAACGCCTTCACGATCCTGTCGCCCGAAACCATGGTGAGCTGGGAATCGAATACGGCGGAGTGGGAGTTCCCCACGACGTCCTGTGACACGATCGGGTCCTCCGTGTACTGTAGGATACCCCGCAACTTCCCTTCCGCCGCTTCCTTCATGGCGGCATTCACCGAGCTCACGGTGGCAGCCTTCAACGTCGCCACGGTGACGTCGACCAGGGAGCCATCGGCGATCGGGACGCGGATCGCGAGGCCGTCCAGCTCATGAGGCCCCGTTCGATGCCGAAGGCTCCATCCAGCACCCAGAGCACCGGTGCCAGGCAGTTGGTCGTGCATGAGGCGATCGACACGACCTGATGCCTGCCTGGGTCGAACGTCTCCTCGTTCACTCCGATGACAAACGTGGCGTCGGCTCCCTTCGCGGGCGCCGAAACCAGGACGCGCTTGGCTCCCGCATGGAGATGTGCCGCCGCTTTATCGCGCTCCGTGAACCTGCCCGTGCACTCAAGCACGACGTCCACCCCCAGCTCCTTCCACGGGAGCTTTGCGGGGTTCGCCTCGCACAGGACCGGAATCGAGCGCCCCCCCACGCATAGCGCCGCGTCCCGCGAGGTGAAACGCTCGGGCCACACGCCGTGAACCGAGTCGTACGTGAGCAGGTGCGCGAGCGTCGCCGCGTCGGTGATGTCGTTCACCGCCGCGAACTCGATCGCCTCGTTCCGCTTGAGTGCCGCGCGAAGAACCAACCGTCCGATGCGTCCGAATCCATTGATGCCTACACGCACGAAGGATACCCCCCTAGCTGAAAAAGACCTTCGCCAGCTCGTAGAACTCGCGGTCCACGGTTTTCAGGGAACCGACTCCTTCCACGATTGGAACGTCCACGATTTTCATTCCGCGGATCGCGACCATGCGTCCGAATCCCTCGCGTTGGACGAGGTCGACCGCCTTGACGCCGAATCTCGTGCCAAGAAAGCGATCGAAAGCGGTCGGCGAGCCACCGCGCTGGATGTGCCCGAGCACGCTGTAGCGGCTCTCGAATCCGGTCCGCTCCTCAATGCGATCCGCCAGAGTCGCCCCGATACCACCGAGCCTCACGTGACCAAAGGCGTCCCGACGCTCGCTTTGAACCTCTACCGGACCGCCCTCCGTGTCCTGGAGCCTTGCGCCCTCGGCGACAACAATGATACTGAAATTCTTGCCGTGTTCGTGCCGGCGTTGTACGACGCCACAAACCTCCTCGACGGAAACCGGGTACTCCGGGATCAGAATCATGTCGGCGCCACCCGCCACGCCCGCCTCGAGCGCGATCCACCCGGCATGCCGTCCCATCACTTCGACGACGATGACGCGGTCGTGCGATTCGGCGGTCGTGTGCAGCCGGTCGATCGCTTCGGTCGCGATTGAGAGCGCGGTGTCGAATCCGAACGTGTAGTCGGTGCCGTTCACGTCGTTGTCGATCGTCTTGGGAATACCCACCAATCGAACGCCGGCCTCGTGGAGCTTCACAGCGACGCCGAGCGTGTCCTCGCCGCCGATGACGATGAGGACATCCACCGCCCTCAACTTGAGCTCGTCTCGGATCCGGGCTTCACCGCCGGGGTCCTGGTAGGGATTCGTGCGGGACGTGCCGAGGATCGTGCCGCCGCGAGGCAAGATTCCCGATACCGCCTTCAGGTCCAGCTCCTCGATTTCCGACTGCAGAAGTCCCCTCCAGCCATGCCGGAATCCGACGACCGACCAGCCGTAGCCTTTGATCGAGCGATGGACGACAGCGCGAATCACCGCGTTGAGGCCGGGGCAATCGCCTCCACCCGTGAGCACGCCCAGCCGCATCGTCCGACCTCCGAGGATCGAGTCAAGTCATTGTCGATGTGACAGTTAGGGGTTCGGATGTTATGCGTGCGGCGTGATTCTGTCAAGGCCTGAAACGGCGCGCGGCGCGAGCCCGGCGCCACGACTCCCGGGCAAAGCGCCCCGTGCTACCGCACGCCGCTCACCGAGGAGTAGCGCAGGGTGTAGTCGCCGTAACCTTGCTCGTCGACGAACACGAACTTCATCCCCGCGCTGACCTCGTTCATCCGGCGGCGCGGAATCGTCTCGTGGCCGCGCAGATTGTAGGTCCAGATCTCGAAGGGACGTGTGTCGACCACACCCTGCCCGGGCTTCGTGAGCATGTCTTTCGAGGTTTTGGGGATTTGACCGTCCACCGCATACCCGAGCGTCTTGTCTGATACGGGAAGGCGTTCGATCTTGATATCGTCAGGCTCGCCGAATTGAATCCATATCCGACCTCGGTCGCTGAGCATACCCTTCTCGAACACCGAGTAGTGTGTGTTGGCGTACGCGATGCGGGCGCGAAAATCACGCCTGGCCTCGTTCGTGGCGGTGTCCGGCGTGGGGTCGATCGCGCGCCAGAGCTCGGCGAGCCTCGCCTCTTTTTCTCCCCGCGAGAGCTGGCGGAAACCGTACGCCTCCTCCTGACTCAGGAGCGTCCGTGCGGTCACCTCGTAGAGATCGGCGGCGTCGGAACTCCACGAGTCGACCTCCCACAGCATGTCGAACTCGCCCTGACTTGATGCGATCGCCAGGTCCCCCTCACGGAGTAGATCAATTCGAAGCCGGTAGTGCCCCGCAGGCAAGGACGCCACGTCTGCGTGGAGCGTATGGGGCCACGCCGTGCCCTCGGTCACGCGAAGCGAGTCCAACGATTCAAGCAGGGTGTCCCCCGCCGAGCTGAAGATCATGGTCCGGACCCGGTACGACCTGCCCTCCACCGGAGGAGGCGCGTCATAGATCTCGTAGTACGCCGCGAGCATGTCCCGATACGCGCCGTAGTAGGCGCTGGGATGCGGGAGCACCTCGTAGGCGCCCTTGGCGAAGGGCGTTTCCGTCGTCCGGTCCTTGATGTCCCAGGCGAACTCGATCCCACTGATCGCAGGATTTTGAAGCAGCCATTCCGACAAGTCGATGTCCCCCAGCACCTCCCCTTGCCGCTTCTTGTTCTTCATCTGGTATACGAGGCCGCGCCGGGCGACGTTCATGTCTTCGACCGTGATCCTGTACCGGTATTTCGCGGGCGGGGCGACGAGCCCGACGGTGTAGATTTCCCCCAACAGCGAATCGGCGGTGGCCTCGGCGTCCATCGACTGGACGCGCGCTTCACGTTGTTGGTATCCCACGCGGCGGCCCTTCCTACCCAGAAGCTCTACCGTGACGCGGAGCCTGGCTTCGAACTGCTGGCCGGATGGAATAAATCGGATTTCTCGGTAGGGAACCCGGATGAAGAACTCGGCCCGCGCGTTCCCACCATCGTGCCGGTAGGCGACGGCGCACGCGTTGTAGTGGATATCGCCGACGGAAACGCCTGTCTCACCTGGGGTTGGGGTGGCGACGGTCGCACCCGTCGGCGTCCCCGTGAGGGCGCAGGCAGCTAGAGCCAAAAGCCAATGAGGCGCGCGGATGTGGTAGCGCCTCATGGCGCGGTGGCTCCTAGAAGCTCACGTTCACCGAAACTCGGTGTGCCGCCGTGAGGAGTTTGAGGTCCTGATACGCGTAATCCAGCCGGGCCACGGATGCCTTGCTCAGGGTCAGCGGGAACTTCACGCCTAAGCCCGCCGTCATACCCTCGGTGTCGTAGTTGAACTTGTACCCGCCTCTGAGGAAGAGATAGTCGTGGAACGCGTACTCCGCGCCCCAGTTCACCTTCTCCGAGTTGTCGGACGGGTGGGTGAACTCCGCCGAGCTGATCAGTCGGCTGTCCCCGCTCTGGAGCAAGCTGACCGACCCCCCCACGCGGAAGAAGGTCGGCATCTTCACCTTCTCGTTGAGGAAGGTCATGTCGCTCCCGATATTCTGGATCGACATCCCGATCTTCGCTCCAAGGACTCCGATGTCGTAAAGCGTGCCGAAGTCGAACGTCGTCGACTTCCCCTTCACGTCGGCGAGGCCGGTCTGGACGTAGTTCGCAGAAAAGCCGGCCGAGAATTTGTCCGTGAGCGACCGCGCGTAGGAGATCCCGTAAGCCCATTCCCCCGCGTCGAAGGTGTCGCCGGTTCCCTCGGGTTGATAGGTCGTGCGCACGATATCGCGGCTCATGGTCAGCGCTCGAACGTTCACCCCCAGCATCCCGGGAATCCACTTGATCGAGAAGACGTAGGCGGCCTGGTCGAACAGAATGTCCGCGGGCCACGCGGTATGGTTCAGGGTCACCGATTGGCCCGAAAGCCTGGCGATGCCGGCCGGGTTCCAATAGACGGCCGTCGCGTCGTCGGCGATCGCCACGTACGCGTCCCCCATCGCGGCTGCCCGAGCACCCACGCCGATCTTCAGGGATTGGCCGCCCAGGGTCCCGACCTTTTCGAATATCTGCGCGCCTTCCGCCGTGAGCGGAAGGAGCAGGCAGATGGCTACCATCATCGCGCGCTTCACGGAATGCCTCCTCGGTTCTCCCATGGACGGCTGGGACGCTCCGGCTTCATCGAATCACGACGAACCTGCCGACCTGTTTGCCCAATTCGGTGTCGACAGAGTAAATGTAGATGCCGGTCACGATTTTCTGACCGTTCCTCGAAATCAAGTTCCACGGGGTGGAGCCTCGGCCGCCCGTGATCGGATCCTTGCCGTACTGGAGATCGGCCGGCGGTCTCCCGTCGAAGGGGAGATCCTTCACGAGATCCCCCGCAAGCGTGTAGATATGGATCGTCCCTTTGGTGCGGGGCAAATTCATGAACGTAACCTTCGTGCCGGAGGGATCTTCCTCGCGCGGCACGAGATCCCACTCCGCGCCACCCTTATACGGGTTCGGAACCACGAAGACCTTCTGCTGGTCGTTGCGTGAGTCCCCTCGAGGGTAGACCACCTGCGCGTTGTTCGCGCTCGGGTTCCCCTGCAGGATGACGTCGTTGGCAGCGGAGTCGCCCGGGACCACCGAGATCGGGACGATGGAATAGAAGTACGGGAACCCGTTCAGCACGTGGGTATCCACGAAGCTGTACCGGCCCACCGCGAACAAGGTGTCAATCTCCGTGTAGCTCGAATCATTCCGCACGTGCCTCCGGTTCGGATCCCAGCGCACCTGGATGGGGCTGATATTCACGATCGGGATCGACGGGTCGACCAGATCGGCGAGCGGATGTGCAGGCGTTCCCTTTGGTTTCTCGCGCCACTCGCCGAGCAGGGACCAGAGGTTCCGTGCCGGCGCGTTGGTTCCGAGGGGTCGATTCCACCCGGCGGCGCGATAGATTCGATAGCCCAGGAACTCCCTGAGATTCCCTCTCTGGGCATCCCGAACCTGTTCGGCGAAATTGTTCCATTTGAGCGTGATCTTATGGTCGCCGGGGAAGTACCAGGCCGACACCCGGGTCGAATCCGCCCGCGTGTCGTAGCCACGGATGTAGTCGCTTACCTCTCCCCGCCCGTCCTGCCCCGCGTAGAAGGGCGCGGGCAACGGAGCGGCGGCCACCCAGTTGACCAGATGTTCTCGCCCGCCCTGACCCGTGTTCACGTCGCAGTCGAGATCCACGTATGACCCATCCCGTCCTATCTTGCAGTCCGGAGAGAGGATTTGGATGTTGAGCGTGTCTTCGCTGGCGCAGTGCGCCCCGCCGTTTTGAAGCGTTCCGCCGAGCGCGTCCTGGCATACGTATTTTCCATCCTGCTGCAGGTTGCAGGGAGTGTTGTTATCCCATGGCGTCACGCCCGCGAACTGATCGATCGAATTGACGTCGGAGTGAAAACGGAGACGACAGAAAGACGACTCCGGAATCGAGTACGTGAATCCGCGCCCCCCGACCTCGGTGTTTCGCAGGCAGGTTTCCTTTCCGCACGTCCCGGTGAGCGCGTTTCCGTCCAGGTCCGTGTAAAGCCCGTCATAGACCTGCTGCGCCTGAATGGCGTTATCGATCATTGTTCCGCCGGCCGCGGAAGGCCCACGCCCCAGCCCCATCACCCAGGCCACCGATACCGTGAGCGACGAATCCGGCAAGATCGAGCGGAACGGTCCCGTCGCCATGATAAATCTATAATCGAGCGGCCGAGACGAGCTAATCTGGCCGACAACATCGGGATTCAAGGCTGGGTCCGACATGAGCAGGTAGCGTTGGGCGTCGTTCTCGGGGTCTCCTCCCGCCGCGAATGCCGCCGACCCGGCGAAGAACTTGTAGGATGTGATCCCCACCCGACGGGGCGCGCTCGCCCCGCTGGGGTCAGTGGAGTGGTTCAGGAACATGCACCCGAAATAGCCGGGCACATCGCCTCCCTTGGCATCCTGCGGGCGCGCCGGATCGTCCGGGTTGTCCCACATGTAACCCATCTGAATCCGACGGTTTACGAAATCGCCGGTCGCGCCCACGTATTGCACGGTGGTATCGACCAGCGCCGCCTCATCATCGGTGAAATAGGTCGGGATCGCGCGATTCCCAACGTCCATGTCCGCGAAGATGCCGACGAACACGTTTCGAAGAGCGCGACCGCTTCGGTTGATGATCTTGTAGTCCATCCCGACGAAATCATTTTGGCCCGGGGTCGCCCAGGCATAGGAAGTCTGCTGAACCTTGACGCCGAGCGGTACGTGCTCAGGGAAGAGCTGTCTGGTGTTGACCTGGTCGTCGGCGTATTCGGACGCGAACATCTGTTGTCCGATGGCAGCATAGTCCTCGTCGCAAAGGCCGTCGCCGTCATCATCCAGCCCGTTCAGAAAGTCTTCATCGACACGGCCGTCGCCGTCATCGTCGGGGTTCACGCTGGACGAAATGACCCGGTTGCCGCCGGGGATGCCTTCATAGGATTCCCGTACGTCGGTTACCTGCTCGATAGGGAGGTTGACGCAGACGTTCTGGGGAAACAACTCGGGAGAGAACTCGCGTTCATAGGTCGCTGTGGTGACGTGGGGAATCCCGCTCGCGTCGAGCGCGCCGATCCATAGGCCCGCGGCATAGAGGTAGTCGTTCCCGGAGCCGGCCGGCCATTCGGCGGAAGGAACCGTCGTCTGGCTCGGATTGCTTTGATTCCCCGTCTCACCGAAATTCGTGATCTGGAGCTGGAGTCGTCCCACGTTGTGGACGAACTTCCCGTTCAGCCTAAAGAGCTTGTGTATTTCCCTGTTGTTCGTCGGTTCGATCTGGTCCTGGGGAAGCTGGTGGAATGCGCACACGCCGGCCCAGAGAAACAACCATGCCGCGCCGAGTGCCGTGCTGCGGCGCATGCTCATCCGATCCTCCCCCTTGTGCGAATTTCAGCCTCTGCTGCTCTTATGTCGATCGGTCCGCGTTCCGCCCGCGCCACTAGAACTGCACCCCGAGGCCGACCCGGATGGTGCGCCCCTGCTGGAACACACGCGGATCGCGAACCGGGTACCAATCCTCTCGGCCGTCTCCATCCTGGTCCTGCGTCAGGAACGCGCCTCCGGCGCGGCCCGTTTCCGTGTAATAGATGTTGTAGGAATCTCGATTGATGGCGCCCGGCGGCCAGAGGTCCGGCGTAAGGTCGGTGATGTTCTCCGCATCGAGCAGGTTCGTGCCCTGCACGTACAGCGTGAGGTCCTGACCCCACGCTCGGAAGAACCGCTCCCCTTGCATCGAGAGCGTCGAGATCGAGGGGAGACGCCTCGAGTTGACGAGCTCAGGATTCTGCCGGCGCTCCTCACGCTGGTGGGGAGTAAACGGGAAGCCCGACCCGAATTGATAGACGAAGGACGAGCGCCAGTCCTTCTCGTTTCCCAGACTCAACGTCGCTGAAATGTTGTGCCTCTGGTCCCAGTCGAGCGGCTGCTCGGACGTCGGCTTGAATTGGTCACGCAGGTTGCCCTGGTTCGGCAGAGCGCGGTTCGGGTCCGAGGCCGTGCCCGTGGTGTTGCCATAGGTGTAGTTGAGCTCGCCCGCGAAGCCGTGGCTGAAGCGCTTGATCAACGTGACCTCCACGCCTCGGGAGGACGCGTAATCCGCGTTCACGTAGGTCGGAACGGTGATCGCGAAGCCCGGGATCTCCTGCTCCACGGTCGTCAGGAGGCCGAAGATGTCCTTGAAGTAGACGCCGAACTGGCCGTAGATGTCCTTGTTGAAGAGATGCTGAACGCCGAGCTGGTAGCTGATCGTGGTCTGAGGCTCCAGGTTCGGATTTCCACGCGAGGTCGCCGAAATGAGGCGCCCCTGGTAGATGTACTGCCGGTCCGGCACCTGGAACAGGCGTCCGTAGTGGAAGCTCATCACGTCCCGATCCGAGATCGGATACGCGATTCCGATCCGGGGGCTGATCTGCGTCTTGACGCGGTCGACCACCTCCGCCGATGAGATCTGATTCCCCACCGAGAAGTTGTCGTACCGAATCCCCGCGTTCATCACCATTCCTTCGTACTCCCAACGATCCTGTAGGAAGAACGAGCCCTCGGGATTGAAAAAGCGGAACTCGTCCCGGTCGGCGCCGTAGAGCCCCTGCCCTGTCAGGATGTTGGGGAAATTGGTCTTGAGGAATCCCAGGTCGTTGTAGTTGATGTCCCCGCCGGCCATGAAATTGTGGGGGTGCCCGCCTAGGTCCACCGACTTTCCAAGCCGCTTCGAGAAATCTCCGTTCATGGTGTAGGTAACGGTGCGCTTCCGCTCGAAGAAGGGATAGTCCCCGTTGGTCACGTAGTAGGGCCCTTCCAGCCGGTTCTGCGGGTCGTAATAGTTGTTCGGCAGCTGCTGGTACTCCCAAGGCATCCGGTCGAGAACGTCGGTGGTCGTTTGCCATTCCTGCCGGCTCGCGCGCAGGTTATAGATCGTCCCGACGCCCAGCGTGTGCTTCCACGTCACCGCCGTCTGGAGGTAATCCTCGTCGGTCACAGGAAGGTGCTCCGCCGTATTCATCGGGATGTAGCTCGAATCCACCTGGAAATAGGACCAGGCTCCGTAGCGCGTCGTGATGGTGCCGTCGGTAGGCGCAGTCGAATCCTGAATCACGTGGACAAACCCTTGCCGGTTCCACCGGTTTTGGAATTCTCCGTCCAAGCTCCGGTTCTTGATGATCTCGAAGTTCAGCTTCTCGTTCGGGGTCAGCTTGAACGTCAGCTTGCTCGAGAGCTTCGCGCTGTTGGACTGCCGATTCCCGAGCCGGATGAAATCCAAGAATCGATGCTCCCGGTGGGTCGCGACGTTCCGGAGATAGGTGTCGGTGTACGTGCCCTCGAATGAGATGAAGTAGTTCGTCTTCGGGAAGAGGAACGGCCCACCGAAGCCTGTGCTGACCCGTTCGAAGTTGTTGAAGGATTTGTCCACCTCGCCATAGCGGTCCGTGAAATACCGGATCTCCCCTCCGAACTTGTCTCCGCCCTCGCGGGTCGTGAGGTTGATCACCCCGGAGAGGGCATTTCCGTACTGCGCGTCCAGTCCACCGAGCACCTGCTCGCTGGACGAAACCGCGAGAAGGCCGAGATCCACGCCCTCGGCGCGGAGCGGGTTGCGGCTCGCGATCCCGTTCACGATCGTGAGCACCTCATCCCCGCGTCCGCCGCGGAAGTGAAGCTCGCCTCCCTGGCTGATGACGCCCGCCTTGAGACCGATCGCCTCCTTGTAGTTGTCGACCGGGAGCGAGCGGAGGTCTTCGCTCGTGACGATTTGTTTCGTGGAGCTGTCCTTCTTGCGGATCGCGATCTTGACGTCTCCCTTGATGTCGACCTGCTTCATCTTGACCGCCTGCTCCGTAATCTGGAAATCCACGGTCGCGGTCTGGTTGGCGTTCACCTGGACGGTCTTCTCGATCGCGGCGTGGCCGACGCTTCTCACGGACAGGGTGTAGTTACCGACCGGCACCTTCACGATGGTGAATTTGCCTTCCGCGTTGGCCATGCCTCCAAGCTGGGTTCCCTTGATGAAAACGTTCGCGTACGGCACCCCGACTCCACTTTCATCCGTGATCTTTCCCGTGATCGCGCCGGTTTGCGCCTGGGCGGACGATACGGCGGGTCCAATGAGCGTGGGGCCGAGGAGGAGCGCGATGACGCAGGCGAGGACCGTCAGGTGCTCGCGACGTCCAAGATGGCTCGGCATATGCGAAACCGCTCCTTTCCTGGTCGGGGGTGTCACCGGAAACCGGCTATCCTTATGCCGTTTTTGGGGGCTCGAGTCAAGGCAATTCATTGCAATATGCCCGCTTGTCGGGTTCTGGGATGCTGTCTTGGTGAGGTCCGAATGTGTCAAGTCCTTCTCACAGCCGGCGATCTGATGCGGAGAAATGATGACCTTCGCGGGGGGGAGGGACAGTCACCACGAGGTGCGGCGGTCTCCCGCCGCTCGGGCCCGCATTATACATAACTATCGGCCCGGCCCACAAGAAATATAATCAAAATTCCGTGGCGCTTGACATATGGAAATCTCGGACGAGAAGGCTCGGGCAAACGACGCCCCCGGACCGCTCTACGCGCCCCATCGACTCCACCTCGCTCAAGAGCTGGATGACGCTCTGATTGAATGTTACGAGTAACCCCTGGTCCACGCGGCGGATCAGGTCCTCCACGCCCTCCTCGCCCCCCTCCAGCACGAGATGGCGGGCGAGGGGTCCGTACGTGTTCGGTACCGGGAGCCCATGGCCGGTGCTTTCGCGCCCTTCCTTGGCCGCGGTTTGCCGGTCGTAGACGGCGCTCCGGGCGACCCCGCGCTCGATGATCGTGGTCGGCAGGGTCGGCATCCCCTCCGCGTCGAACGGGCTTCCGCGATGGAGCGGGTGATACGGATCGTCACGCAGGGTGATGTTCTCCCCCATCAACTTCTCTCCCATCTTTCCCGAGAGGAAGCTCCGTCCTTCCTGGACCAGGAGCGCGCCGAAGGAGATCCAGGACATGTCCTGGATGAAATCGGCGACGGCGGCCGGCTCCAGCACCACGGTATATCGGCCCGGCGCCCACGGCTTCGGTTCCCGCGATCGGGTTGCCTTCTCCACGGCACGGGCGGAAAGGGCGGCGCCGTCTATGTCGCGGGCGCGATAGGACTCGTGGCCGGCCCACCCGGAGGCGGTCCCATCGAGCGCGGACACCCGAAAGGCGGCGGACGTGCCGGCGTGATAGGCGAAAAGCCCGCTCGAGTTCGCGATCGCGAGCGGCCCGATCTCGCCGTAGTCGCCGATCGTCCCCGCCCGGACCTCGTAGATGCCGGCTCCATCCAGCCCCGCCGCGCGGGACCGCTCGATCGCCCGTCCCACCTCGAGCGCTCGGGCGTCGGCGCCGAGCGATTCCGTCTCGGGGTCGAGCGCGTCCACAGGTCGATACTGCTGCGGACCGGGCAACGGGAGGAGATCCGCGATCTCTGGCTGGAGCCGCGCGGCCGCGGAGGCCCGCTGGATGAGCCGATCGATGCCCTCGCGGCTCAGATCGTTTCCGGTCGCCCGGCCGGTGCGCTTCCCACGAACGATGCGGGCCGAGAGGAGGTAACGCCTTTCGGCAACGTTCTGGGTAATTTCGTTGTTCGCGAAGCGAGTGAGGGCTTCGGTCCCGCCGCCCAGAAAGACCTCGATCTCGTCCCCACGCGCCGCGGCAAGGGCTTGGTCGAGAAGAGACTTCGCGTCGTCCCTATTCATCGTATCCCACGCCGACACGGACGCTGCGGAATCGAGCGGGTGCGGCACCATGCGTGATCTCGGCGACCTGTCCAGGCTGTCCCTTGCCGCAATTCACGACGCCCCAGGGTTTCCACTCCTCCGGACCGCAGATGAAGTCGCACGAGTTCCAAAACTGCGTCGTAATGCCCTGATATGTCGGGTTCTTGAGGAGCCGGACTCTCTTTCCCTTCCGGATTTCCCAGGCGAGCTCCGTCTTGAATTGGAAGTTGTACCGGAGCTGGTCGATGCTCCAGCTCCGATTCGTTTCCATGAGAATCGCGTGATCGGTATCGGAGAGTAGATCCTCAAGCGTCCCCGATCCCGGCATGAGGCTCAAGTTCACCATGCGGATCATCGGGATGTGGTGCCACCCGTCCGAGCGGACGCAGCCTCTGCTGCGGGACTCCCCCGTTCGGTGCGCCAGCTCGCGCGACGTGAGGTAACCGGCGAAGAGCCCGTCGCGAACAATGTGCCAGCGTTGGGCTTCGACGCCGTCGTCGTCGTAGCCGAACGTCGCGAGCCCGTGCGGGAGCGTCGCGTCGGCGACCAGGTTCACGATCTTCGAGCCGAAGGCGAGCTTGTTTCGTTTCTCCAATGTCAGAAAGCTGGTGCCCGCGTAGTTCGCTTCCATACCCAGCACCCGATCCAGCTCGGTCGGGTGGCCCACCGACTCGTGGATCTGGAGCGCAAGCTGGGAGCCTTCCAGAATGAGATCCTGTTCCCCCGCCGGGCACTGCGCCGCGCTCAGAAGAGCGACCGACTCCTCGGCGATCCGCCTCGCGTTCTCGACGTACGGCGTCGCCTCGACGATCTCGTAGCCGAGCGTCTGGTGGTAGCCCTCGGCCTGGGGATAGCTCCGTCGCTGCACGTCGTCGGCCGAAACCGCGGTGGACGTGAAACCGCCCCCCGAGCGCGTCAGCGTCTGCTCGATGTCCGATCCTTCCGTGCTCAGGAAAAACTGATGCTTCCGCTGAAAGGAAAGGGAGGATTCCGCGTTCTTGACGCCCTTGACGGATCGGATCTCCGCATCGATGCGAAAAAGAAGGTCGAGCTTTCGCTCGAGCGACACCCCGAAGGGATCGATGGCGCACTCGGAGGACCAGACCGAGCGATGCGCGGGCTCCGCGGCCAGCCGGACGTTTTCGTGCTTCAGGCTGGCGCTGGCGCGAGCAACCGCGACCGCCTGGGCCGCGCAGCGCTCCGCGCCCTGTCTGGTGAGCTCGTCCGTGGCGGCGAACCCCCAAGCCCCGTCCACGAGGACGCGGACGCCCAAACCCGCCGACTCGCTCAGGTCGAGCCCACCGACCTCGCCGTTCTTGACCTGAACATCTTCACGGGTGAACTCAATCGCGCGGACGTCGCCGTAGCCCGCGCCGCGCGACGCCGCGGTGTCGAGCGCGAGACGTGCGAGGTCTTTCAAGCGATCCGGCTCCGCGCGTCTTTCAGAAGAGGTATCGAAACACGATCGAGGCCCGGTCGCTGCGCGAGAGCTCCTCGCTGGGGTCTCCCGGCGTGAAGCGCACGTGCTCGTGCGTGTAGGAAGCGTCGACCTGGGTGTCGAGGAAGTGCCAGAAATATCCCAATCCGGCCGTCATGCGGATCCCCTTCAAAGGAGGAATGCCGTCCCCGCGATCCGGGTCGCGGCGGATCAGCACAACACCTCCGCGAACGGGAAGCCAGGTGCGGGCGCGATATTCCGCTCCGAAGTGGTACGTCATCTCGGAGCTTGCGATCTCAGGAAGCGCGCCCGTGTAATCGATCCGTGTCTCGCGGGCGAATTGCACCTCGGTGCCCAGGACCCCGCGTTCGTTCGGCAGGTCGACCGAAACGCCGCCGTCCGCTTGATTCCCGAGGCGCCGAACATCGAGCGGCCGCGCGGTGGCGAGCACCGTCTCGTCCGGATGGATCCATTCCAATTCGCGATAGTACCGGTAGCGGAAGCCCACGTGCGCCGGGGTCTTCGGCACGTCGATCATCCATCGGGACGCCACCTCGTTTCGCCTGAGGCCGCTCAAGAACGCGGACCACTTCCGCTTGAAGGTGCTCTCCGAGGGGTTGTTGTTGTTGATCGGGAGCGGATTCAGGAAGTACTGGGCCGCCCAATTGACCTCCGCGATCTCCTCTCCGTCGTGCGATCGGTGGCGCCCGTCGATGATCCCGCGCACCCAACCCTTGTACCGGATGCCGAGCTGCGCGTTGTAGCTGAC
>VBOX01000047.1 GCA_005893265.1 Candidatus Eiseniibacteriota bacterium | reverse complement strand
CGGGAACGGCATCGCGATCGCGGCGAACAAGGTCGGCGGGATTCGCGCCACGATCTGCATGAATCCCAAGCAGGCGGAGCTTGCCCGGCGCCACAACGACGCAAACGTTCTGGTGCTGGCTTCCGCGTTTACGGCTCCCGACGACTTGATCCCGATTCTCGACACATGGTTCCAAACTCCATTCGACGGTGGACGCCACGCGCGGCGCGTGGCCCAGATCACCGAATATGAGCGCACCCACCAGCATCAGTGAGTTCCCCGGCGGGATCGAAGCGGCCTACCGCGCCGCCCTCGAGTCGCTCGTCCGGCAGGAGGCGATCGCGCGTCTTTTCCGCCGGGACGCCTCGCTCTGGAAACGGGAACCCGAGCACCAGAAGACCATCGCCAACCGTCTGGGGTGGCTGGATTCTCCACGGTGGCTCCAGGAAAGAATCGGAGAGCTGACCGCGTTCGCCACGGAGATACGGTCCGAGGGATTCACGCGCGTGCTGCTCCTTGGAATGGGAGGCTCGAGCCTCGCCCCCGAAGTCCTCGCGGAGGTGATGGCCCCGTCCCCCGGGGCGCCGACCCTCGAGGTCCTGGATTCGACCGACCCGGGGTCCATCCGAACGGCCGAGACGACGCATCGGCTCGATCGCACGTTCTTCCTGGTCTCGAGCAAGTCGGGACGGACGATCGAGACGCTCTCCCAGTACCGGTACTTCCGCGCGCGCCTGGAGGAAGCGGGGGTGCCGGATCCGGGACGGCGCTTCACCGCGATCACCGACCAAAGCTCGGCGTTGGACCGGCTCGCCCGCGACGAGGGGATGCGGCGCGTGTTCCTGAATCCTCCCGACATCGGCGGGCGCTACTCCGCGCTTTCCTACTTCGGGATGGTTCCGGCCGCCCTCCTTGGCCTTGACCTCAAGGCGTTCGCCGAGAGCGCCACGCGGGCCGCCGAAGCGTGCGCCGCACCGGATCCCGCGCGAAACGACGCGCTCCGTTTGGGCGCCTTCCTCGGGGCGGCGGCGCGCGCCGGACGCGACAAGCTGACGCTCCTCACGTCGCCTTCCCTGCGCCCGCTCGGGTACTGGATCGAGCAGCTCGTCGCGGAGTCGACCGGGAAGGAAGGTATCGGCATCATCCCCGTCGAGGGAGAGCCGCCTGGGTTCGCGCGCTATTACTCCGAGGACCGCTGCTTCGTGAGCCTGACGCTTGCCTCCGAGCCGTCGGCCGATCTGGCCCGGCTGGACGCGGAGCTCAAACAGGCGGGCGCGCCGTGGGTCGAGATCGTGCTCCCCCGCCGTGTCGAGCTCGCGGCGGAGTTCTACCGCTGGGAGGTCGCGACGGCGGTTGCGGGCGCGGTCCTGGGGATCGATCCCTTCGACGAGCCCAACGTGCAGGAGAGCAAGGACAACACCGCGGCGATCCTCGCCCAGATCGAGAAGACCGGCGTGGTACCCGAGGGGGAGCCTCGGGCGCGAGAAGACGGGGTGCTGGTCTACGCCTCGCAGCGGCTTTGGGAGAAGCTCACCTCCTACACGCCGGGCCATCCCAGCCTCGAGATGCTCATCGGGCGGTTGTTGGCGCTCAAACGAACGGGCGACTACCTCGCGATCCTCGCCTATGTCGAGCGCACCGCGGGCACCGAGAGCGCCTTCGCCCATCTGCGCCGCGAGATCCGTGACGCCATCCGCATCCCGGTGCTCCAAGGATACGGACCACGTTTTCTTCATTCGATCGGGCAGCTCTACAAGGGCGGGCCGAGCACCGGGATCTTCCTCCAGATCACCTCATCGGACGCGGAGGATCTCCCGATTCAGGGGAGCCGGATCACATTCGGGAAGCTCAAGCTCGCGCAGGCGCTGGGCGATCTCCAGGCCCTCGACTCGCGCGGGAAGCCGGCGGTCAGGCTACACATAGCGGGAAGCGTCGCAGATGGCCTCGCCACGATCACCCAAGCGGTGGAGCGGGCCCTCACCGCCTTCGCCCAGACCTGACCCTTAAGGGATCCTGCCCTTCACGCCTCGATAGGGCTCCGGGTCGGACGGCAAGCCGGCATCGAGACCCTTGGACTTGATTTCCGCACGCACCGCGGCCGCCCGCTTCTCCGCAGGCGGATGGTCAGAGGTCAGGTTCTCCCAAAATCCGTCTCCCACGCCGCTTAGCGAGCTGAGCTTGTCCATTACTTGAGCCATGCCCTCCGGATTGAACCCTGCCCGAGCCATATAGATCGCCCCGTATGAATCCGCCTCCGCCTCCATGTCGCGGCTGTATCCTTGCATTACAAGGCCGAGGCCCACGCCGACGACCGTCTTCGTGGCCTGGCTGGAACCCCCGAAGACGAGGGTGCTCAAGGTTTCGAAGCCGAGACCCTCCTGGAGCCGCTTCACGCTGTGCCGCGCCACGATGTGGCTGATCTCGTGCGCTAGGACCCCTGCCAGCTGGGCCTGGGTGTCGAGATGCTTCATTAGGCCCGTGTAGACGTAGACATAGCCCCCGGGCAGCGCGAAGGCGTTGACGTCCTTGCTCTCGATGACAGAGAACTGATAAGGAATGTCGGGCCGATCGGACAGCCTCGCAATGTGTTGCCCCGTGCGGTTCACGTAATCTGTCACGATGCGATCCGAGAGGATTCGCTTCTCGGTCCGGATCTGCGCCGCCATCTTCGCGCCGATGTCGCGTTCCTCGGTCTCGCCGATCAGGATGACACTTTTTTTCCCACCCGGGCCGGTGGTCGCGCAGCCCGCCATGGCGAGGCCAAGCGCGATCGCCGCGCCGCAGACAATTCGCATCGAAATCACGATTCCCCCTTTCGGTATCGAGCGGGGCGTAAGGAGCCGGCGGGGAGTTTATGTGCCTCCCCCGGCGAAGGTCAATCAGACACCCTTGTTTGCTGGTCTTGGTTGCGGCATCATTTTCGTTCGGCAAGGAATACGGCATCAAACCCACAAGGAGGAACCCATGCCCGCACGGAAGAAAGCCACGAGCAGAGCAGCGACGAAGAAGAGGGCGCCCGCGCGAAGGAAGCCGGCCGCCAAGAAGGCCGCCAAGAAGCCGCTGGCGAAAGCTCCCGCGTCCGCGCCGAGCGCGATCGGGCTCTTGAGCCAGCACATGGATTACACGACGCACCGGTTCGACGACGTGAAACGCTTCTATACCGACCTCCTCGGATTCCGGAGATTCGAGCAGGATCCGACGATGAACTACCTCTTCGTGCAGACCGGCCAATCGTCCAGCGTGGGATTTATGCCCCCGATGCAGGGCATGGGCGAGCCCAGCCCCGCGAAGGAGCCGACGCTCTATTTCATGGTGAAGGACGTGGACCGGGCCTACAGCGCTCTCGCCGCGAAGGGGCTCCAGTTCGAGGGTCCTCCCGCGGACATGCCGTGGGGACACCGTGTCGTCAGCACGATTGACCCTGAGGGGCGCAGGGTGATGCTCGCCACCGCGAAGAGGAGAAGCTGATTCCCGGATGAGGGACCCCGAATGAAAAAGAATTCCTGCGTCGCGCTCCACGAGCTGGGTCAGAGCGTCTGGCTGGACACGATCAACGACGGACTCATCCAGTCGGGTGAGCTTGAGTCCCTGGTCCGCTCGGGCACCGTGTACGGTGTCACGTCGAACCCGACGATCTTCAAGGCGGCGATCGGCAGCAACAAATACTCCTATCCCCAGGAGATCGTCCGCCTCGCGGGCGCGGGAAAATCCGCGGAAGAGATCTTTGACGAGCTATCCGCGCGGGACATCGTGAGAACGGCGGATCTGCTCGCCGAGACGTATCGCAAAGGAACGGGCCGGGACGGCTTCGTGAGCTTGGAGGTACCGCCGTCCCTGGCCTTCGACACCGAGGGCACGATCGCCGAAGCGAAGCGGTTGTGGAAAAAGATCCATCGTCCGAATCTTTTCGTCAAGGTGCCGGCCACACCCGCGGGAATCCCCGCGATCGAAGCGTTGATCGCGGACGGGGTGAGCATCAACGTGACGCTCATGTTCTCGGCGCCGCAGTACGTCACCGTGGCGGAAGCATACAAGCGCGGCATCGACCGGCGGATCGGGGCGGGTCTCCCGCTCGACGGACTGCACTCGGTCGGGAGTCTGTTCGTGAGCCGGCTCGACACGTCGGTAGACAAGGAGCTGGAGGAAAAGGCCAAGTTAGCACCCCCGGCCGAACGGGAGCGCCTTCTCGCCTTGCGCGGGAAGGCCGCCGTGGCGAACGCGCTCCACGTCTGGGAGGAGTACCGTGCCCAGTTCTTTGGCCCGAACTTCGAGGATCGACGCCGGGCCGGCGCCAGGCCCCAGTGGCTGCTCTGGGCAAGCACCGGGACGAAGAATCCCAGCTACTCCGACGTCAAATACGTCGACGAGCTCGCGGGCCCCGACACGATCAACACCATGCCGCGCGAAACCATCGACGCCTTCCTGGATCACGGAACGGTGACCGGCAACCATCTGGATCCGGCGATCGAGGCGGCGCGGCGCACGCGGCAGGCGCTCGCCGAGGCGGGCATCTCGCTCCAAACGCACTGCGAGCGTTTGCTCGTGGACGGCGTCAAATCCTTCTCGGCCTCCTTCGACGAGATGATGGAGGTGATCCGCGAGCGCTCCGTCACGCTACTCCAGCGCCGCTGATCCCAGACCCCCAAGGAGACACTGATGGAACTCGGGTTCATTGGGCTCGGGCGGATGGGCAAGAACATGGTCCTCCGCCTGCTCGATGGTGGGCACCGGATCGTGGCGTGGGACCGCTCCCGTGACCCGATCCAAGAGGTTTCGGGCAAGGGCGCCGTCGCGGCGTCGAATCTGTCCGAGCTTGTAGCGAAGCTGGGCGACACCCCGCGCGCGGTGTGGGTCATGGTGCCTTCCGGCGACCCGACGGAGCAGGTGATCCGGGACGTCGCTCCCCTCCTCAAGGCCGGGGACGCGATCATCGACGGCGGGAACTCGTACTACAAGGATTCCGTGCGCCGGGCGTCCTGGCTCGCCGAGAAGAGGATCGATTTCGTCGACGCCGGGACATCCGGCGGCATCTGGGGGCTGTCCAGAGGCTACTGCCTCATGGTGGGGGGCTCCGAGGCGGTCTGCCGTAGGCTCGAGCCGCTGTTCCAGACGCTCGCGCCGAAAGATGGCTATGCGCGTGTCGGCGCGAGCGGGGCCGGGCACTTCACCAAGATGGTCCACAACGGCATCGAATACGGACTGATGCAAGCCTACGCCGAAGGCTTCGAGATCTTGAAGGCGTCCCCGTATGACCTCGACCTCCGGTCGATCGCGGCCCTATGGAATCACGGGAGCGTCGTGCGCTCCTGGCTCCTCGAGCTCGCGGAGAGCGCGTTCGAAGACGACCCGAATCTCGAGCACGTGCGCGGGTACGTGGAAGATTCGGGCGAGGGCCGCTGGACGGTCATGGAGTCGATCGAGCAAGCGGTGCCTGCCCCGGTCCTGATGCTCGCCCTCCAGACGCGGTTCCGTTCTCGTCAGAGCGACTCGTTCCAGGGCAAGGTGCTCGCGGCGCTGCGCCACAAATTCGGCGGCCACGCGGTGAAGACATCGTGAGCGCTCCCGGGGGGCTCGCGCTGACTTCCGAGCCGGCGGTGAATCCCCTGCGCGATGAGAGCCTCACCCTCAAGGCGACCGATCCCTGCTGCATCGTCGTGTTCGGCGCGACGGGCGATCTCACCCATCGGAAGCTCATCCCGGCGCTCTTCCGGCTCTCCAAGCAGAAGCTCCTGCATCCCCGGACGGCGATCGTCGGATTTGCCCGCAGGCAGCTCGATTCGGACGCGTTCCGCGAGGAGATGCGCCGGACCGTGCCGGGATCGGACGGCGCGTCCCCCGAGTGGGAGCGCTTCGCGGGTTCCCTCTTCTACCAGCCGGGCGTGTTCGAGGATCCGGAGGCCTTCCGCGCGCTCGGTCGCGTCCTGACCGGTCTCGACGAAAAGCGCGGCATCCCGGGCAACCGTCTCTTCTACTTGGCGACCCCTCCTTCGGAATACGCCGCCCTGCTGGCCAACATCGGAGCCGCCGGACTGGCCCGCCGCGCGAGTCGCTCCGACGCGTCGGCACCGTGGTCACGCGTGATCATCGAGAAGCCCTTTGGGCACGATCTCAAATCCGCGCGCAAGCTGAACGCGCTCGTCCACTCGGTGTTTCACGAGAGCCAGGTCTACCGCATCGATCACTACCTCGGCAAGGAAACCGTCCAGAACATCTTGGTCTTTCGCCTGAGCAACGGAATCTTCGAGCCGCTCTGGAACAATCGGTATGTCGAGCAGGTGCAGATCTCGGTCGCGGAATCGGTCGGGGTCGAAACCCGCGCTGCCTACTTCGACAGCGGCGGGATCTCGAGGGATATCTTCCAGAACCACATGATGCAGCTCCTCACGCTCACGATCGTCGCCCGCGACATCGTGCGGGCGCAGTACGTCGCGGGCGCGGTCGGCGGCACGCCCGTTCCCGGATACCGTGAGGAGCCGGGGGTGGATCCGCGCTCCCAGACCGAAACGTATCTCGCGGCGCGGATCGACGTGGACAACTGGCGCTGGTCCGGCGTGCCGTTCTATCTGCGCACCGGGAAGAGGCTCCCCAAGCGCGCGACCGAGATCGCGATCGTATTCCGCAATCCACCCTACGAGCTCTTCCGCTCGGCCGGATGCGACGCGCTCCAGGCCAACGTTCTCCGCCTGAGGATCCAGCCCGACGAAGGGATCTCGCTTTCGTTCGGATCGAAGTCTCCCGGCCAAGCTCTCCACATCGACCCGGTGCAGATGGATTTCTACTACCTCACGTCATTCGGCCAGGACCCGCCCGACGCGTACGAGCGCCTTCTCCTCGACTGCAATCTTGGCGACTCGACGCTCTTCGCGAGGCGAGACGAGGTGGAGCTGGCGTGGGAGTTCGTCGACGGGATCCTGAACGCTTGGCGTTCCGACAACCGCCCGCCCCTCCTCACCTATCCGGCCGGAACCTGGGGCCCGCCCGAGGCGGACGAGCTGCTCCAGCGAAACCACCACCACTGGTACCCGCTATGAACGCGCTCTCCGCGCCCACCGCCGGCTTGTCCGAGAACTACGTCCTCGACGCGCCCGATGGGAGCCGCCCCTTCAACGCGACGGCGATCGAGAGCGATTTGCGAGCGATGTGGAAGCGCGCCGGGGAGACGGATCCATCCAAGGCGGGCGCGATCTACCGCGCCGCGCTCTCGAACCTCGTCGTGCCTCTGGATCCGGGGCTCGAGTCGAAGCTCATGCCGGTCCTCGTGGACGTCACCCGCCGCCACCCTTCCCGGCTCTTTACGATCGAGGCAGGGGTAGCACCTCGAGGTGCCGGCCTGCGTGCGCGTGTCGGCGCGCTGTGCCACCGCCGCAACGGAGGCGGCGGACTCGTTTGCTGCGAACAGGTCATTGTTCAATCCGATTCCGCATCGATCCCGCTCATCCCCAGCGCGATCCGATCCCTTCTCATCGGGGACCTGCCGACGGTGCTCCTCGATTTCCAGCCGGAACAAGACCTCTCGTGGGTCTCGGAGCTAATGGACATGGCGGACCTAATCCTGGAAGACAGCTGCCTGAACGAGTCGGGAAACAAACGCGGCGTGTGGAAGCTTGTCGAGCGTGAAGGCTCGGGAAAGGTGCACGATCTCGCGTGGGCGCGCCTCGCACCCTGGCGACACGTCCTTGCCGAGGTCTTCGACATGAAGGAGTACCTTCCCGCCCTCAAGACTCTGCGCCGGGTCGAGATCGGGTTCGCCGGCACGGGATACCCTCCTCCCCCCGCGTGGCTGTTCACGGGATGGCTGGCAACCCGTCTCGCGTGGACGTTTCAAGGGGTGGATCGGGGTGAGATCCGGTTTCGGTCGGGGTCAGGGGATGTAACCGTCGTCATGCGCGGCACTGGATCCCGAGGAGGGCGCGCCCTCGAGCGTATCGCCATCCGCTCCGACAAGCCCCATCCGCTCGAAATGGAGATCACCCACAAAGGGCGCGACGTCACCGCGACCATCGTGACTGGTACCCCGGGCGCCCGTCGGGCCGACGTGCCGTTCGGCTACCGGGAATTCGCCGCGTGCATCGTGGGTGAGCTCCATCGGCATGCACCGAATCGATCGCTTGAAGACGCGGTCCGCGTCGCGGAGCGGCTCATGAGCGAGTGGAGGGGCGAATGAAGGAGACCACCGCGCGCGTGCGCGTCTTCGCGGACCGAGAGGAAGCGGCCCGCGCCGCCGCCGAGGAGCTCGTATCCACGGTCGCGGGTGCGACCCCGGAGCGACCCCGGCGCATCCTCCTCTCCGGCGGGACGACGCCGGAACCCATGTACCGGAGCCTCGCTTCCGAGCCCATGAGAAGCAGGATCGACTGGAATTCCATTGAGTGCTATGTCGGGGACGAGCGCCCTGTCCCTCCGGATCACCCGGAATCCAATTTCGGCCTAGCCTACCGTGCGCTGCTCGAGCCGCTGGGACTCCAGGCGCCCCGCACCTATCGGATTCGGGGCGAGGCATCCGATCTCGAGCTCGCGGCCCGGCGCTACGAAGCGCTCATCCGCGCGCGTTTCGCGGCAGCCCCCTCGGCCGATCCCGCCTTCGATCTCGTCTACCTCGGCCTGGGCGAGAACGGGCACACGGCTTCTCTATTCCCCGGGGTCCTGATTCCGGACGATCCGCCGCGACTGGTCGTCGCGGTCTGGATCGAGGCCCTCCAGGGAATGCGGGCCACGGTGACCTACAGGCTGCTGAACGCCGCGCACCGTATTGTCTTTCTCGTGACCGGTAAGGAGAAGGCGGCCGCGGTCCAGCGGACCCTTGCTCCAAACGAGAGTGAGGAGCCGACCCCCGCGGCGCGCGTTTCGCCGGTACACGGCGAGGCGATTTGGCTTCTCGATCGGGACGCCGCGAGCCGGCTGCCTCGGGCCGCCCTTGAGCGGGAGCGCGGGTGATTCTGGCCGGCGACGTCGGCGGAACCAAAACCTACCTCGCTCAATTTGACCCGCGTGACGGGGACGTCGGGCCCCCGCTCGCGGCGGAGCACGTCCGGAACGACCGATACCCCTCGCTCGAGGCGCTGATCGAGGACTACGGCTCGCGTCATCCCTTCCGGGCCCGGGCCGCTTGCTTCGGCGTCGCGGGGCCGGTCGTGAAGGACAGCGTCCACGTGACCCATCTCGGGTGGAACATCGATGCGGCGCAACTCGCCCAGAAACTCAAGCTGCCGCGGGTCCACCTCATCAATGACCTCGTGGCGAATGGCTACGGGATCGCCGCGCTCAAGCCCACGGAGGTCGAGACCCTTCAAGCCGGCGAGCTCGACGAGGAGGGCAACGCCGCTCTCGTGGCCGCCGGCACCGGGCTCGGCGAGTCGATTCTGGTCCGCGTTCGAGGGAACATGATTCCGATTCCCTCCGAGGCGGGACACGCCGACTTCGCGCCGCGCACCGACGATGAGCTGCGCGTCTTCACCGCGTTCCGCGCCCGCCACGGACGCGTGAGCTACGAACGGGTCCTCTCGGGACCCGGCCTCTGCGCGGTGGCGCAACTATTCCACGAAGAGCGCGGGGAGTCCGCGATGTGGTCACGCCATGTCGAGGAGGGAGGCGAGGAGGGGCCCGCCTGGGTGGTGAGCCGGCTCGGCATGGAGAAGGCCTGTCGCCCGTGCGAGGACGCGCTCCGGCTGTTCGTGGGAGCCTACGGAGCGGAGGCCGGCAACATGGCCCTACGGGCCCTCGCGCGAGGAGGGATCTACCTTGGAGGAGGGATCGCGCCCAAGATCCTCCCTGCCCTCCGATGGGACGTCTTCTTGGAGGCGTTCCGCGATAAGGAGCATCTACGACCGCTTCTTGTCACGATCCCGGTGTGGGTCATTCGGAACGAGTGCACGGCCCTCCTGGGCGCCGCCCGTTACGCCGCCATCACGGAGGGCTGAGAGGACTTGCTCCTCGTCGAATCGCCGGACTATACTGGCCGCGATGAATCCTGAGACGGTTCTCGCGCCCAAAGCGCCTGCGGCCCAGGCCGCGGGAGGACACCGTTCCTCCGAGCGGGTCCGCGAAATACTCTCCTGGTATGGATCCGACAGCCCCGGGACCAAGGCGAACATCGCGCGCCTCTTGAACCACGGCGCGCTCGCGGGGACCGGAAAGCTGGTCATTCTTCCGGTGGATCAGGGCTTCGAGCACGGCCCCGCCCGATCGTTCTCGTCGAATCCCGCGGGGTACGATCCGCGATTCCACTTCGAGCTGGCGATCGAGGCGGGCTGCAACGCCTACGCCGCGCCTCTGGGGTTCATCGAGGCGGGCGCGGCGGAGTTCGCCGGCGAGATTCCGCTCATTCTGAAGGTAAACAACCACGACGTGCTCCATGACGAAAAGGATCCGATCTCCGCGGTGACCGGCAGCGTGAGCGACGCCCTCCGCCTCGGATGCTGCGCGATCGGATTTACGATCTATCCCGGATCGACCCACGCCCAGAAGATGTACGAGCAGATCCGGGCGATGGCGGAGGAAGCCAAACGGTTCGGGCTCGCGGTCGTGATCTGGAGCTACCCCCGTGGGTCAGGCATAAGCAAGGCTGGCGAGACGGGGATCGACGTCGTGGCCTACGCCGCCCACATCGCCGCCCAGCTCGGCGGCCACGTCCTCAAGGTGAAGCTTCCTACGGAGCACATCGAGCAGGAAGAGGCGAGGAAGGCGTACGAGAAAAACGCGATCCCGGTGGCCACGCTCGCCGATCGGGTGCGCCACGTGGTCCAGTCCTCCTTCGACGGCCGGCGCATCGTGATCTTCTCGGGGGGGGCGAAAAAGGATAACGACGAGGAGATTCTGAACGAGGCCCGTGGCATCCGCGACGGCGGCGGTTTCGGGTCCATCATCGGTCGAAATTCGTTCCAGAGAAAAAAGCCGGAGGCCTTGAAGCTCCTCCGCGGCGTCATCGCGATCTATTCCGGCACCGCGCGGTAACCCACCCACTCAGTTCGCCTCCTGGGCCGGCACCGGCAACTTCTTCTTCGGATCCCTCGGAAACAAAGTATAGGAAAGCGTCATTTCCTCGATCCCGGTCGGGATGCGCGGGGAGAGCGCGAAATAGACCGGGAGCGTTCGCGACTCTCTCGGGCCCAGCGACTGGTCCTCGAAGCAAAAGCACTGAATGAGCTGGAATTCCCGCGCCGCCTGCTCCGGCACGATCGAGTGAATCGCGCGGAAATGGACCGAGTCGTCGCTCATGTTCGTGAACACGTAGGAGAGATGCACCGATCTTCCCGGGTTTGTGACGACCGACGGAACCGACGGCCGGAACCGAATCGGGAGCCCGCTGGCGGAGACCCCCATCAAGCTCACGGTGATGTTGCGCGACTCGATGGGCCCCGTGGTGCTCGACATCGCGGACGCCGCCTCCCCCTTCATCCGGGCCTTCCCCTGTCCGCCCAAGCCAAACCGCTCGCAAAAGAGCTTGAAGAGCGGCACGTTCGCGTAGGCGAAGGAGAACATCAGGAGCACGAGAACGCCTATGGCTGCTCCGAGGAGGGTATTGCTCGGCCGCTTCACAGGGGTGCGGGTCCTCCTATAGGATAGGGATTCGCCAGATCGCGTCGGCGATGAGCCCGAGGAAGAGGACGAACAGGTAGAGGATCGAGAAGCCGAAAACATCCCACGCGGAGCGCACGGTGGCGAGCCTCCGGGCCTTGACCGCCTTCCACACGAAGACGCCTCCCAGCCCGAGAGCCAGGAGCGCGTAGATGAGGCCTCCGGTGCGCAGGAAGGGCATCGCCAGGGTGAGCGCGACCAGCGCGATGCTGTAGATCTCGATCTGGCGGTAGGTCTCCGCGTCCCCCCGTACCAGGGGAAGCATCGGGATCCGGACCGCCCGGTAATCCTCCTTGACGCAGAGCGCCAGGGCCCAGAAGTGGGGCGGCGTCCAGAGGAAGATCACGAGGAACAGGAGGATCGGGGCGAGTGCCAAGCCGCCGCTCGCCGCCGCCCACGCGATCACCGGGCCCATGGCCCCTGCTGCTCCCCCGATCACGATGTTGTGAACGGTGCGCGGCTTGAGCCACAGCGTATACCCAAAGCCATAAAAGAGGATCGTCCCGAGCGCGAGCCAGGCGCTGAGCGGGTTCGCGATCAGGAAAAGAAGGGCGACCGACAGGGCCCCGAGCGCGATCGCGAACGCGAGCGCGTTTCCCGGGGAAACCTGATTCAGGGGCAGCGGCCTCCGGGTGCGCGTCCGCGCCATCTGGGCGTCCAGGTCGCGCTCGAAGTACTGGTTAAACGCGTTCGCGGAGCCCGCCACCATCGTGATCCCGCACAGCACGAGCAGGAACTGCCACGGGCGGTGAAGCAGCGATCCCTCCATGACGAGAGACGCCAGGGCCGTGACGAGCACCAGAAGGACGATGCGCGGCTTGGTGAGCTGGAGATAGCTAGAGACGGGCAAGCTCATGGTTTGCTACCAGCAGGGTTCCAAAGAGTGCGAGCGCGGTCGCCAGATGCCCCGCGCTTACCGCCAGAGGCAAGCCTAGCACCACATTGCCGATTCCGAGCACGATCTGCAACGCCACCAGCACCCCGGCGAGCCGAAGCGGCCACCTGGCCCGAGGGGGAAGCGGCGCCGATGCCGCGCGGATCAAGAGGCCGAGCACGGCGGCGAGGACCACGTAGGCCCCGAGCCTGTGCGCGTAATGGATCCCGACAAGCCCCTCCATTCTGGGGAACCAGGAGCCCTGGCAGGTAGGGAAATCCGGGCACGCGAGCCCTGCTCCCGAGGCAGAGACCCACCCACCGAGCCCCGCCTGCAAGAACACGAGCCCCGCGGCCGCGTGGGTCCAGGCGCGGAGCCCCCGGGTTCCCCGGACCGCGACCTCCCCTCCGGGGCCGCGGTCGAGATCCTGCGCGCGGAGCGTCATCCGGAGCAGGATCGCGAAGAAGAAAAACGCGAGGAGGAGATGCGCCACCACCCGCTGGACTCGAAGCTCCTCCAGCACCACGCGGCCGCCCATGACGATCTGGACCGCGAGGGTCACGAGCGCGACCGCCATCATGCCCCCAAGGGGGGCGCGGTAGCGTGGGCTCGCGTAGACGGAGACCGCGAGGCCGACCGTGCAAAGGCCGACCGTCATGGCAAGGACCCGATGGATGTACTCGATCATCACGCGCGTCTCGGGCTTGGGGAGGACGCTCCCGTGCGCGAGAGGCCAATCGGGGATCGCGAGCCCCGAGCCGCTGAGTCGAACGATCCCACCCCACACCACAAGTACGAAGACGAGGCCCAGCGTGACGACGAAGAAGCTCGGCAGGCGGTTTTGGTTCGCTGGCATCGCGGGCCCGCGGGAACGGGAGTCGTCCGCCCCGCGCGGGGACCCTTCCTAGCGGATGACCGGGATCGTGTGGAAGTTCTCCGCCGGAGGAGGCGAGCTAACCGTCCACTCCAGTGTTCGGGTCTCGTCCGAGTGGTTCCACGGGTCCGCGGGGGCACGCCTCCCTCGCCACAGGCTCAACAACATGTTCAGGGCGAAGATGGTCATTCCGACGCCGAGCACCGCGGCGCCCGCGCTCGCGATGTGGTTCCAGATCGCGAACTCCGGACGATAGGTGTAGATGCGGCGCGGCATGCCCAGCATGCCCATCATGTGCATCGGCATGAACGTGAGGTTCATCCCGATGAACGTGAGCCAGAAATGCACCTTGCCCCAGAACTCGTTATAGAGCTTCCCCGAGATCTTCGGGAGCCAGTAGTAGATGCCCGCCATGATCGCCATCAGCGACCCGCCAAAGAGCACGTAGTGCAGGTGCGCGACCACGAAGTAGGTGTCGTGCACCTGGACGTCGAACGGCACGAGCGCGAGCCAGATGCCCGTGATCCCGCCGATGATGAACAGGGCGATGAATCCGAGGGCGAAGAGCATCGGGGTCCGGAATCGGAGCGAGCCGCCCCAAATGGTGGCGAGCCAGGACCAGATCTTGATGCCGGTCGGAACCGCGATCACCATGGACGCGAAGCTGAAGAACTGGCGGAGCCGGTAATCGATGCCGGTCGCGAACATGTGGTGTCCCCAGACCAGGAATCCGATGAACCCGATTCCGGCGGTCGCGAGAACCATCCCCTTATATCCGAAGAGGTGCTTCCCCGAGAACGCCGGAAGGATCTGCGAGATCATCCCCATGCCCGGGAGCACCATGATGTAGACGGCGGGATGCGAGTAGAACCAGAAGAGGTGCTGCCACAGGACCGGATCGCCCCCCGCCACGGCCTGGAAGAAACCGGTTCCGAACATGCGGTCGGTGAGCGCCATGGTGAGCGCCCCCGCGAGAATCGGGGTCGCGATGAGGATGATCGTCTGCGTGACGAGCACCGTCCAGCAGAACATCGGCATCTTGAACATCTTCATGCCGGGCGCGCGAAGATTCAGGATCGTCACGACGAAGTTGATCCCGCCCAGGATCGAGGAGGCTCCCGCGAGATGGAGCCCCAGGATCCAGAGATCGACGCCGGGACCCGGCGAGTACTGGCGATTGGTGAGCGGTGGATAGCTCGTCCAACCCGCCGCCGCCGCGCCACCCTGCAGGAACAGGCTCGCGAGCATGAGCGAGCCGGCAGGGACCAGGAGCCAGAAGCTCACCGCGTTCAGGCGTGGGAACGCCATGTCGCGTGCCCCGATCTGAATCGGCACGACGTAGTTCGCGATCCCCGCCATGATCGGAATCGTGAAGAAGAAGACCATGAAGGTCCCATGGAGCGACATGATCTGGTTGTAGACCTCGGGGCGGAGGACGTGAAGCCCGGGCGCGGCGAGCTGGGTCCGCATGACCATCGCGAACGCGCCGGCGATCGCGAAGAAAAAGAACGCGAGCCAGATGTACATCGTCCCGATCAGCTTGTGATCGCTTGTGAGAAGCCACTTGAGAATTCCCGTCCTCGGCGTGGTGCCGGGGTGAACGGCCTCCGCGTACGGGCCCGGTCTGGCGACGACGGTGCCGGCTTCCATGTTTCCTAGGCTCCCTTCTTCTTCTGCTCGATCCAGCGCTCGAACTCCTCGGGGGTCACCACATTCACGGTGATGAACATCTGCCCGTGGAGAACGCCGCACAGCTCGGCGCACTGGCCCTTATACGTACCGGGGTGGTCCACCTGGAACCACACATGATTGATCCTCCCGGGGTTGGCATCCATCTTAATGCCGAAATCGGGAACGAACCAGCTATGCACGACGTCGATCGAGGTCACGTTCGCTGAAATGATCTTTCCGAAAGGTACGACGAGCGCCTCGTTGGCAAAGATGACCCCGTACTTGGGATAGCGGTACTCCCAGAACCACTGATGCCCGACCACCTCGATTTGGAGCTCCGATTTCGGGGTCGTCTCCATGTACTTCATGGTGGTGAACGCGGGTCCCGAGAGAATCACCATCGCGATCGCCGGGATCGCGGTCCAGACGATTTCCAGTTTGAAGTTCTCGTGCCAGGTGGCGGCCGGTACGCCCGGCTTGGCGCGGAAGCGCAAGACCGCGATCAGGAGGAGCCCCTCCGCCAGGATGAAGAAGAACGCGGTGACCGCCACGGCCTTGTAGAAAAGGGTCCGTACCTCGCGCGCCACCGGCGTCGCGGGGTGAAGCAGCCACGCGCCCGCGGGGCTCGCGATGAGCGCGGCCGCCGCGATGCCCAACCCGACCATGAGCAACAAAGCCCAAGCCCTTCCGTTCTTCATTTCAGCTCCGGTTCGCGCCGGCCGGCGCGGGAGCGGGACCCGACGCGGCGCCGGTCGTGGTCCCCGCCTGCCGCGCTCGCAGGCTCATGGTGAAATCGTAGAGCGCGCGGATCTCGACGCGCGAGAGATCTCCGTTTCCGGGCATTACATAACCCGGTATCCCCTCCAGCACGAGCTTCTCGAACCGGGTGGGGTCGCCCGCCCAGCCCGTCCGCGACGCGGACAGTTTCATCGTCGTCATGTAGACGTAGGGCGCGGATCCCAGCATGCGCACCCGCACCCCTCCCTCGCCCGAGGCACCGTGGCACGAGGCGCACCTCTCGGTGTAGATCGAGGCGCCTGGACCCTCGGTAGGCATCGCCGCGATGGTGCCCGCAACGGGATTCGGCTCCTCAAGGAGCCGGAGCGCCAGTTCCACGGGGATCGTGGGAGTCGGCTTGGCGGGACCTCCCGGCGTGCCGCCACCCGCGGGGCTCGTGCCGCCGCCCGGCGCTCCCCCGATCGGACCCAGCCAGGCCAGGTCCTCCGGCTTGTCCTCCTCCGGCTTCGGCGACAGGCTGCGCACGAAATGCGCTAGCGCGAAACGATCCTCGAGCGGGATGGTCGTGAAGGCGGCCATCGCCGTCCCCGGAGATCCGGTCGATATGGTGCGAACGACGCGTACGACCCCTCCCCCGTATTTCCAGTAACCCTCGTGGAAGTTTCGCGGTTTCGGATTGAGCGCGACCGCGGCGGCCCCGTCCCCGAAGCCGTTCGCGCCGTGACAGGAGGCGCAGTTGACCGCGAAGAGGCTCTTTCCCTTCGCGATCAGCTCGGGCGTCGGCTTCAGGAGGGCCGCCAGATCCACGGACGTCCCCTGCTTCGTCCCGTTCGAATGCGTCTCGCCTCCCCCCTCCTTCCCGGCCGAGCGCATGCCGGCCAAGTAGGCAAGCGTGGCCACCAGGCCGAGCAGGACACCCGTGACCACGAACTGGGCGATCAGGAGGCCCGCGGAGACGGGCTCCTCATGTCTCGGGGCGGGCGGAGGTACGGGGTACCGCGTCTCCGTCATGTGTGGAACCTCACGCTTGCCTGGAAGT
>VBOX01000046.1 GCA_005893265.1 Candidatus Eiseniibacteriota bacterium | reverse complement strand
CCGGAAGCGTTGATCGCGGGCCCCCACGTCGAGGAGCGGCCCCGTTTCCCGCGCCTCGGGCGCCACGCCCACCTCTGCTAGCTCGCGAGCCAGCTCACGCTCGAGCCGCCGGAAGTGCAAGTCGGACTCGATCGCCGGGAGGGCGAGTCGCGCCTCCTGGAGCGCCCGCGCGATGTCCACGCGCGCCATTGGCCTGGTGTGGAGCGAGGCAGATCGAACGAGGCCGCGCGCGACGAGAGCCTCGAGATCCTCGTAGAGGGTGTGTGACGCTGGAAGGTACTCCGCGGGCTGGGCGCGCGCGGGGGAGGATCCCGCGCCGAGCGCGAGCGCGGCCAAGAGGAGCCCGGTCAAAGCGAAGCGCATGGCCGCGCATCCTATCGGCGACCGGGGGCGCGGGTCAAACCTGGGGCGGCCCGGAAGGTGTGGACGGAAGACCACAGGGATGTAACCGCGGCGCCTAAGGTGCCCCGGTCCGGTACGGGTAGAAAAGGCCTAACTTGTTAAATCACATGGTGATGGTTCATGGCACGGGGGCTGCATTTAAGCGGCGTAGCCGTTTGTCCGAACCCACATGGTCAGGAGGACGAACATGCGTATCTTCGTAGCAATGTTGGCGCTCGCCTTTGCCGCGGGCAGTGCGTCGGCGTCCCAACTCGATTTCCAACCGAGCGCGCCCGGCGCGGGTGGACCGCAATTCAAGGACATGGGCGCGCAGAAATCACTTCTCGAAGCAAACGGGCCGATCCGGCACCGTCGCCCCTATCGCGACCGCGACTACGGCTACAGCGAGCCTGTGTACTTCGCCACCCTGGGTGCGGGCAGGTTCGATCCGACCGACCAGCCCGGCCAGGGACTCTATGTGAACGGAAGCGTCGGATCGGTTCTCGCCGATCAACTTGACCTCGGGATTCAGCTCTCCTGGTATCACCGCTCCACCGGAGGCGAAGAGTTCGTGCGACAAGGTGACCTGCCCGATGGCACGCACGTGACGACCGTCGTCCGGACGCGGTCCATCGACACCAATCTCGTTCCGCTCATGGGAACCATACGCGTGCGCATTCCCGTCACGCCTCAGTTCGAGCCCTACGTGGGCGGCGGCTTGGGTTGGGAGTGGCTCACGGTAGAGGGGACCGATGAAAGCGGTGTCGATTTCCGGAATGACTACGACGGTTTCGGGGCGCAAGTATTCACCGGCGCCAATCTGAACGTCGCCCGCCAGACCTCGCTCTACGGCGAGGCGGTGTGGAACGCGAGCACGCCCAAAGCAGAATTCTTCGATCCCGCGATCGGGCAGACCGTTCGTGAGGAAGCGGACTTCGACGGAGTCGCTTTTCACGGCGGACTTCGGTTCACGTTCTAGTTGTCGCCGCGAGGTCTCTGAGCTACCTTGCACGCGGGGAGTCGCCGTCAACGTCACGGCCGGGGCGACCCGCGCCGCTCTCGAACCACTGAGGGGGTTTCCGCGATGAAACGAAACGGATCGTTTCTGGTGACGCTTGTGGTCGGATTGAGCCTTTCGTCATCCGCCGCGCTCGCGGCGGCGGCGCCTGCGACCCAGGGCCACGGGCTCGGATTTCAGGGGCTCGGCGCCCGCATAGGATTTGTCGATCCCGAAGGTGCCAGCAGCACGGTCGCCCTCGGCGTTCACATCGACGGGGGTGAGTTCGTGAGGAGCGTGCACGTCATCCCGCTCGTGGAATACTGGAAGGTCGGCGTGAGCGGTTCTGATATCCGCGATTTCACCGTCGCGACCGATATCAATGTCGACTTCCCCGTGGAGGGTGGCAGGCTGATCCCGTACGCGGGAGGAGGTCTCGGACTTCATTTCATACACATCGATCTGCCTCCTGGGGCCCTGGGCGACGCGTCGGACACCAAGTTGGGATTGAACGTCCAGGGAGGCATCAAGAATCAGGTGATGCCGAACCTCGGAATCTTCGGCGAGGTCAAGTATTCCTTCGTGTCCGACGTGAACCAGCTCAAGGTCATGGGCGGGTTCACGTACAACTTCATCTACTAACCAAAGGACGGTGAATCCATATGAAACCCATTCGGATTCTAGGCAGCGCGCTCATGGCGGCCCTCCTCGCATTCGCGATTTCGGCTTGCCAGAAGAAGGCGCAGACGGAAATGTCCGGAACGACCGATTCGACCCAAGTCAGCCAGGGATACGGGTCGGAGACGCCTACGGAGCAGGCCACGCCGCCTACCGATCAGAGCGCGCAGGCGACGCCCCCGAAGGCCACGAAGTCGACGCCCCCGAAGCACACCGGCTCCTCGTCGAGCGGTACGAAGTCGACGAGCACGTCCAAGTACGCGGAGCAGCGGACCACCGAGATCCCGGCCGGCACGAGCTTTGACGTCGAGATGGTCACCCCGGTCGACACCCGGACCTCCAACATCGGGGACCACGTCGAGGGGAAGCTCGCCGCGCCGATCACCATTAACGGCGTCGTGGTGGCGGACGCCGGCGCCCGGGTCAGCGGGACGGTTGCGGACTTGAAGCGCGCGTCGCGCAGCAAGAGCGCGGAAGAGCGCGCGTCGATCATGTTCGAGTTCACCTCGATCGAAACCGTGGACGGCCCGAAGCCGCTCCACGCGACGGTCGCGAACGCCGAAGGGAAGTTGGTCGCGAAATCCACCAGCACGCGCGACAAGCTGATCATCGGCGGAAGCACGGTCGCCGGCGCGGTCCTCGGCAAGGTAGCCGGCGGGAGCACGAAGAGCACGATCATCGGCGCCGTGGGCGGCGCGGTCGTCGGCACGGGCGCGGTGCTTGCGACCAAGGGGCACGAGCTCGAGATCCCGGAGGGTGCGAAAGTCTCGCTCCGGGTCGACAAACCCATCGTGATCGTCGAGAGATAGGACCGGGCCGAGCGAGTAGTGCCGCTCACGAGCGGTAGCACGCTGGTCGACATAGCCTTCCGCACAGGTCTCGTCTACCTGGCGCTTCTCCTGGGGCTCCGCCTCACCGGGAAGCGCCAGGCCGGACAGTTGACCCCGTTTGATTTTCTTCTACTCCTTCTCCTCGCAAACGCCGTTCAAAACGCGATGACCGGACCCGACACCTCCCTCACAGGAGGGCTGGTGGCGGCGGGCACCCTGTTCGCCGCCAATATGATCGTGGCCTGGGTCGTCAGGCGGAGCAAGAATGCCCAGAAGCTCGTCGAGGGGAACCCGACGATCCTGATTCGGCACGGGAAGATCCTGACCCAGAATCTCGCGCGGGAAGGGATCACGATCGACGATCTCCTCAGGTCCTTGCGGGAGCACGGCGTGGAGACCGTGGAAGAGGTTCGCTCGGCGATCCTCGAAGTGGACGGATCGGTCAGCGTCCTCAAGGAAGACGAGTTCCCCAGGACCGAGAGGCCCCACCATCGGATCCGAGGCATACCGCGGCGCACAGCTTGACACTCCCGCCGCTCGGACCGATACTTCGCCCCGCCAACCTGACCTGCTTCCCATTGCAAGGAGCCGTTGGATGGACGCCAGCCACACCCTGTTGAAGGAACTGACCGAGGCATTCGGCCCTCCGGGACATGAGACTGAGATCGCAGGAATCATGCGGAAGCACCTGCGTGGCCTGGGAGAGGTGACCCAGGACCGCCTGGGCAGCATCATCTGCAAGCAGCGGGGAAAGTCGGAGGAGCCGCGCATCATGATGGCCGGCCACATGGACGAGGTCGGCTTCATGGTCAAGGGCGTTACCAAGGAAGGGTTCGTCAAATTCCTCCCGATGGGCGGGTGGTGGGGCCACGTGCTCCTCGCGCACAAGGTGCGCATCCGGACCGCGAAGGGAGACGTGCTCGGGGTGGTCGGCTCGAAACCACCGCATGAGCTTCAAGAGGACGAGCGCAGGAAGGTCATGGACATCAAGGATATGTTCATCGACGTCGGCGCCACGTCCTACTTCGACGTCAAGAAGCGTCTCGGAATCGGTCCCGGCGATCCCATCATTCCCGAAGCTCCCTTCTCCGTGATGTCGAACGACCGGCTGTACCTCGCGAAGGCGCTGGACAACCGCGTGGGCTGCGCGCTGGTCGTGGACGCGCTTCGGCGGCTCGCGAAGGCGCCGCACCCGAACACCGTCTACGGGGTCGCCACCACCATGGAAGAGGTGGGCCTGCGCGGCGCGCAGACGAGCGTCGCTGCGGTGAAGCCGAACGTCGCCATCGCGCTGGACGTCGGGATCGCGCACGATACGCCGGGCTCTCTGGGGGACGGCGACGAGAAGCTGGGCGGAGGGGCAGGCATCCTGGTCTACGACGCCTCCATGATTCCCAACGTGAAACTCCGCAATCTCGCGATCGAGATCTGCGATAAGCAGAAGATCCCCTACCACTTGGGCACCGTGGAACGCGGCGGCACCGACGCTGGCCGGTTCCACATATACGACACGGGCGTGCCCTCGCTCGTCATCTTCATCCCGACGCGCTACATCCACAGCCATTCCACGATCATGGACCGAAAAGACGACGACGCCGCGGTGCGGCTCCTGGTCGAGCTAACGAAGCGCCTGGATCGGAAGACCGTCGACAATCTTTAGGGCGAACCGTTGCGGTGCTCTAGAAGTCGTGGCGGAACTCTAGGTACGGAGGACGGATGAATCAGGGCGCGCGGAGCTTCCTCGCGGAGATGATCGGTACGTTCGGCCTCATCTTTTTCGGCGCCGGCGCGATCTTGCAGCAGCAGGCGACGCAGTCCGTGGGCACGACGGGGATCGCGGTGGCGCACGGTCTCGCCATCCTGATCGGGGTGTATGCGTTCGGGCATATCTCCGGCGGCCATTTCAATCCGGCTATCTCGTTCGGCATGTGGATGACCCGGCGGATCGGCATGGGCAAAATGCTCGTCTACTGGGTCGCGCAGCTCGTGGGCGCCTCGCTCGCCGCGGGCATCCTCGGCTACCTCTACCAAGGGGGACCGGTGGACGTTCACCTCGGCGCCCCGACGATCGATCCCACGATAGGGTCCATGACGGCGGTCCTGGTCGAGGCGATCCTGACCTTCTTCCTCGTGATCTCGGTGTTCGGCACGGCGGTGGATCCGCGGGCTCCCAGCGGCTTCGCGGGCCTCGCGATCGGGCTCACGATCACCGTCGATGTTCTCATGGGCGGCGGTCTGACCGGAGCCGCCATGAACCCCGCCCGGGCATTCGGACCCGCACTTGCCGCGCACTATTGGCAGGATCAGTGGGTATACTGGATAGGACCCCTGGCCGGTAGTGGGGTTGCAGCCATCCTCTACGACCGGTTTCTCCTAGCGCGAGCTTGATCGTACCCCCGCGCGCGGGGGGAGTTATGGACCCGCGGCAACTGAAAATCGAGCGCGATCTGGCGCCGCTCCTCGAAGGCGAGGTGCGGACGGACCCCATCGCGCTCGCTTTGTTTTCCACGGCGGCCTGTATTTTCAGACGGAAGCCCCTGGCCGTGGTCTCGCCTGAGACCGAGGCGGACGTCGCGAAGACGGTCGCATTCGCCGCGGCTACGGGAATTCCCGTGACGCCTCGAGGCGGGGGATCAAGCCTCGCCGGGCAGGCCCTGGGCCCGGGGATCATCCTCGATTTTCCCGCGCGCATGAAACGGATCTTAGTACTCGATCCCGAGCGACGCTTCGTGCGCGTCGAGCCGGGTGTGCTCCACGGCCGCGTGCAGAAAGCAGCGGGTCGCGAGGGGCTAAGGCTCGGACCGGATCCCTCGAGCGGGGACTTCTGCACCATCGGCGGAAACGTCGGAACGAACGCCTCCGGCGCGCACACGCTTCGTCACGGCGCGACGAAGGACAACGTCCTGGGGCTCACGGTCGTGCTGCACAACGGGAGCGTCGTGGAGCTGGGCTCGCACGCGGGGAGCTCGGGCGCGGGATCGAGCCCGCGTGCTGGCGGCGGGGGGTCCCGAGACGGCGGCGCCGCGTGGCGCTTACTGTCGGCGGAGCTGGAGTCGATCCTGCGCGCCGGCGCGCCCGCGTTCCTGAAGGAGCGACCCCGGTCGAACAAGAACTCCTGCGGCTACGACCTCTGGGGCGCGTGGGCGCCCGGCGATGCGGTCAGCTCGATCGAGCCTCGTTTCGATCCGATGCGGTTGATCGTGGGCTCCGAGGGTACGCTCGGGGTCGTCACCGAAGTCACGATGCGGCTCGTCGAGAGGCCCGCATCCACCGCGGTCGCGCTCCTCTACTTCGCGTCCTGGGAGGATGCGACCGAGGCCGTGCTGGAGGCCCGGCGCCTCGGTGCCTCCGCCATCGAGGCGATGGACCACACGTTCCTCGCCTTCGTCCGCTCGGACCGCGAGGACCTGCGTCCTTTGATACCCGAGCGCTTCGATTCCGCGATCCTGGTCGAGTTCGAGGGGGCGTCCGCCGAGGAGGCGCGGGCGGGCATTGCCGCCATGGAGGAGTGGGCGGCCGCGCGGCGCGGGAAGGTGCTCGACTTCCGCGCGGCGCGAAACGCCGCGGAGCAGGGCACGCTCTGGGGCGTCCGTAAGGCGGCCCTGCCTCTGATCTATCGTGCCTCGCCCGTTGAGAAGCCGATGAACTTCATCGACGATACGGCCGTGCCCGCGGAGCATCTCGGCGATTACGTGAACGGGCTCCGCGCGATCTTCAGCAAGCACAAAACCCGATTCGCCATCTTCGGACACGCCGGAAACGGAAACGTTCATGTCATGCCGTTGATGGATCCGCACGAAACGACGTTTGCGCAACGGATGGCCGCGATGGCGGAAGACGCGTTCGAGCTGACCTGGCGCCTCGGCGGCACGATTACCGGTGAGCACGGCGACGGTGTTCTGCGCGCGCCATACATCGCGCGTCAATATCCGAACGCTTATTCGGTCATGGTACGCGTGAAGCAGGTAATGGATCCGGCCGGAATCTTGAATCCCGGAAACGTGATCACGGACACAAGGACATTTCCCGAAGAGTTCCTCCGCTTCACGAACACGTATGTTCGAACCGACACGATTTTCGACGAGACCGATTATCGGGACATGATCGAGATGTGCCACGGGTGCGGCACGTGCCGGGACTACTGTCCGGTGGGGTCAACGACATCGCTCGAGCCGCACACCGCGCGGGCCAAGGCCGTGCTCCTGATGGAAATGATCCGCGGCGATCTATCGCACGACAACCTCACGGACAAGCCGCTCAAGGAGGTCATGGACTCCTGCTTCAATTGCAAGCTTTGCCTCAGCGAATGCCCGAGCCAGGTGGATATCCCCGGGCTCGCGATCGCGGCCCGGAAGGAATTCGTGGAGAAGCACGGAATGCCGATCCGGAACTGGGTCCTGGGACACGCGGATCAGGTCGCGAAGATTGCCGGCATCGCACCCGGGGTCGTGAACCTCGCGGTGGGGAATCCGGCGGAGCGCGCCGCGCGCGAGAAGGTCGGGAAGGTCGCGGGCCGGCTGGACCTTCCGCGGTTCCGGCGGCCGTTCGGGACGGGCGACGCCGGCGCGAAGCGGGCGCTGGCGCTGCCGCTCATGCCGGCGCCGAGGAGCGGGCCGGGCGCGGGGGGTGCCGGTGCGCAGGCGCGGGCGGGCGCCCCCCACGCGCGGCTCGGGCCGATGCCGCACCGCGACGTGCCGATCACGAAGCGCGTGGCCTACTTCGCGGGCTGCTTCGCGCGATTCCACGACCCGCAGGGCGAAGCCGAGGCCACGGTCAAGGTCCTCGAGGCGAACGGCATCGAGGTGGTCGTGCCCGAGCAGCGCTGCTGCGGCATCGCGCTCATCACCATGGGCGCCGAGCGCTCCATCGCCGCCGATGCGCGGCGGAATCTCGAGGTACTGCTCCCCTTGGTGGACCGCGGATTCACCGTCGTCGCGAGCGCCCCCTCGTGCGGGCTCGCGCTCATCGAGGATTACCCGCGCATTCTCGGCACGGAAGAGGCGAGGCACCTCGCCGCGCACACGATCGACATCCACCAGTACCTCTGGCGGCTCCACGAACGCGGGGAGCTCAGGACCGACTTCAAGCCCGTCCCGATCTCGGTCGTGTACCACAACGCGTGTCACTCGGTGGCTCAAGGGATCACCGAAGAGCCGATCAAGCTTTTGAAGCTTGTTCCCGGAGTGGAGGTTCGCCCCATCGAAGACTCGTGTTGCGGAATCGCGGGCACCTACGGCATGAAGGCCGAGAATTACGAGCGGGCGATGGAGATCGGCGCGCCCCTATTCCACGAGATCGAACGCACGAAGGCCGAGGCTATCCTGACCGGGTGCGGAACGTGCAACATCCAGGTAGCGCATGGGGTGAAGCGCGAGGTGGTGCATACGATGGCGATCTTGCGCCGAGCGTACGGCGTTTGATGCTCGGCCTGGATCTCCACCCCGCGGTCGTCCACTTCCCGATCGCGCTGGCCGTGACCGGCGCTTTCGCCGAGCTGGGCTACCTGCTCGTGCGCCGGCCCTGGATCCGATGGTTTGGCCCGATCCTGCTCACCTTGGCCCTCGCGGGGTCCGGGGTCGCCTACTTCAGCGGCCAAGCGGTCCGTGACAAAGCGGTGGACCAAGGGGTGCCCAACGCCGCGGTGGAAAAACACCTAACCTCCTGCGTGTGGGCGCTCGGGGCGCTCGGCCTCGCCACCATCCTCTCGTGGGCGGTCCGTCCTCGCGGAAAAGGGATCTCGCTGTCGGCGCTGGCCGCGCTCGCCGCTGCCGCGCTAACCTTGTACACGGGGTATCTCGGTGCCGAGCTTGTTTACGTCCACGGCGCAGGGCGGGTGCATGCGCCCCATTCCTCAACGAGTGGAGGTGGTCCTTGAACCGCAACCGCTTCAGGCTCTGGATCGTGATCGGCATCGCGATTGGGACCGCCGTTGGCGTTGCGACCCACAAGATCGCGGCGGGTGTGGCGATGGGCTCGGCCGTCGGGATCATCCTGGCGTTTGCGATGTCGCGCGGGACAAGGCAGGGGTAAAGAATGCGCGCATGTCTGTGGGGCGGGCTCACGATTCTCCTGCTCTCGCTGATCTACGTAGCCCCCTGCTTCGGGGAATGCGCGCGGGGCTCGTTCGAGGCCGACATCGAATGGGCGGATCTCATATTCGCAGGGACTCTCGACCGTAGCGAGGTAGTCAGGGGTGCGGGGACCATCATCACCCGGCATCACTTCAGCCAGATTCACTACATCAAGGGGAAAGGTCCAAAGGACGCGCTCGTGCTCGCGCAGGTCGGCGGGCGACTTGGCAATGAAGAAATCACGACGGATGAAGCGTTGGATTTCCGCCAGGGCAGGCGGTACGTCGCCTTCGCTCACAAGGGAGCGGGAAGGGACAAGGCCGGGTACTACGCATTCAATGCTTGCGGAGTGAATCTCTTCGAATTCTGGGCCGAAACGGAATCCGGTCCCTTAATCGTACATGTCGGGAACGGCAGTCCTCTCCTGGCCGTTCGCGATCGTTATCTTCTGCTCTTGCGTGATGAGTCCTGGGAGTCCGCACATCCGCCATCCGGGTACGCAGTATTCGTTCGTCCTCCCAAGCGATCCCTCGCCGAAGAGGTCAGGTCGGCGGACTCCACCTACGCCGCCGATCGGGAGCGGCTGGATCCTCCTGGTGGGATCCGTCTCTTCGCGCTCTGGCCTCATCAGGACCCGGAAACGCGAGTGACGGAGGGTCCGTTTATCGATTGGCTAGCGCGCGTGTGCGAAAGGGTCGCCGCCGCCGCGGACTCCGGCAAGGCGCGGTGACCGGCTTGCCGGAGGCTTGAGCTTCCACTATACTCAGAGGCTGCCAATCCGTTTTGCAATCCCTGAGGAGATTTTTCCGTGATTCCGGCGACTCAAATCAAGGTCGGCATGGTCATCCTGCATGATGGGAAGCCCTGCCGTGTGACGAACGTGCTCCACGTGACGCCCGGGAACTGGCGCGGGATGGTGCACGCCAAGATGGTGAATCTCGTCACCGGAAGCCAGGTGGAATACCGGTTCCGCTCCGAGGACAAGGTGGAACGGGCTGACCTGGACCACCATCCGCTCCAGTACCTCTATCGCTCAGGCGACGAATTTACCTTCATGAACACCGAGAACTACGAGATGTCGAACGTACCGCGTGACCATCTGGGGGACGCGGTCAACTACCTCGTCGAAGGCATGACGGTGGAAATGAGCTACTTCGAAGGGAAGCCCGTCGGGGTCGACGTGCCGATGTTCGTGGAGCTCGAGATCGTGGAGACCGACCCCGTGCTCAGGGGCGCCACGATCTCCTCGTCACCCAAGATCGCCAAGATGAACACCGGGCTCGTCACGAAGGTGCCGCAGCACATGGGCATCGGCGACCGCGTGAAGATCGACACCCGCGACGGGAGCTTTGTCGAGCGGGTGTAGTCCGGGCCGGATTGCGCTAGTATAGGGGCGTACCGCCGGACGTTCGTTACGCGAAAACGGGCTTAGCATGCGCCTCGCTGTCGTTGCCGCTTTCCTGGCCTTGACTCCATCCGTCGCTGTGGCCGATTCGCCTCCAGTTGGCCATGACACCGTGCTCCCGGTGACCTTCTATCTCGAGATCGAGGGGGACGGCGTAAAGGAGGCGACCTTCGTACAGCCGCGCGCCGACGGAATGGTGGCGCTCACGGCTCCGGACGGGACCGTGGAGTATGTGCCCACCTACCGCGTGCGGCGGGTCGCCGACCGGGAGGGGACAGATCTAACGATCAGGGTGCGACGCCGGGAATGGCTGGGAACGCCACCGCCAAAGCTCGGCAAAGAAACGGCTCGGACGATCTGGAAATCTTTCCGGCTTCGCGCTGGACCGAAGAGCGCCTGCGGCTCGTATCTCATTACGGATTTCT
>VBOX01000111.1 GCA_005893265.1 Candidatus Eiseniibacteriota bacterium | reverse complement strand
CCTATCTTCGAGGCCCATTTCATCTGCGCGTTGGCGCTTCGCCCCGCCACGTCCACCATGACGCGGAGCGCCCTGCGCGTCTCCGGCTCCGTGAGCTGCCCGCGCAGCGACCGCGCGAGCGCCTGCGCCTCGACCTGGGCCCCGGGCTGAAGCGCGATCACGCAAACGTCCGGACCCTGCGGAGGAGGCACCGCCGATTCCCCGACCGCAAGCAGGAGCCGCTCCATCCCGATCGAGAATCCGATCGCGGGGGTCTCCGGGCCGCCGAAATCCTTCACGAGCTGGTCGTAGCGCCCGCCGCCTCCGACCGCGTTCTGCGCCCCCAGGCCCGCGGCGTGTATCTCGAAAACCGTCCGCGTGTAATAGTCCAGCCCGCGCACGAGCCGGGGATCGACCTCGTAGGCAATGCCGAGCCCCGCGAGCGCGCGCTTCACCGCTTCGAAGTGTTCCGCGCATTCGGCGCAGAGCGAATCCAGCACGCTCGGCGCGCCCGCGATCACGGGCGCGCAGGAAGGAACCTTGCAGTCCAGGATGCGCAGAGGGTTCGTCTCGAGTCGCTCCTTGCAATCGCCGCACAGACGATCGACGTGCTTCTTGAAATACTCGCGGATCGCCTCCCGGTAGCGCGGCCGGCACACCGAGTCGCCGAGCGAGTTCAGGAGCACCGTGACGCTCTTGAGCCCCACGTCCGACAGGATCGCCCGGAAGAGGTCGATCATCTCGGCGTCCGCTTCAGGCTGCGCTGAGCCCAGGAGCTCGGCGCCGATCTGCCAGAACTGGCGATAACGGCCCGCCTGGGGTCGTTCGTACCGGAACATCGGCCCCATGTAGTAGAGCCTCGCCGGTGATTCCGCGCGGAGCGGCGGGTTCTCGAGGTAGGCGCGCACGAGCGGCGCCGTGCCTTCGGGCCTCAGCGTGAGGGATCGCCCCTTCCGGTCCTGGAAGGTGTACAACTCCTTCCGCACGATGTCGGTGGATTCGCCGACGCTCCGGACGAAGAGCTCCGTCGCCTCGAAGATCGGCGTGCGGACCTCCCTGTAGCCGTAGAGCGCCATCGCGGCGCGTGCCCGCTCCTCGAGCCAGTGCCATCGTTCCACTTCGCCGGGCAGGATATCGCGCGTGCCGCGCGGCACCTGGAACTTCATCGGCTCTCCTGCTTGGGCGCCGGGTCCGGTGCGGCGTCCCTGCGCCGACGGATCGGATGGAGCCGCACGTACTGCGTGAACAGAACGGCGAGCGTTACCGCCGCGAGGTCGACCGCCCAATCGCGGATGTCGCTCGTCCGCCCCGGCGTGAGCCTCTGATAGAGTTCGTCCATCCCTCCCACGAACCCCCCGAGGGCGACCGTGCCCATGGCCCAGCGCGCTCCACGCTGCCCGCCCACGGTGAACCGAAACGCCCGTCCGAGCAGAAGTCCGAAAAGCGCATACTCGGTCAGGTGCTCGAGCTTGTCCGCGTTGGGAAAGAGCACCGGAATGTCGTATCCCGGAATGGAGGACGCGCCAAATATCAGCGCAATGTAGAGCAGGACAGGGAGCCAGTAGAAGAGAAAGAGCGACGCGCGGTTTCGCGTCGCCATGTCGCCCCCTTCGGATCGGATCATGAAGAAACGCGGGAGATCCGCCCGGGTGGACGGTCTCCCGCGCAGTAGCTACGGCCGGTCAAACCGGCTCACGCTCCAGATATTCGTGCCGCGCCGCTCGGTATCGTAGACGCCGTTCGCGCCGTACCGGTCCACCCGATTGGATACGAAGAAAATCTTGTTGCCGTCGCTCGAAAACCGCGGGTGGGACTCGTCGGCGATCCCACGAGTGATGGCCACCTCCGACGCGGGATCCGAGGAGTTCGCGTTGATGATCCAAAGATCGCGATCCGTGCGGCCAGGCGCGCGTTTCGCGAACACGATGTGAAGCCCGTCGGGCGACCAATCGAGATCGGTGGCAGCCGAGTCCGCGAGCCATTGCGGGTACGACGCCACGCTGCTGTTGCTGGAAGCGCTCAGCTTGAAGAGGCCCGTGGACCTCCGCTGGGTGGGGACGCTGTAGTTTATGTACGACTCGACCACGATGGAGTCTCCTGATCCCTTCCATGCCCCGTTCACGTATGCGTTCGCGGCTTCCGCAAGGTTCTCGCCGACGAGCGGGACCGGTGGAAGCGCGAAGTTGGAGACGTCGCGCACCCAGGGCTTAGGCCGTGTGGAATTGACGCCTAAGCTGTCGGTGTGATAGAGGAGCATGGGGCCGCTCGGCGCGAAACGAGGCCCGCCCAGCTGGAAGTTATTGCTCCCGTTCCACCTCACGACGGGGAGCGCGGTCGTGGTGTCCCCACCGGTCGGCGGGACCAGCCAAAGCGAGGGCCCCGGATCGCTGGCGCGTCTCCGTCCCGAGAACACGACCAGGGGTCCGTCCGATTGGGCTGTCGGAGATGTCACCTGCCAGAAGCTTTGTGTGATCTGGTCCGGCGCGCCGAGCGGTAGGGCCAGCGCCCAGATATCCGATTCGCCCGTCGAGGCGTTTCGAATCTCCGAGTAATAGATCCTTCCCCCCGCGGGCGGCGCCACATCGAACTGGACCGCGACCGACCGAGTCCAGCGCTCGAACTCGTTGTCGACGTACACCTGGAACGTGCGCGTCTTGAAGAAGTCGACGTTGTTCAGGTCGTCGTGCGCTTGGATCGAGACGGTGACGGGATAGACGGCCATCGAATCCGGAGGCGTCCAGTGGACGGTCTGGCTTTGGGAATCGGCAAAGACACCCGCGCCCGCCGACCAGTGGTAGCGCAGGGTGTAGCCGCGCGGATTGGTCACGATGGCGGTGAGCGTGTTCGAAATCCCCCGAACAGGCGGCTCGTGATCGGAACTAAGGTTCTCGATTACGGGCCCAAAAGCGCCCTCGACGTTGAGGGTCTTGTCCTTGGAGCAGCCGGTGAGGATCAGAAGGATAAAGATCCCCGCCCGGAGCCCACGAGTGCCATTCATGGAAGGGAAAAGCTCCTTTCTGGGGGACACGGCGGTAGCGCAAGACCCTATCAGGTCCTGGGGGTTTCCGTCAACCCGGCGGCTGCGAGGAATAGGGCTCGGCGCGCAGGAAATGGGCCTCCGAGTCGCGCAGCGTGGCTAGAAATTGCTCCGGGGAGTCGCTCCGCCGAAGGGAGTCCCGGACCGTCTCCTCCTTCAAGAGGCGGGAGACGTTGGCCAGCGCCTTCACGTGGGGACCCCGTAGGTTCTCGGGGGAAACGAGGAGAATGAACAACGTGGCCGGCTCTCCGTCCATCGAGTCGAAATCGATCCCGAGCCTGGACACGCCGCACGCGGCGACGAGCTGATCCAGGAGCCGCGTCTTGCCGTGCGGGATCGCGACGCCGTTCCCGATTCCCGTCGACATCATGGACTCGCGCTGGAGCACCTTGCTCAAGATCTCGCCCTTCGTGTCCACGCGGTGCGCGGACTCGAGGAGCTGCACCAGCTCCTTGATGCACGATTCCTTGTCGCGAGCCTTGAGCGAGAGCGAGACCGCGTCTTCGTTCAGCAATTCGGACAGATGCATCGGCTCTCCGGCTGGTCCGAGACTCGGCTCGGAGACGAAACGGGCGGGCGGATCACGTGTTCGGACGGCGAGCCGCCACGTTATCCGCCGTGCTCGGGAACCGTCAAGCGGAAAACGCCTTGGCGAGCCTCTCGAACTGGAGCTCCCCGCCGCGGCCCTTCACGCCGACGTGAACGGTGTCCCCCGGATGAAATTCTCCCTTCAGCAAACCCGCGGCGAGCGGGTTCTGAATACGTCGCTCGATCAGGCGGCGAAGCGGACGCGCGCCGAACACAGGGTCGTATCCTTCGCGGGCCAGAAGATCGAGGACCTCGTCGTCCGATTCCAGCGCGATCTCCTTCTCCTTGAGCCGCCGTTCCACTTTCGCGACCTCGAGCTTGACGATCTGCCGGAGCGACTCCCTCGATAGGGGCTCGAAGATCAGCACCTCGTCGATTCGGTTCAGGAGCTCGGGCCGGAAATGCCCCCGGAGCGCTGCCATGAGTCGGTTTCGCATGGCCTCGCCGGACTCCCCGCCCGACTCGAGGATGAGATCGCTCCCGATGTTGCTCGTCATCGCGATCAGCGTGTTCCTGAAATCGACCGTCCTGCCCTGCCCGTCGGTGAGACGCCCGTCCTCGAGGATCTGAAGCAGGATCTGCGAGACGTCGGGATGCGCTTTCTCGATCTCGTCGAGCAGGACCACCGAGTAGGGACGCCGACGCACCGCTTCGGTGAGCTGCCCTCCTTCCTCGAAGCCCACGTACCCCGGCGGGGAGCCGATGAGGCGGGCGACGGAGTGCTTCTCCACGTACTCCGACATGTCGATCCGCACCATCGCGCGCTCATCGTCGAAGAGGAACTCGGCGAGCGCGCGGACCAGCTCCGTCTTTCCCACCCCGGTCGGGCCGAGGAAGAGGAACGAGCCGAGCGGACGGTTGGGATCCTGGAGCCCGGCGCGGGCGCGACGAACCGCGTCCGACACGGCGCGCACCGCTTCGTCCTGCCCCACGACCCGCTGCTTCAACCGCTCTTCCATGTGCAGGAGCTTCTCCAGCTCCCCCTCGAGGAGCCGTTGTACCGGGATCCCGCTCCACCGCGCGACCACCTCGGCGATGTCCTCCGCGTCCACCTCCTCCTTCAAGATCTTGAGATCCTTCTGGAGCGCGGCGAGGTCGGCGCTCAGTTTCTTGAGCTCTTTCTCGAGGCCGGCGATCGATCCGTAGCGGATTTCCGCGACGCGGCCCAAATCCCCCTCGCGCTCCGCCCGCTGTTCCTGAATCTTCAAGTCTTCGATCCGTTCCTTCGTTTGCCGGATCTTTCCGATCAGGTCGCGCTCCTTCTCCCAATGCGCGCGGAGCCTCGCCAGCTCCTTCTCGGTGCTCGCGATCTCCTCCTCGATCTCGCGCCGCCTCTCCTTCGAGACCGGGTCGCGCTCACGCTCGAGAGCCCGGCGCTCGATTTCCAGCTGGCGCTTCCTTCGCTCGAGGACGTCGATCTCGGCGGGCATGCTGTCGATCTCGATCCGGAGCCGCGAGGCGGCCTCGTCGATCAGGTCGATCGCCTTGTCCGGGAGCTGACGGTCCGTCAGGTAGCGATGCGAAAGCGTCGCCGCCGCGATGAGCGCGGCGTCCTGGATCTTCACCCCGTGGTGAACCTCATAACGTTCCTTCAGGCCGCGGAGGATCGCGATCGTGTCCTCGACCGAAGGCTCACCCACGAACACCGGCTGGAACCGCCGCTCGAGGGCGGCGTCCTTCTCGATCCGCTTTCGATACTCCTCGATGGTGGTGGCGCCGACGCAGTGAAGCTCGCCGCGGGCGAGCGCCGGCTTCAGGAGGTTCGAGGCGTCGAGCGCACCCTCCGCGGCCCCCGCGCCCACCAACGTGTGCAGCTCGTCGATGAAAAGGATCACCTGGCCCTCGGCGCGGGTGACTTCCTTCAGGACCGCTTTGAGCCGCTCCTCGAACTGTCCCCGGTACTGCGCGCCGGCCAGGAGCGCACCCAGATCGAGGGCGACCACGCGCCGGTCCTTGAGACCCTCGGGCACGTCACCACTCACGATCCTCTGCGCGAGCCCCTCGACGATCGCCGTTTTCCCAACGCCGGGCTCGCCGATCAGGACGGGATTGTTCTTCGTGCGCCGCGAGAGCACCTGGATCACGCGCCGGATCTCCTCGTCCCGGCCGATCACGGGATCGAGCTTCCCCTTGCGCGCAAGATCGGTCAGGTCCCGGGCGTATTTCTCGAGCGCCTGGTACTTCTCCTCGGGATTGGGATCCGTGACCTGCTCGCCGCCGCGGACGCTCTGGAGAGCGTGATAGATCGCCTCGCGCGTCGCGCCCGCGTCACGGAGGATGCGCCCGGCCTCCTGCGGCACGGCCGGATCCACCATCGCGAGGAGGAGGTGCTCCGTGCTGACGTACTGGTCCTGGAGCCGCTCCGCCTCGGCCTCCGCGTTCTCGATGATTTGCCGGAGCGCCGAGGAGACGACGACCTGCCTGGCCCCGGACACCTTGGGGAGCTGCTTGAATCGCGCCTCGAGCGCCTTCTGAAGGCGGTCGAGGGGGATCCTCGCGGCCTCGAGGATCGGACGGACCGCCCCCTCCTTTTGCTCGAGAAGCTCGGCCAGCAGGTGCTCTGGTTCTATCTCGGGGTGACCCGCGCGGTCGGCGCGCTCTTGCGCCGCGGCGAGGGCTTCCTGACTCTTCGTGGTGAGACGGTCGAAGCGCATACCCATAAGTATACAACCACGGTGGCCTTGATTCCGGCCGTCTCCCACGCATAGAGTCGGGGCCGCGATGACCCAGGTCCCCGCCTACCAACAGCCCGATCTCGTGAAGGTCTGGGACAAGGTTTCCGAGCGCTACCGGAACATCGACCTCGCGGCGCCGGACCACCAGGCCAACATGCAGCGGTTCCTCGAATGCGTCGGGCCGCCCGAGGGGCGCTCGTTTTGCGAAGTCGGATCAGGGTCCGGCACGACGAGCGCGGCCCTGGCCCGGATGGACGCGCGGATCACGCTGGTCGACATCTCACCGAAATCGCTCGCGTTCGCGCGCAGGCATTTCGAGGGGCTGGGGCTTCGGGCGCGGTACGCGATCCAGGACGGGCTCAACCTCGGGTTTCGCGACGGGTCCTTCGACGTGGTTTGGAACGGGGGCGTGATCGAGCACTTCACCGACGAGGGAAAGGTGGCGCTGATCCGCGAGATGTATCGGATCACGCGCCCCGGCGGTCTTCTCCTCATCGTGGTTCCGAACGCGCTGGATCTGCCGTTTCGTCTCGGGAAATGGATCGCCGAACGGCGCGGGAAGTGGATCTTCGGCTACGAGGACGATCTATCGGAGGGACGCTTCCGGCGCCTCGCGGAGCGTGCCGGCCTCAAGCAGGTGGACTTGAGCGCGCACAACCCGATCGTCGGGTGGTGGTTCTTGCCCTATGGGCGTTGGCTCACCGATCGCCTGGGGCTCAACACGACCCGCTGGCACGCCAAGCAGACGCGGTTCGGACACGCGCTGTCGCTCGCGGCAAGGAAATCGTAGGGGAGAGCCGGCGCCCGACCGCGTAGGACGGTCGGCTCGGCGCGTCTCCTCAGCCGCCTTTCTGGGTGAGGCGCTCGCGCGCTAAGCGGGCCTCGTCGCTCCTCGGAAATCTCTGGATCACCATGCCGTAATACTTCTTCGCCTGATCCATGTCCTTGAGGCGGGCGTAGGCGATCCCGGTCTTCAAGAGCGCGGCGGGAACCTTGTCTCCCTTGGGGTATTTCTCCCCGACCTGTTTGAACGCGTCAATCGCGCCCTGGAAATCCCCCAGGGCGTACGCGCACTCGCCGATCCAGTACTGCGCGTTGTCGGAGACCTCGGTGTCGGAATAGCGGCGCAGGTATTCCGTGAACGCCTCCTTCGCGAGCCCGTAGCGGCCCGAGGCGAGGTCCGAGTACGCGGCCTGGTAGGCCTCCTCGGGACCCATCCCCGCGGCATCGCGCGTGGACCGCCCACCGGATGCCACCTGGGCGCTATCCGATGAGGAAATCCTCTGCTTCACGTTCTCCACCTTTTGCGCGAGCTGGGTGAAGCGCACCCCGGATTCCTCGAGCTTTCCCTGCAGCATGTCCATCCGCTGGTTCAGCTCGGAGAGACGCGTGTCGGAGCTCGCCCTCGTGGCCTGCACGCCCTCCCGCGTGCTCTCCACCTTCTGCTCGAGCGCGGAGAGGCGGCGCTGCATCTGCGCCTGCGTGGTGAGAAGGCTGTCGAGCGAGCTGGAGGTCGAGCGGTAGTAGCCCGAGGGCGCGCAGCCGGCCGCCGCGATCGCCGTAGCGACCGCGACGACCGCGCATACCAGGTGTCGAGGACTCAGGGTCATTTCGGAACGACGTGCGCCCGGCGATTCTTGGACCAGGCCGACTCGTCATGGCCGGAGTCGAAGGGACGCTCCTTGCCGTACGAGATCGTCGTGAGCCGGTTGCCGGGGACGCCGTAGCTCACGAGATAGTCCTTCGCGGCGCGGGCGCGCTTCTCGCCTAAGGCAAGGTTGTATTCGACCGAGCCGCGCTCGTCGCAATGCCCCTCGATCACGACTTTCGTGCCCGAGTTCGACTCGAGGTACTTGCCGTCTCTCTCGAGGGCCGCCTTGGCGTCCTGCCGGAGCGAGAAATCGTCGAAATCGAAAAACGCGTCTTCGAGCGATAGCTTTTCTCCCGTCTCGCTCGAGGGAGGAGGCGGTGGAGTTGTCTCGGAAGGGGGCGGAGGCGTGGTCGTCTCCGTCGGGGGAGGCTCGAGTTGTCCCTGGGTGCTGACCTTCTTCCTTGAAGCGCAGCCCGGTGCCACCGCAAGCACGATCGCAAGCCCAAGCAACGTCGCGGACGCAATCCTTGGCGTTAGGCGCATACAGTGCCTCCCATCCGTTTCAGGTAGTTGGACGACAACGACTTCCAGAACTTTTGCCAACCTATCACAGCCCCCCGGAAGCGTCAACCCGAACCGGCCCTAGGTGGCGCGTTTGAAAGGCCGGTGCTTTCCTGACCCCCTAGCTCCGGGACGCAAGCCGGGTCTTGGCCCTGGGGCCCCACGAGGGATTGAAGCAATCCCCGTCGCTCGTGAGGCGTAGGACGTCGCTCCCGTCCGCGTTCATCATATAGATCTGCCGCTTCCCCTCTCGGCTTGAGCTGAAAACGATCTTTCGGCCGTCGGGGGACCAGTGGGGGTTCTCATTGTGTCCCGCGTTCGATGTGATCTGGATCGGATTCGCGCCGTTCGCGTCCATGACGATCACGTCGAAGATGCCGTCGTGACGCGCGGCGTAGCAGATCTTGTCCCCCTTGGGAGACCATTGGGGTGAGTCGTTGTAGCTCCCCTCCATCGTGACCAGCCTCTGGTTCATGCCCTCCGCGTCCATGACGTATATCTGTGGCGACCCCGTTCGGTTGGAGGTGAATACGATCTCGCGCCCCGTGGGACTGAAGGAGGGGGACGTGTCGATCACCGTATTCCGGGTGAGGCGCTTCGCGGTCTGCGCGTCCCGGCTGATGAGGTAGATTTCCGCGTTCCCGTCCCGCGAGAGCGTGCAGGCGATCCATTTCCCGTCCGGGGAATAGTTCGGGGCGGTGTTGAGGCCGGGACGCGTCGAGAATGGATACGAAGCGGCCTTGTTCAGGTCGAAGAGATAGAGATCCGGATTTCCGCGCTTGAACGTTGTGAACGCGAGCTCACTCCCCCACGGCGCCCATATGGGCGAGAGCGCCAAGCTATGGTCGTGCGTGACCTGCCGGCCATTCTCGCCGTCGTAATCCATCATCCAGATTTCCTTCACGCGGCCATCCTGCTTGACGTACGCCATCTTCGTCTCGGCGATCCCGCGCTCTCCGGTCAACGCTTCGAGCACGTCGTCCACAAATTGGTGCATGGTCTGGCGGAGCGTCCCCGGAGTGAAGGGATACGAGCGCTCGAGGGCCATCTCGCCTGTCCCTACGTCGATCGCCTGCCCGCGGAACTGGAAGAACCCGCCTCCGCCGCCGACCTCCACGATGCCCTCGACCCGGACCGTTCCGGCGAGCGAGGGATCGGCGGTCGGCTTGCCTTCCACCGGCTCGACGTCCGCGACCACGAAGACCCCGGAAAGCTCGAAATCGTTCCTGGCGATCGCGCGTCCCTGATTCGGCAGCGAGCCCACGGGCCCATATCCCCGAAAACGCGCGAGCAGGAGGGGCGATTTCATAGTGCCCGTCGCCTTGACCCCGATCCTCACCTGGGTCTGGGCGCGTAGGACCCGCGTCGAGAGAAACGTGCCCGTGAGAAGCAGGGCCGCGACGCCGAGAACGAAAACGGCTCGCGGGCGGAGCGCTGCCACGCCTCGGGTCGGGATCGGGCGCCGCCTATTGCGCGAATTCGAATCCAAAGTGGACTCCTAGGTATTGGTCCGCATATCCCGCCGGCAGGGGCGGTAGGGGCGTCGCGCTCAGGAGAGCGCGCAAAGCCGTCTGGTCAAAAAACGCGTATCCGGAGGAGCTTTCGATTTGCGTGAGGGAAACCTGTCCGTCACGCCCGATCCGAAAATAGACCACGGTCCGGACGGGCCGCCCGCTGTCGATCCCTTGAGGCGGTACCCATCGCGAGCCGATCTTGTTCCGAAGCGCCGCCAGGTAGTAGGCAAAGCGAAAATCCCCCTCGGTCCGCACGCTGGTGGCGCGCGAGGAGTCGGCGGAATACCACCGCGGCACGAGATCCGCGGCCGGCGCGGGGGTGACCTCCCGCGCGGTGGACTTCGACTCTTCCTTGGCCCCTTTCTTGGGCGAGACGCGCTCCTGTTTGATCACGACCTTCGCGCCGGGTTGATAGCGCTTCATGAGGGCAGGCTTCGGCCGCGCCTTGGGCGCCTCCTCGGCGGGGGCTTCCGCCGACGGAAAGCTCCGGAGGGGCGTGATGCGAATCAAGCGCGCCCGCGTGACGGGACCGGTCGTCCCCGCGATCGCGTACTCCTTCCCGGGTGCGACCTTGATCCAAAGGAAGCTCAGGAGCACGAGGTGAAGCCCGCAGCCGAACGTGAGAAACCAGAGACAGGCTCTTCCGCTCGGCGGCGCGGCACCCCGTCTGAGAACCGATGGCCGATCCTGAACTCGCATCGATAGGGCAACCCCTCGCGTTATGGCTCCTGCTCGAGCTTGAGTGCTTCGTGCAGCGACCGAACCGCGCGCTCGGCGTCGGCTTCGCGGACCACGCAGGTGATCGTGATGGACGAGGTGCTGATCAGGTCGATGTTTACCCCCGCAGCCGCTAGTGCTGCAAAAACAAGGCCTGCCGTGCCCGGGGAAGTCGCGAGCCCTTCGCCGACGACCGATAGCATCGCCACGTCGGGGTCGTACAGGAAGGCACGCGCGCCTATCTTCTTGCGGACTTCCTCGAGCGCTGGAAGCACGGCGTTTACCTCGTGGGAGCCCACGGTGAACGTGACGTCGTTCCGCCCGTCCGATCCGCCGGCCTGCACGATCATCCGGAC
>VBOX01000110.1 GCA_005893265.1 Candidatus Eiseniibacteriota bacterium | reverse complement strand
ACGTCACGTTGCGGGTCTATTCGCAGACGGGGAATCTCGTCTTGAAGAAGGAGTTCCCGAGCGGGAGCCAAGGCGGCCAGCTAGGTCTCAACCAGTTCGTCTGGGACGGGAAAAACGGTAAGGGAGAGCTGGTCTCGAGCGGAGGCTACGTCGTCATGATCGAGGCCCAGGGCACGGGCGTCATCCGCCGCAAGATCGCGGTGGTTCGGTAACCGAGGAGGAGCAATGAACCGCATGACACTTGCGATGATCCGGAATCTCCTGCTCGCGTCAGCCCTCGTGTTGGTCACCGCTCCGGCGTGGGGGGAACAGGAAACGGGGGGGGCGCCCGGCTCCTGGCTCTCCACCTACGTCAGCGCCCGAACCCTCGGTCTCGGCGGCGCCTTCGTCGGAGCGGCCGACGACGCCTCCTCGGTCGTCTGGAACCCCGCCGGTCTCAGCATGCTCGTGCCCAACGAGCTTCGCATGGACGCCGCCCGCCTCTTCGAGGACACCACGATCAGCGCGTTCCAATTCGCGGTGCCCGGGAACAGGCTCCCGAGCTTCGGCCTCAGCGTGCTCACCCTGCGCTCCGGTGCCTTCGACCGCACCGACGAGATGAACAACCCGCTCGGCACCTTCAACGAGAGCGAGACCGCCTACATCTTCACCATGTCGCGGGCCTTGACCCCCAGGGTCGCCCTCGGCGTGAACTCCAAGCTCGTCCGCCAGAGCATCGAGGACTTCAGCGGCGGCGGCTTCGGATTCGACGTCGGCGGCATCATGAACGTCACCCCCACGATCCGCGTGGGCGCCTCCGTGCTCAACCTGGGCGGACCGAACATCAAGCTCCAAAACACCAAGGAAACCTATCCCTCCCAGTTCCGCGGCGGCTTCTCCGCCACCGTGCTCCACGGACGCGGCCTGATCTCCGCCGAAATGGATCAGAGCCAAATCTCCGGCGTCACCCTTCACGGCGGATCCGAGTACTGGGTGCAGCCCGCCTTCGCCCTCCGCGCAGGCATGAACGACCAACGCGCCTGCGGAGGCTTCAGCTACCGAACCGGCGGGCACTACCAATTCGATTACGGCGTCTCCGATCACCCCCTCGGTATCGTCCACCGCCTCGGCGTCTCCTACCGATTCGGAGGCTTCTACGCCAGCGCCAAGGCCGAACCCGAGGTCTTCTCCCCCACCGGAGAGAGTGCCGTCACGAAAATCCTCCTCGGATCCCGCACCAAAGGCGAGACCGACAACTGGACCCTGTCTCTCATCAACAAAACCGATGAAGTCGTGCGCCGCTTCGGCGGCAAGGGTGTCCCCCCGGCCCATCTCCTCTGGGACGGCAAGGACGAGAGCGGCATGCCCCTGCCCGACGGCACCTATCGCTACCAGCTCCTGGTGCACGACTCCGAAGGTCGAGAAATCCTCAGCCCTGCGCACACCGTCGAAATCTCTACCGGCGGCCCCCAGGGTACCGTGCCGGTGATTCCAGTTCAGCCATAACCCCATCCGCGGGAGAGCTCGGACGATGACGCGAATGAAACGGCGCACACCCATGCCACTGCCGGCGGCGGCCCTGCTCGGAGCCGGCCTGGCGGCTGCCTTGACCTTGACCGCGGCATCGGCTCAGGCCGGCAAACCCAAGGCGGCGGAGAGCGAGCAGACGTCCGGCGCAACGCTCCAGGGCGCAGGCATCGCGTTGGAATCGGCTCGGCTTCTGCCGGAGGCGGAGCGTACGGCCGGGCTGGAAGAGGCGCTCCAGGTCACCTCAAGGGCAATCGAACATGGACCGGAGGATCAGAAAGACGCCGCTCGGTTTCTCTCGGGGGAGATTCGCTACGAGCTGCGCCGTTTCGATGAGGCTAATGGCGAGTTCCGCCGCGCCGAGAGCGGCTTCGCCAAGACCCCGTTCGCGGACGACGCCGCGTTCGCCGCGATCCAGGCCCATGAAGCCGCCGGACACGACGCCGTGGCTGCGAAGGCTTGGATCGAGTGGGAGGCCAGGTACCCGCAAAGCCCGCTGATGGGTGAGGCGCGGCTCGCCGAGGCTTGGAACGCGCTCCGCCGGGGCGAGACGGCTGCGGCGCAGAAGACTCTGGCCGCGCTGACCGCGTCGCGCCCCTGGTACGCCGCGGATCCGCGGGCCACGCTTGCGTTGGGAGTCGCGCTCTTTCAGCGCGGAAAGCCGGCCGAAGCCCTGGCCGCGCTGGGCCCGAAGCCCACGGGCGCATCCGCGATCTACCTTCGCGCGCTCTGCTACCGGGCCTCGGGATCGCTGCTCAAAGCCGCCGCCGCGTTCCAGGACGTGGCGGACCGCTATCCCGACTCGAGCCTGCGTGACTACGCCTTGCTCGCGAAAGCGGACGCTTTCTTGAAGGCGAAGGATTACCGGAGCGCGGCGGAAGAGTTCGCCCGCGCTGCGGAGAAGGTCCGCGACGAAAAGGTGCGCGCCGAGGCAGAGCTTCGATCGGCGGGCTCGGTCTACCTCGCCGGCCAAATGGACTCATCCCTCGCGATGCTGCGCAGCGTGGTGGAGCGCCACGCCGGCACGAACGTCGCCGCGCGCGCGCAGTTCCTCGTGGGCGAGACACTGTACGGGAAGAAGATGTACGCGGAGGCGATCATCGAGCTGAACCGCGTGCTCACGACATATTTCCAGCATTCCGTGGCCGCGAGCGCCCAGTATCGGGTTGCTCGCTGCCTCGACGCGCTGGGCCGCCGCGCGGATGCGACCGGGACCTACCAGGCCGTCGTTTCAGGCTATCCGCTGGAGCCCGAATCTCCAGCCGCCGCGTATCTCGCGGGCGTGGGTCTCCTCTCGCAGAATCGCCCCCTGGCCGCAGCGCCCTATTTCCAGATCGTGCTCGACCGCTATGCCTCGCGGACCGATTCCTCCTCGACCCTCACCTTCGCGTCGCCCGAGCTTGCGGGTCTTGTGGACGCGGCGCTCTGCCTCCTCGAGTACTCCTATCACAAGGCCGGCGACATCGGCCAGCTAGCGGGCGCGCCACACGTCATGCTCCAGCGGATGCCCCCAAGCCGCTCGCCCTGGCGCGCGTGGGCGCTCTTGATCGACGCCGACGCATCCGCGGCGCAGGGGCGGTACGCGGAGGCGCAGACCAGCCTGGAGAGGCTGACCCGCGACTTCCCGAACCATCCGATCGGAGCCTCCGCGACGAAGCTTCTCGCGTGGACGTACGCGCGGCAGGGCCGCGACAGCCTCGCCGTCGCGTCCGAGGAACGGCTCGTCGCCCAGTTCGGCGCGTCGGGTGATGCCTCGGTCGTGAGCGGCGCGCTTCTCGATATCGCGCATTATCGTTTCAACCAGAAGCGGTATCGCGACGCCGTGGCCATGTACGACATGTTCGTGAAGCGTTTCCCCACCCATCCTTCGCGGCTCTCCGCGCGGTATCAAGCCGGGCTCTGCTACAGCCGGTTGAATCGCGCCGGTGACGCCGTCGACCAGTGGGAATCAATCGTGAGGGACAGCGCGAGCGCCCCGATCGCCGAGCGGGCGTGGGCGCGCGCGGGAGATCTTTACTTCCAGGCGCAGCGATACGTCGAGGCGAAGCGGTGCTACTCGGGGTTGCTCGAGCATTTCGCGACGACCGACGTCGCGGCTCTCGCGACCCTCAGGCTCGCGCAGTGCGAGTACAACGCTGGAAACGACGCGGCCGCCCTCGCCGGGTTTGCGAAGGTAGAGGAACAGTTCCCGGGCACGCCTTCCGCGCGCGAAGCCAAGCGCGGCACGGAGCTTTCGCTCTACCGCCTCGGTCAGACCGCCAAGGGGACCGAAGTGCTCGAGACGCTGATCAAGCAGTACCCCTCGAGCGCCTTCGCCGCCGACGCGCAGTTCCAGATCGCTAAGCGGCACTACCAGGGGAAACAGTACGCCGAGGCCGCCGACGGGTTCCGCCGCGTGGTGAGCCAATTCCCGGGCTACTCGGCGGCGGACCAGGCCCAGTTCCTCCTGGCCGATTCCTACGCTCAATCGGGCGCGCGCGACCAGGCGCGCCTCGGTTATGAGCAATTCCTCTCCTTCTTCCCCGAGAGCGATCTCAGGGCCACGGTGGAGTTCCGGCTCGGACTGCTCGAGTTCGAGGGCAAGGAATACTCGCGCGCGGCGGTCGCGTTCACCCGTGTTCTGGAGGAGAGCGTCTCGACCGAGATGGGCTCGGCGTCGCGATACAACCTCGCGCTCTGCCAGAAGCTCCTCGGGCAGACCGACGAAGCCCGCGTATCGCTCGAGCGCTACCGCGCGGACCGGCCGAACGACTCCCGCACCGCCGACGTGGCGTACCAGCTCGGAGACATGAACGAGGCGGCGGGACAAATGAAGGAAGCGGCTCAGGAGTTCGAGGCCGCGCTGAACGCCGGCCCTTCCCCGGTGCTCGAGGTGGAGCTTCAGTACCGCCTCGGCCGGTGCCGGGAGGCGCTGGGCGACCCGGACGGCGCCCTGAAGGCGTACCTCCGGGCCGCCGCGTCGACCGATCGGCGGAATGCGTTCCGCGTGTCCGCACTGACACGGTGCGCGGCGCTGTATGAGTCGAAGAAGAGCTTCTCGAGGGCGCTCGACGTCTATCTGGACATCGCCCGCAACTCCCAGGATCGCGAGCTGGCCGCGCTCGCCAAAGGGCGCGCCACCCAGCTTCAGGCAGGCAAGAAGCGGTAATCCCGAAACGAGGAACGGAAAGGAGTCATTCCATGTTTGAGAATTTCGACTGGATCGGGGCGATGCGCTCGAGCCCGGTCATGATCATCATCCTCTTCTGCAGCGTCATGACGCTGGGTTTCGCGATGGAACGCGTGATCTACTACACCAAGCGCCGCGGTAATCCCGACGGGGTGCTCGCGTCGGCGATCATCGCCGTGCGCGGCGGGAACCGTGAGGAAGCCGTGCGCATCCTGAACGCGACCTCCCATCCGCTCGGACCGGTCGCATCCGAAATGCTCCGCAGCGCCGACCTCCCACCCGAGGCCGTCGAGGAGAAGCTCCAGATCGCGTTGAGCGAGCAGCGGATGGAGCTCGAGCGAAATCTCGGATTCCTGGGCACGATGGGCAACACCGCGCCCCTGATCGGGCTCCTCGGCACGGTGTGGGGCATCATGAGGGCGTTCCACGACATGGCGCGCACCGGCTCCGCCGGCCCGTCGGTCGTCGCCGCCGGCGTCGCCGAGGCGCTCTTCACAACCGCGGCGGGCCTCCTCGTGGCGGTCCCCGCAGTCATGCTCTACAACCACTTCGTGCGCCGGATGGGCAACCTGCTCACGGTTGCGGAAAACCACGCGCGGACCCTTCGAATCGAGACCAATACCTTCCGGAACGCGCCGCACCACGGCTCGCGGGCCGCCTAGGGAGGCACCAGTGCGCCGATACACGCGAGGCAAGCGGGTTCCAGAAGGGATTCACGACGTGAACATGACGCCGTTGATCGACGTCTCCTTGGTGCTGGTCGTCATCCTCATGATCACAACGCCGATGGCGTTCCAGTCCGGAATCCAGATCCGGAACGCGGCGGCGAGCGCCCGCGCCGCTCTCCAGGAGGTACGCGCCGAGCGTATCGAGATCACCGTGGTGTCCCCGGACAGCGTGATCGTGAATCGGAATCTCATGTCGCGGGCGGCGCTCCCGGGAATGCTCCGACCGCTGCTCGCCGTGAGCGCCACCAAGACGGTCATCGTGCGCTGCAACGACAGCGTACCGCACGGGAGCTTCGTCTCCGTTCTGGATGAAGCCAAGAGCTGTGGCGCCGCGCAGATCGCGGTGATGGGAGGCTGACATGCGCGGTCGCAACGTCGCTCCACACTTCATGATCACCAAGGTCAACGTCACGCCCATCATCGACGTGGCGCTGGTCCTCGTAATCATCCTGCTCGTGACCGCGCCCCTCCTCTCGGTCGCCGACCTTCCGGTGGACCTACCGCAGGCTCGGACCCGCGAGGCGGAGGACGAGCGGAACGTAAGCATCACCCTTTCCTCGACCGGGCGTCTGGCTGTGGACGACAAGGTGATCCCGAGCGAAGACCTCGCCGCCTTTCTCCGCGCGAAGCTCTCCAAGCATGAAAATGAGGGTGTCCTCGTCGTCGTTCGCGCTGATTCGGGGGCGCCCTACGAGGCGGTGCGGCACTTGCTGCAGGAAGCCAAGACAGCCGGAGCCCAACGGATCGCGATCGCGACGAAGCAGAAGACGGAGAACGGACGATGACAGCGGCGGCCCTGCGATTTGATCTCCATCAGACCCGCGTCCGGACGCGATGGACCATGAGCGTGAGCTCCGTGGCGCACGCGCTTCTTTTCCTTTGGCTCGTGTTTCATCCCATCAAGGCGCCCGACATGACGCCGATCACCGAGATCACTCTCCTCGAGCCAGGGGACCTCGCCCCGGCGCCGGCCGGGTCCGCGCCTCCCTCGGCAAGCGGACAGCCGACCTCCGGCGTCGCGGCTCGATCGCTCGCCGACGTGCACTTCCAGCGTCAGGCGAAGCGGGGAGACATCGCGCCCGATCCTCAGGCATCGTGGGCGTTCGAGGACCGGTTGGACGCGCGACTCGCGGCGATGCAGCAGGACGCAAGCCACATGGCCACCGGGATCGCACCCACGAACGTCCCCACGTCCCTGTTCGGATCCTCTCCGTCGGTCATCGCCGGCGGGGCTGGTTTGGGGACCCCGATGCCGTTGATTCGTGGCGGAGGCGGAGGCGGCCCGCCGCTCCCGCTCGCGCGCGGCGGTGGGTCAGGTGCGGCTTCGGCCCTCGCGACGGTGCAGGAGAAGCACGGCGGAGGCGAGTCTCCCGCCCCGGCCCGTACTTCCGACACCAGCGCGCGCCGCACGGTCGCGGGAGCCTCGATCACCGGGCCCATCGCCGATCGGCCGATCGTCTCGTACTCGGTTCCGGTCTATCCGGAATGGGCGAAGCATGACGCGGTTGAAGGAGCAGTCACGTTGTATTTCGTGGTCCGCCCGGATGGAGGCGTGAAGGAGAACATCCTCGTTCAGAGGACAGCCGGGTTCGAGGATTTCGATGAGAGCGCGCGCGTCGCGCTGCGCGTATGGCGATTCAAGCCGCTCTCCGTGGGGCAGGCGGGTGAACAATGGGGCACCATTACCTTCCACTTCAGAATTCGTGAGGCGGGCTAGAGGAGGCGTGTGATGCGACTCAAGGGATGTCACCGGATGGGACGTGGCGCTCTCTTTGCGGCGCTTGCCCTCATGACGGGACCGAGCCTCGCAATCGCGGCGAAAGCCGCTCCGGCCGGGAAGGCCACCCCCGTCGCGAAGGCCACGTCCGACACGACGGCGGTCCGTGACGTCAAGGCGACGCCCGACAAGAAGGCGACGCCCGTGGCGAAAGCGGCCCCGGACACGAAGGCGGCCCCCTCGACTTCAGACAGCTCGATGACCATTCGAGCGGGGCAATCAGGGACCGAGTTCCGTTCCATGCGGCCGTGGACGTCCTGGGCCGCACCGTGCCCGACCTCGCATCGCCGTTGATCGCCCTCTCCGCCGAGGGACAATCGCCCTACGTGGCGCGGCCCTGGCTGCAGCAGTTCGCGACCGGAGCGGTGGCCCGGTTCCGTCCGGCCGTGAAAGGGGTCGTGCAATGGAAGCTTCTCGTCGCGAACTCTCGCGGCGAGACGGTTGCGACCTTCGATGGAAAGGGAGATCCACCTAAAGAGATAACGTGGGACGGCCGTACGAAGACGGGAGCCCCTGTGACGCCGGGCTTGACCTACTCGTACGTCTTCGAAGCCCACGACCGCGCGGGGAACAAGCGGAACTTCGTGGGCCAGGGCTTTACGGTGTCCGCCTACCGGCTCGACACGCCCGCCGGCCCCGTGCTCGTGTTGTCGGGTCGCGATCTTTCATCCGCCGATGCCGGTGCCGCGGGTTACGGCCCCAGCATGAAGTACGGAAGCAAGGAAGCGTCCCCGATGTTCCTCGAGGTCGCGAGCTGGCTCAACCAGTCGCCCAAGGTCCGGGAGCCGGTCCGGGTGGCGGTCACGGCGCGCACCCTCGATCAGGCTTCCATGCTCGCGAACCGCGCGGTCTCGGCGCTGTCGGGCCGCGTCATCGGTGATCCCGGCCGGATTCAGGCGGTCACGGAAGTAGCGGCTGACGCCCCCGAGGGCGGAACGCTGCGCATCGGCATGGTGAAATAAATTGGTCGGAGGGGATGGGATCTGAACCCACGGTGCCTTTCAGCACGCCGGCCGCCGTGACCGACGCCTCTAGCCTCTCGGCAACCCCTCCGACCTCTTACTCCCGCCGGCACAGATTTCACCGAAGAATCCGCCCGCCATACCTGACCTCGATAAAAGACTCAGTGCCGGCGCTGATCGAGCTCGTTCGACGCGTGCCTCAGCCATGTCTTGGCTGACTCAAAGCTGCGGAACGCGTGCACCACGGCACCTCTGAGGCCCGACAGGCTGGCGATCATGCTCGCAAGCGCAAATTCCATCGGGTCGGTAGCGAGGAGGGCCACCCGGTGCCGCCTGAGGACGCCGCTCTGAGCGATTGCTGCGGCGAGGGCATCGGCTTCGTCCCAGGACGGCGAGTGCTCCACTCCTCGCAGGTCCACGAGCACGCCGATCCCATCCTCCAAGCGAATATCGGATGCCAGCCCTCGTATGGCCCGAAGGCTCTCCGCTAGATTCGATCCATCACGGGGGGTGACTGACGCGATTCTCCCAATCGAATCAAATTCATAGTCGAATGACATGTGGACCCACCACTGGGCGAGGGGGCCGGACATCATGCCCGGCGCGACGCCCGTCAACGAACTGAATCCTGGATCGGTTGATCCCATTTCATTGTGTCGAGATCGCCGGCTCCAGCAAGTGCTCCTCGCCGATCGGCTCTCCCTCCCCGTTCAGGAACAGAAGCGATCTCAGGGCCCCCCCATGGTCACCGGCCCAAATCGGTTGTGTAGGGAAAAGGATCCGCTGGCCTGGCTTTACGATGTCCAAATCGAAGACCGCGGCGGCTGGCCGGCTCCACCACAGCGAGCCTCCACGCCGCCGCAGCACGACCCTTGCCGAGACACCCCTCAGGAACGTCATTTCGCCCCTGAGCGTGAGGTCAGAATCCAGTTGTGTCGCACACGCGATGGGCGAGATGAAGGTCTCGGCGTCCACGAGAGCGGTAAAGCTCGGGTCCATGGGGCGGTAGCCTTGCCCCAATCGGCCCAGGAAGAGCTCGTCGGTCAGGGGATTGCCTCCGCCGTCGCGAATCTGTACCCACGCGGCAGGGTCCCCTCCAACGCCGCTGCGAAACCGCCGCCGCTCGAATTCAAGACATTCACCGGTCGGCACTAGGATCGCCTTCGTCGTCACTTCGGTCCGGCCCCGAGGCCCGTTGTCGCGTGCCCGGTTGAAGATCAGCTCCGCGCCCAGCCCCCCAAGCACCAAACCCCCTTTGAGGGTGAGCTGGGCGGCGGGCGCGTCTTCTCGATCGAGGGGAATGAGAGCCGCCCGCAGGCAGGCGGGCATCGAGAGCGTGGACCGGGCTTCGCGCGACTGAAACGTCGATAGCACGGGCCCCGGGGTACTGGAAACGCGATTCCAAGAGCCATTTCCTCCTCCATTCCTGGCGACACTTCCGTGCTTCATCATGGGCTCTCCTATGTCTCCCGTTCGGATGCGACCCCTTGCGGTGAGATCGTTGTCGGCTTCCTCCAAACGAAGGCTCCCTGACACATGACCATGAAGGTTGCGGCCATGATCCTGAGGTCCATTGAGAGGCAGCCGCGGCGTCGGATGTAGTAGCGGTCATAACGAAGCTTCCGCCTCACGGTGCCGATCGAGCGGTCGTACCCGCTCCGCACCTGCGCGAGGCCGGTGATTCCTGGAAGCACGGCGCATCGATCCTCGTAACCCGGAATGGAAGCGGCCAAGCGCTCGACCAACGCTGGACGCTCCGGGCGCGGTCCCACAATGCTCATCTCGCCGCGAAGCACGTTGAGGAATTGGGGGACCTCATCGAGGTGGGTGCTCCGCAATATCGCCCCGAGCCGGGTAATCCTCGGGTCTCCGTCCGTAGCCCATACGGGGCCCGTTCCCCGTTCCGCATCGGCGACCATGGTTCGAAACTTGTACATTCGAAAGGGCCGTCGACCGAGCCCGACACGCTCCTGCCGGTAGAAGATAGGGCCACGGCTTTCCAGCCTGATCGCGATCGCGATCAGGCACCAAAGGGGAAGCGCGAACAGGAGTCCCATCGTGGCGACCGCGACATCCAGTGCGCGCTTCAATGCGGGGATCCCACACCCACTCACGACCGTGTGCCGCTCTTGAGGCAGCCCGAGATGCACGCGGCTCCGTCGGGTGGGGGGGACCCCCATCGCAGCTCGCGCGGCACGCTGTGGAGAAGAACGGAGAAACCTTTCATCATCGTGACCTCCTTCTTGCGAGTTTCGGTTTACGGTCCGGCGCGAGCGTCGAGCGGCGCTCGCGCCAACCGAGGTCGTTTCCGGCGATCGCCGGTCACAGGCATTTGCCGGGCAGGCTTGGAGCCACCTCCTCTCGGCGCCGGTTTCAAATTCACCGGACTCGCCAGCCCACAGGGAGCGGGGAAGCGCTGTCGCATCCGTTCCTCGCCCCTGACGCAGGCAATGGTACGAGTTGCGGGAAACAGCCGCTATTGGGAGGTTCCTGAATTGGAGGGAAGGAAAACCCGTAGAAATCGTGTAGGGGAATCCCTGAGGGCGCTAAAGGGTGACTAGGCCTCGGCGGAGGGCGTAGCGAATGAGGCCGGCCGTGTCCCGGATCTGAAGCTTGTCCATGATGCGACTCCGGTGGGTCTCCACGGTCTTGACGCTGATCCCGAGGGTGGAAGCGGCCTGCTTCGTCGTATTCCCCTCAGCGATCAGCTGCAGAACTTGGCGCTCCCGACTCGTGAGCGGGTCCGCAGGGAGCTGCGATCCTGATCGAACGGCGTCGACGACCGCGCGCGAGACGCCGGGGCTCAGATACGTGTTCCCCTGTGAAACCTCCTGGATCGCGCGGACCAGATCGGCGGTGGCCTGCTTCTTGAGCACGTACCCGGAGACGCCTGCCCGGATCGCCTCGGCCACGTATTCGTCTTCGGTGTGAACCGTAACGAGGACGATCTTGAGACGCGGGGATTCCTTGAGAGCGGCCCTTGCCGCGTCGACGCCGTTCAGCCCGGGCATCCCGATGTCGAAGACCGCAACGTCCGGCCGAAGCTCGCGGGTCAGCCGGACCGCGTCACGCCCGTCGGAGGCTTCCCCGATCACGCTGAGGCCATTTGCTTCCAGGGTCGCCTTGATCCCCTCGCGGACCAGGGCGTGGTCGTCAGCCAGCACGACGCGAAGATTCATGAGCACTCTCCAGTGGAAGGGCGATGCAGAGCTCAGTTCCGTGATCCTGACCCGATTCGATTTTCAGCGTCCCCCCGAGCGACGCGACGCGGTCGCGGATGCCGATGAGCCCGAGCCCGGTGGCGGGGGCCCCAGCCGACGCCCGGGACCGATCCACACCGATACCATCGTCTCCGACCCTACAGTGAATCCACCCGTCGTGCACCTCAACGCCAACGTGTACCTGTGATGCCCGAGCGTGCTTGACCACGTTGGTCAGCGCCTCCTGGACGATTCGATAGAGCGCGATTTCGAGGGGCGGTCGCAGGCGGCCCACCACGGGGCTCTCGATCCGGACCTGGAGCCCCGATCGCATAGAAACGCCCTCGCTGAGGAAGCGAATGGCGGGTAGGAGCCCCAGATCGTCCAGAACGGTGGGCCGGAGCTCGTGAGAGAGCCGCCGCATCTGCTCTTCAATGCGATCCAGGTGCCGCCGCACTTCCGCGATTCCGGTGCGAAGCTGAGGCGCCTTCTTCTGCATCTGGGCAAGGGAGAGGTGCGCGGACGCCAGCAGCTGTCCCGCCACGTCGTGGACCTCGTGGGCGATGCGTTTGACCTGCTCCTCGAGGACCTCATTTTGACGATGCAGTGCCGTATTTGCTTCGCGCGCGCCGCGATGGGCCATCTCGAACGGAGACAGGCTCTCGAGGAGGAAGCTCTCCAGCGCCTCGAACCGGCGAGCGGCCTCTCGCGCTGTCCCCGCGGGGGTCGAGACCGCGACCATGGCTCGATGGAAGATGGCCGCCATGTCCAGCACGCCCATCCCTTCGACCAGTGCCCTTCGTCCGATCTCGTAAGCCGCCTGAAACGTAACCTCATCACTCAGGACGAGGTGCTGCCTCAGCGCGCTCGTGTATTCACGCTGGAGCTCCTCCAGAGACAGGTTCACCCCGAGCCTCCCAAATAACGCGCGACCAGGACCAGTGCGTCATCCGTTCCCTTCCCATGCCGGGCCAGCACGCGTTCGGCGATCTCGCGCGGAGCGTGGGAAAGAGACTGGGAGTCCGCGAAGTCGCTCCGGATGCCGTCGGTGGCGAAGATCAAGGTGTCTCCGGCCGCGACCGGGGTCGCGGATGCGGTGATCTGGTGTAACTGCTGGTCCCCAACCAGTCCGGCTCGCGGCACGAGTGACTCCACGCGCGAGGCCGCCCGGGGCGTCGCGCGGACGAGCACTCCGGTCACGTTCCCGACACCCAACCAGGTCATCGCGCCCTCGGTCGGACGGAACGCGGACATACTGAGCGCGACGCCGCGGGTCCGCCTCAGCCTCTCATGGCACCGCCCGAGCAGCGACGGCAGCGGATCCTGTGCGTGGCGCTCCAGCACCTCGAGCGCGATGCGGGTCGCGGTCGCGGCTTCCGAGCCGTGGCCCACCCCGTCGACGACGGCCACCAAAGCGCCCCACGGCGCGACGTGGACAAGATGGCCGTCACCGGACCCTGCCTGGCCCGGAATCGGAAGCGAGGCCACGCCCCAGTCCAGAACCCGAGCGCTCACGATTTCCACATGCTCGCCGTCACGGTCGTGCCTTTGCCCACCTCGGAGTGGATATTGAACTCATCCATCAGCCTCCTCACGCCAGGGAGACCGAGCCCCAGACGCCCCGACGTGGAGAATCCGTCTTCCATCGCCCGCCGTACGTCGTTGATGCCCGGACCCTCATCGCGAGCGATGACGACCAGGCCTTTTTGGCTCCCGTTTTCGATTCGCTTCAGGATGACCTCTCCTCGCGTCGCATATTGGACGATGTTTCGAGCCAGCTCGGAGATCGCGGTCGCGATCAGCGTCGCATTGCCGAGGGTGAAGCCCAGATCCCGGGCGATGGCCCGCCCCTGCTGCCGGGCCAGGACGATGTCCGCTTCGGTTTCGACCCGAACCTTCGACTCCTGCTCCACGCGCACTCCCTCACCCATCGGAACCTGGCTTCGCGGTCCCCGCGAGGTAGTCGAGACCCTCTTCCAGATCCAGCTTGGTCGGAACTCCTTCGAGAGTCAGGCCAAACTGGGCCATGGCAAACGCCACCTCCGGCTGAATGCCGACGATGATGGTTTGCGCTCCGCGGAGTCGGGTCATGTGCGCGACGTCCCGGAGGGTTCGGGTCGAGAAGGAATCCATCACGTCGAGGGCGGTCACATCGACGATGACCCCCCGGGAGCGGTAGCGACCCACCTGCTCCAGGAGGGCGTCGCGCAGCTCGAGCAGGTCCGTATCGGTGAGCGCCGCCTGGATCGAGGCGATGAGGGTTTGACCCTGTTTCAGAATCGGCACGGCCACGGATCGAACTCCGGTTCCGGGAGCGCGGGGCGGCTAGCCCGCTGGCGTTTCGCGAATCGGGAATACCTTGAACCCGAGGAGCCGCTCGGCCTCCTCGATACCTCCTTGGAGATCGCCGACCGTGTTCATCTTGCCCAGGTCGACTCCGATTTTCACCAGGGTCTGCGCGATTTCGGGCGAGAGGCCGGTGACGATGACCGTGGCCCCCAGGAGGCGTGCCGCTTCCACCGTCAGCACGAGGTGATTCGCCACGTTCGCGTCCATCGCGGCCACTCCCGTGATATCGATGACCACGACCTTTGCCCGGTTTGCGCGGATCCCGTGGAGGAGCTGCTCGGTCAGCTGCCGGGCGCGATGCGGATCGATCAGGCCGATCATCGGAAGAATCAACAGCCGCTCGCGTACCTGGAGAACCGGCGTGGACAGCTCTCGGATGGCTTCCTGCTGCTCGCGGATGACACGCTCACGCTCCTGAACGAAGCCTACAGCGACCGTGATCGCGATCCGGTTCGCGGCCGGCTCGTACGCGTCGAGCACCCGGCCCAGGACCTTGAAATCCTCGTGGTACTTGGCGAACAGAGAACGCGCGAGAACGTCGCGCAGGAGAAGCACAATTCCGACGACCTCGTCCGTCTCGACGCCGCGGGGAATGATCCGTTCGGACAGATTGCGGGCGTACGCCTGGAGCGCTTCGAGGGTCCCTGTTTCCAGCGCCTCTACGTAGCTGTCGTAGACCGAGGTCGCCTCGGCGAAAATCTCATCCTTGGTCATAGCTGTGAGGAGCTCGGCCTCCGTGATGCGCACCACCCACTCCTCCCGCAGCTGGGTACGATTCTGCCGCAGGTGGGCCACAAGCTCGCTCAAGAGGGCACTGGCAGATTCCGAGACAGGTTGGGCGGCAGCTTTTGGCTGGGTCGCGACTTTCAGATTGTTATTGACCATGAGAGGGATACCTCCTCGATCCCGCTTTCCGCAGTGTAGGACTACGTAATTCTATGCACCCAGCCCAAGGCGTGTCATGTCGGTATTAGTCCTACAGCGGGCGAATTGGAGGAGCCCCCGCTCTGCTGGGGGGGGGCGGGGGTTGCGCCTAGTGCGGCTCCGATCGGTGCAGCCGCATCTGCTGGTCGAGCCAGATCGCCGCCGCCCCGAGGTTGGGGCGAAACGCCCGCGCCACTACCCCCCTAACCTTGGCCACGTCTGTAATCATTTCGGCCAGGCCAAGTTGGGCACGTCGGGATGCAACCATCGCGATGGGATGGTTTCGCAGCGATCTCGACCTCGCAATAGCCTCAGCGAGCTTGGCCGCCTCGTCCGCGAATGGTGTGTACCGCATCTCGCGAATGTCGATCAGAACGCCATAGCCCGCGCGGAATTCCCGGTCATTTAATAGGTGATCGATCCCTTGGACGATCTCCTCCAAATTGGACACCCCGTGGATCCCGATGATCGCAATCTTGGTTTCGGGATCGACGGTATGGCTGATCGACATAGTAAGCTCAGCTCCCGTGGATCGGTTCCCTGCCGAGCCTGTCACCGGATAGAACGCGCGCCCCCTCCCGCTGAGGAACAAGATTGAAGCAAACCCGCACTCGCGATTTCCACCCCGAATAGCCTTGGCCGGGCACTCGTTTCCCTCTGCTGCCGGCACCCTTTCGAGATCCGATTTGAGGACGGCGAAGGCCGGCGTTCCGGTCGAATTCGCCGAGTGGGTCTCTGGTCGTCGTACTCGTCGTCTCGAGACCTGAGGTCCCTCGTGGTCCCGGCCGCAACCCAGACGCCAGCCGTCGCCGTCCTCGATGGACGAAACTATCTACCGACTACGTAGCCAAGTATCGGCCCGCGGGAAGCCACACGCCATTGGGAGGTTCCTGAATTGCTAGGGGGGGATCACTGGAGAACGGGTAGGGAAAACCCTGAGGCGGACCCAACCATCGGTAGTGACCTATGATGTCGAACGCGTGTAAAACATCCGCCTTTTTCGCGCCGAACCTATGTTGTGCACGACATAGGAGTGATTCTTCGCCGGAACACGCTCTTCCAGAACGATCCCGATGTGAAAATTGCCGCTGGGAAGTCTCCATGCAACCACATCGCCCGGCTCGTACTTCTCATCGGCCGATCGTTCCTTGCCGCGCCTTTCAAAGTACCTCATCAGATTGGGAACTCGACGGGTTGGGGTGCCCCGAAAGGAAAGGCCCCCCGCTTTCGCGAGGGGCCCTTCGATTTACTCCCGGCGGCGACCTACTCTCCCACACGGTCTCCCGTGCAGTACCATCGGCGCTGGAGGGCTTAACTTCTCTGTTCGGAATGGGAAGAGGTGTGACCCCTCCGCCATAGCCACCGGAAAATCCTGCGGCGCACGACTTCGAGCGCGCCGCGCTGCTTCACTGAATCTGGATGCGGATAGGCGACCCACCGAACATCAAAAGTCCGATCAAGCCTCACGGACGATTAGTACCGGTCGGCTGAACGCGTCGCCGCGCTTACACCTCCGGCCTATCAACCTCGTCATCTCCGAGGGTCCTTTAGCTAGCTTGTGCTAGGGGATATCTCATCTTGGGGTGAGTTTCGCGCTTAGATGCTTTCAGCGCTTATCTCATCCGGACATAGCTACCCGGCAATACCGTTGGCACGATAACCGGTACACTAGAGGTCCGTCCGACCCGGTCCTCTCGTACTAAGGTCAGCTCCCCTCAAATATCCTGCGCCCGCGATGGATAGGGACCGAACTGTCTCACGACGTTCTGAACCCAGCTCACGTACCGCTTTAATCGGCGAACAGCCGAACCCTTGGGACCTTCTCCAGCCCCAGGATGCGATGAGCCGACATCGAGGTGCCAAACCCCGCCGTCGATGTGAACTCTCGGGCGGGATCAGCCTGTTATCCCCGGCGTACCTTTTATCCGTTAAGCGATGGCCCTTCCACACAGAACCACCGGATCACTTTGGCCTGCTTTCGCACCTGCTCGACTTGTAGGTCTCGCAGTCAAGCTCCCTTATGCCAATGCACTCCACGCGCGATTACCAACCGCACTGAGGGAACCTTTGCACGCCTCCGTTACTCTTTGGGAGGCGACCGCCCCAGTCAAACTGCCCGCCTGGCAATGTTCCTCTGCCTGATTCAAGGCAAGAGGTTAGAATTCCGACATCACAAGGGTGGTATTTCAAGGTTGGCTCCACGAGAGCTAGCGCTCCCGCTTCAAAGCCTCCCACCTATCCTACACATGCGGTGTCAAAACCCAATACCAGGGTACAGTAAAGGTGCACGGGGTCTTTCTGTCCAGTCGCGGGTAAGCGGCATCTTCACCGCTGCTACAGTTTCGCCGAGCTCTTGCAGGAGACAGCAGTCAAGTCGTTACACCATTCGTGCAGGTCGGAACTTCATGTTCGCCCGCGATTACTCGCGGCATAGACTATACGTTCACCTGTCCAGAGCGATTTGAGTATCGCCGCTCTCGGGATCTTCCCATTCGCGTGTTTTCTAACGAAGGACAGGGCCGGCGTTTTATGAAGCGTTGGGCCGCTCCATCCAGGGATCTCACTCCCTGAGTCGTTACGGGGATCACATTGCTGTGATCTTACCCTCGGTATTGCCCTCGATGCGCCTGCGTGCATCGTTCGGGTTCCACCGATTTGAGCCGGTTTGCTGAACGGAATCGCTTCCGTTCGGGGCAATGTTACTTACCCGACAAGGAATTTCGCTACCTTAGGACCGTTCGTCTCTGTTACTCCCGACTGCTCGTCGGGGGCGCGGACATTTCTGCCGCGCTCTTCGCGTCGCCGCGAAGACCGGACTATATCATCGCGATCCGATTGGATCGCGTCTGGCGTGTAGTCTCTGAGGATTCTCGAACGCTGCGAGGATCGTGTCGTCCACGTAATGGCGATTTCCACCGTCGTTCATGTCCGCCCGAATTCGCAAGATCTCTGTGATCCCGCTCCGTTCCCTGTGTCGTCCTTCCGAGAGAAGATTCGCGAGCTCCTTGAACTTCGCAAAGTCGCGCTGCTTTTTCGCGGAGAGAAACCGGTAGTGATCGAAAAACGGAATCACATTGTTCGCGATCGCCGTGAAGTTATTCACTTCGTAGTACCAGACTCCATCTCGTCGCTGTCGCATCGTCCCACAGCTCAGGTGCCTCTTAAACTCCGAGAGAATCACCGGGTCTCGTTGGGAGATGTTGAAGCAGAGGGAGACCTTCCACGGGATCTGATAGTCGCTCCGGGGACGGAAGGAGACGTTGAAGCTTCCTTCTCCATCCGCAAATCCCGCCAAGTAGTGACCGATTTCAATCGGTACGGACTTGGGGTCGAGCATCGCTCGAGCCTTTCCTGCTGATTGCCCGCACCGGACGCATTTTCACTGCCACGCTCGGTCGCGTGGCGAGTAGCGCCGGATACACCGGGTGTTCCAGCATATGGCCAGATTTTATAACTACAGGGGTCCTCGACTATAGTTACGGCCGCCGTTTACCGGGGCTTCAGTTTGCAGCTTCGCCTTGCGGCTGACCGCGCCCTTTAACCTTCCGGCACCGGGCAGGTGTCAGTCCCTATACGTCGCCTCTTCGGCTTAGCAGAGACATGTGTTTTTGGTAAACAGTCGCTTGACTCCATTCACTGCGGCCCCGTTCAGCTCCACACGCGAGGTGCTTCACCTACTAGGGGTACCCCTTCTTCCGAAGTTACGGGGCTATTTTGCCGAGTTCCTTCTGCAAGACTCACTCGAGCACCTTAGGATCTTCACCCCACCTACCTGTGTCGGTTTGCGGTACGGACAGCGCGTCGACTCGCGTAGAGGTGTTTCTCGGCAGCATGATTAGGACCAGTTGGCTTGCCTCGCGGCTCGTTTCCCCATCACCTCTCGGAGTAATGACCCTGCGGATTTGCCTGCAGGATCCTCCTACTGGCTTAGACCCACACTTCCAATCGTGGGCTGGTCTTTCACTTCTGCGTAACCCCCTGGCGTCTTGATCGCCAACGCACTGGTACAGGAATGTTGACCTGTTTTCCATCGCCTACGCCTCTCGGCCTCGGCTAAGGGTCCGACTAACCCTGAGCGGATTAACCTTCCTCAGGAAACCTTAGGTTTTCGGTGACCAGGTTTCTCGCCTGGTTTCTCGCTACTCGTTCCGGCATAATCACTTCTGGTTCGTCGACCTTGCCTTACGGCTCGGCTTCATCCTACAACAGAACGCTCCCCTACCACGCACGACACCCGAAGGCATCGCGCATCCGCAGCTTCGGTGGTGAACTTTAGTCCCGGACATTATCGGCGCGGGATTACTTGACCAGTGAGCTATTACGCACTCTTTAAATGATGGCTGCTTCTAAGCCAACATCCTGGTTGTCTGTGAGATCCCACATCCTTATACACTTAGCTCACACTCTGGGACCTTAGCTGACGGTCTGGGTTGTTCCCCTCTCGGTCGCGAAGCTTATCCCTCGCGCCCTTACTCCCGCGATACATGTGAACGGTATTCAGAGTTTGAAAGGGTTTGGTAACCTGGTAGGGTCCCTAGCCCAATCAGTGCTTTACCCCCGCCACACAATTACGCGAGGCTAGACCTA
>VBOX01000109.1 GCA_005893265.1 Candidatus Eiseniibacteriota bacterium | reverse complement strand
GAATGAAACGCCCGTTGTCGGGGGATGGAAAGAGGTCGTGGCGGCTCGCGTTGACGCCTCCATAGATCCCCTCGAGGCCGAGCACCCACCCCTGGGTGTTGCGGAGCGCGGCGCTGAGGCCGCTCCGCCGCTGCACCACGCTGTGCGGAAAACCGAAATAGTCGTCCTTGAAATTGTCGAAGTGCGAGGATTCCTCAATGCTCGAGGAATCCTGTTCGGCGAGGAGACCCGCTGGGTTGTCGGAGAAAGCGTAGGGGTTGATCCCATTCTGCGGCTCTTCAACGGACGCTTCGAGCCCGCCCATGGCCTCGACACGGGGCGAAATTGCCCGAGCGTCGACATCCACCGTCGACGCCCTTGTCCACGCCTCGGAGATCTGCGCCTGCGCGACCGCCGGCCCCGCCCAGCCAACGACTAGCATGACTAACGCGCCCGCTGCCGCGCGACGCGGGGTAGGCGATCGCATGCGTCCGATCGATGGCTCCTTTCGAGTCACGACGATGGCGCCCATGCCCGTCTATCTCAACTTTAGCTTCAAGGGGAGAAGCGCGGAACGGCTCGCCCGCGTGGAGGACGCGTCGTAGACCGTGACTCGCATCATGTAGGTTTGCCCCGGCACAAGCTCCACGTCGTCGGGCCACGGGGTGGCGAGTTTTCGTCTGATTTCGAGATTCCATTTTCCGGCGTCCCAGCCCCCTCGCGCGAGCACGTCGAATTGGCTCCCCGTGGGAAAGATCAGCATATAGCTAGGAACGTAGTCCCCGGGATTCCAGGTCTTGTCGCGGACTCCGGAGTCGTCGATTCGGACCGGGTTCAAGCTGTCGCAAGCCGTGAGCTGTTGGCGCACGTAGTACCAAATCGTATAGGCCACGGGGTGGCCTCGATTCAGCCTTGTGTCACGGGACCCTTTCCCCGCGATGAAGTTCGGAACGATCCCGTTGGGATACAGCGTGAAATTCTCGATGAAGCACAGCCGGCCCTCGTCGTCCACGGGACCCGCTCCGACATCGTACCGGTCCTCCATGACCCCCGCGGCCGGATGCGTGAACTGGCCGAGGCTGTCTCCGTCGTTGGCCGCGTTGGCGAATTCCACGGTGGAGGACGGGAATACCGGATCCGTCGTGGCGGCTCCCCAACGCCAGTTGTCCGCGGGATAGGAACCGAGCGAATCGGAAAAGATCTCCACGACGACCTCGTCTTCCTCGAGATTCGACCGGTGCCAGGACGTGGGACGGAGCAGCACGTCGTTTCCGGGGACGACGTTGCCCAAGCTGTCGGTCTTGTCGCGGCAGTCCACGAGAAGGTTGCCCTGATCGTCCAGGATGTCCACCGAGTCATTGACCATGGGCCGCTCCAAGACGCTGGCGGACAGATCGGGCCACTGAAGCAGGAAATACATCGAGGACGGGGCGCCGAAGCGGTCCGTGGACCAAACGCTTCGGATGCTCATATAGTAATCGCCCGCGCCTCCCTCTCCATGCATGAGCACGAACGTAGGCGACCCGGCGATGTTCCATTCGATCGGCGTCGGGTGCCCATTGATCAGAAGCTCGCGCGATTCCCCCTGCGCAGAAGTCAGGAATTGCTCCGGGGCCGGCATCGACGTGATCGATTCGCTCAGCCCCGGCTGCGTGGCTGTCTTGGTGCCGCAGGAGATGGCGAACCAGGGGAGGATGGCAAAAAGAATCCCTGCACGAATCATGGTGCGTCGGGGCATTTGTATTCCTCGGATCAAGCGGACCTTAGGGGGGAACGACCCTCAGCCTACGTTTCGATCACGAGCACTGTCAAGCGAAAAGCCCCGGATCGAGGCTCGGAAAAATGGGATCAAGCTCTTCCAGCTCGGCCACTTCGACCGGATTGATCCTGTTCGTTTTGAGAGCGTCCGCGAGGCGCCCGAACCGGGACAGATGGAGCTCGGTCCGCCGAACCGCATAGGGAACCAACGTGCCCGTCCGCATGATGAATGCCCAGTCGCTCGCCTGCGCGAGCAGAAGCTCGCGACCCGCTTGTCGCAGCGCTCGCCTCACGAGTGAATCTCCACGATCCCCGGCGCTCGCCAGCGCCTGCATCGTTTCCGCGGCGTGGTTCAAGTGACGGTAGATCCAGTCGTTCGAGGGATCGAGCCACACGGCCGAATATCCGCCCTCTCCCCAGCTCGAGGGGTGGAGCCGGCCCGCGGTCGTTTGGGGAAGCGCGCCGATCGCCTCGAGCGGATCGACGGCCAGGATCTCGGATGTGGGCTCGGCCGCCTCATCGAGCACGTACCCCAACCACTCGGGCCCTTCGTACCACCAATGCCCCATCAGCTCGGCATCGTACGGCGCAAGGAGTAACGATGGCTGGCCGATCCGCTCGGAAGCTTCGCGGGCTTGAGACGCACGCCCGCGCACGAAGTGCGCGGCATGCTCGCGGGCACGGTCCCTGGCAATCTCCGGCTCGTAAGGCTCGCGGTGCGTGCTCCGACGGTCGGTGATTCGGTAATACTTGAGGCCAAGGTGCGTCCGGGTGCCGCCCGAGGGCAAGAAACCGCGGACCTCCTCGATCGGAAGGTCGAAACCCTGGTCGCGATAGTACTCGCGGTAGAACGCGTCCCCCGGATAGCCCTCGGTCGCGCTCCACACCTGCCTCGAGGAATCGGCGTCCCGTCCGAGAGCGAATACGCCGCTCTCGGTGCGGAAGGGGGCGTACGTGCCGGGAAGCGGTCGCGGACAGGCGTGGAGGATCCCGTGGGTATCGACGACGAAGAAGCGGATCCCGAACTCCGCGAGCACCGATTCGACGCCGGGCGCATAGCCGCACTCGGGGAGCCAGATTCCTTCGGGCCGGCGGCCCAGCTGGCGCTCGAACTCCCCCACAGCCGCACCGATTTGAGCGCGCCACGACGGCGCGCCCAGGCTCATGAGCGGCAGGAATCCATGGGTCGCGCCGCACGTGATGAGCCGGACCGAGCCCGCATCGGACACCGCGCGAAACGCCGACGTAAGGTCCCGCCGGTAGCGCTCCTCGAACTGGTGAAGCCGGGCGCGGAAACGCTCGCGGTAGTGGATCGCGAGGGGCTGAAACCGCGGCTCGTGGCGGGTCCGCACGACCTCCCGCTCCGCGAGCTCGATCAGGCGGCCCATATGAAAGGCGTACCGTTTGCGAAGGAGCGGATCCTCGAACATCGCGAGGAGGGTCGGCGAGAGCGAAACCGTGATTCGGCCGGGTGCCCCGCGTTGCGCGCGCTCCTCCAGCATGGCAAGAAGTGGAAGATAGGTTTCGGTGAGAGCTTCGAAGAGCCAGCGCTCCTCGAGCGAGTCCTCGTACTCGGGATGCCGGACATAAGGAAGGTGCGCGTGCAGAAGAATGCACAGGTAACCCTGCGTCATCGAGCGAGCCCGCTCAGGATCGAGTCTTTCCCGAATCCGGCGCTCGATATCGCGCGGCGGAGCTCGATCCGGGGTAAGGCCCGGCACCCGCGCGCGCGCGCTCGAGAAGCCAGGCTCGCGCCTCCGGCGTCAGGTCCCACGCGCCTTCCTCGGCGCAAGCACCGTCCGGTGGTACAGGGACCCACGAGGAGTGAAGCAGCGTCTCGAAAGCCCCGGGGAGAGCAACGCCCAGCAAGGCGCGGCATTCCCCACCGCCCTGCGGGAGCCCCAGGTACCAGCGCTCCCCCCCCAAGGCATCGGGAATGTCCGCGGTCACCAGGGCCGCCGGCGCGCTCTTGCCTTCCCTGCGCTCGATCCGAATTTGATAACGCAGCGCGCTCTTTCGGTCTCGCGCGATGACCCGGGCCCGGGCGTGAAGCTCCGGGGTCAGCTCCCAGATAGCGAGGACGGAGCGGGGATCGCGGACAAGGAGATAGACGCGATCTTCACCGTACCGGCGGCCGCGGAGCGCCGAGGAAGGCGGAACGACGGTCTCGGGGAGCGCGGACGCGAGGCGTTCGGATGAGCTCATGGGCGCGTGATCCTGGTCAGCGTGAGATTACGAGGCGGCGTTTCAGGGTAGCGCCGTCGATTTCGATCGAAACAAAATATAGGCCGCTGGGCAACGTCGCGCCACCGGCAACTCTCCCCTCCCAACGCCAATCGGCCGTTCCCGACGAGGGTACCTCAAGTCGCCACCGCGCCACTTCGCGCCCGCGCACGTCATGGATGCGGCCCCATCCTCTGCTACCCGGAGGCGCCCGCAACGTGAACCGTACCGGCCCGGGGCTCGGTGTCGGGCCGACCCGGAGCGAGAGCCCGCGCGACGCCGACGCTCCCCCGCCGGCCCCCGCCGGTGCTGAAGGCGCCCTCAGCGATACGGTGGTGAATTGGCTTTCCGCGTTCTTTAGCCCGTTCGAGTTCCAGGCCTCCCATTCCACCACGTAATCACCGGGGGGGAGCACGGGAAGAGTCGCCGTGAACCATTCACGTCCCGAATCGAACGTGCCGTCCGACGGGACGGCCCGGTTCGCCGGGCCACCGTCCACGCGGTATCTCACGGAATCGATGCTCGCGATCGAGATCGAGTCGCCCAGGAAGTAATGATATGGGTTCTGATTCGGGATCGCGACCTCGAGCGCCTTGCCGCGGAGGGTGATCGGGGAGCCGGCAACCGTCCTGTATTGGGAGGAATCCGGAAAGACGGCGGGATGCGTTTCGGTGAGATCGGGGATCCCATTTCGGTCCAGGTCCGCCCAGCCGATCTGACGCTGCGTGAAATCGCAAAGGCTGTCCGGATAATTAGCGTACATGAGACAGCCCCGGCGGTACCCACAATAGCCGGGTGCCGGGACCACGGAATTGGAATTGGGCTGGTTGAAGTAACCGGTCGTAAGCTGGCACGACCACCACCCGTTCGACGGAAAATGCTCGTCCAGCGCCCAGAAGCTGTGCGCGATCTCGTGCTCGATGTAGAAGTCAAGGGTCGCACTGGTCGAGTTCATGTTGTTGACGGGGGTGACGAAGAACGGTCCGCCGAGACGCGCGTGAGAAAAGTATCCATCCGGGAAGGCTCCGTCGGGGTCGGTGTCGTTTTGAACCGCGAATAACAGCACGCTCCACTGTGCCCCAAGACGCGACCGCGTTGCGTTCGCGACATCATACTCCAAGGTCAACGCATCGCTCCGATAACCGGCATACCCGGCCAGCACATCCTCGATCCAGTTGTCCTCCTCGGCGACCGTGCGATCGATCGGCTCGTAGCGCGTGGCGAGTCCCGCGTGCACCTCGATGGCGAAGCTGAGCGCAATCCCGTGGGATGCCGCAAAGCCGTTCCACTTCGCGAGCCCCCGCACCGCGGAACGGATGACCGAGTCTCGGAGCGCGGGGGTCCAATTATACCGGTTCGGGTCGGTCGTACCGTCGCTCTCCGGAAAGAGAATCGATACGGCGACCCTACCGATCATGAACTCGCTCGTGTCGAACCAACGCGCTCCGAACGGGAGGCCCTGGAGCATCCCCCCCCGTGCGATGCGGTTCCGAAGAGGCGACGAGCCAAGCCGGATGGGGGGGAACGCGTCGTTCCTTCCCTGGAATGGGTCCAGGTCGACGCCGACCGCCGCGCTCACACGTGGCTCGGGCGCGTCCGGAGGTCCGACCGCCACCTGTCGAGCCGCCGTTTCCGCGCGGCCATCCTCCTGAAACGAGAACCCGATGGGCAAGAGGCTCCGGCTGGCGCCCTCAGCGCGCACGTAGTAGACGTGGGGCGGCAGCGCGACCGCGACAGGGAAACCGGCACGTTCGAGCCGGTCGAGGGTCGCGACGGGATCCTCCGATCCCGAATTCCAGACCAGGCGCAGCCCAGGTGGCGATGCCGACGCCGCGAGCGACGAAGCCGCGTCCCATGCCTGGGTTTCGGCGGCGTACGAATGCCCCGCCGACCCGGCGAGCGCGCACAGAATGATCGCCGTGAGTCCAGGTCTAACGCAGCCGGACAAGGCGCACCGCATGGCGCTCTCCTCCTGATTCCGCGACGAACCAATAGACACCGCTCGCGACCCCCCGGCCACCGGAATCCAATCCGTTCCAGCGCACCAGGAGCCTCCCGCCGGGAGCATCTCCATCATACAGCCGGGTGACGAGCGTGCCACGCGCGTCGAATACCGAGACCCGGACGTGGGACCCCGCCTGCGAAACGGGTACCTCGACCGGGACGCCCAGAACTCCCGAGAACGGGTTTGGCCTTCCCGGCCCGACGCGCATCCTGCTCGGCGGCGCTGGAGATGGCTCGGGCAACGGCAAGGGGAGGCTGTCGACCGAGGTCGGCGTCAATTCGATCACGCGCGCGAGGATGTCCGAGCCGCTCGAAAGCGAGCGGCTATCCGCCCACACGAAGAGGGCGTGCCCCGCGGCGTCCATCCCAACCGCCGGGTCGAGCTGGTCCGCCAGCCCCTGGTCTTCGTCGACACGAACGGAACCTGTGAGCGGAATCACGCCGTTCTGGAGCACGCGCATCCAAATGCTCCAGTTCCCGTCCCGCTTCTCCTGCCACGTCACCACGGATCGTGAATCGAGCGCGACGATGGCTGGTTGCGTCCGGGCGCCCGAATAGGCGGGGTCCCCAAGCTCCAGCACAGGGCCGAGCGGCGAGAGGCTCGGCGTCAGCGCGAGTTGGTAGACGGCTCCCAGGCCCGACGCGTTCACGCCCTGCCAGACCACCTCCAGGTGTCCGTCCTCGGAGGACGCGGCGATCCTGGGATCCTGCCTCGGTCCCGGGTACCCGGACCCTACCTCCGCGGGCGCGCTGTCCGGATTGAGGAACGCGTCGAGATGCTCGACCCAAAGTCTCTGGTCCGCCGACACACCTTCGGCGTAGAGGAGCCAAAAACCTCCCCCGAAGTCGTCCGCGACGAGATCGAAATCGAATGGTGGATCCAAGGGTTCCGCCGAGAGCAAGGCATGGTTCACCCCGAGACGCGCCCCGGTCGCCGAGATCCGCTGACCATAGATCCTCGGGACCGCCTCGCGCGAATCGATCCAAGCCACCGCGAACTCACCGGCGCGAGTCGCGACCACGGGGTTGGCCTGTGAGCTTTGGAGGGAGTCGCTGATCCAAAAGGTCCAGGCGGGAGCGCTCCCGCGAGACAGGAAGAAGAAACCTCGAATTTCCCCTGCGTCCGACTCTCGCGTCACTTGCGCCGCGACGAGAGCCGAGCCGCTGGAGGAAACCGCGGCGTTGCTCGCGACGGGGCGACTGGTTTGCGAATCGTGATAAAGAAACACGTTGGTACCCTCGCGTCCGCCGTCCGCACCCACCCATTGCCCGAAGAGGTCGTTCGATTGGTTTCGCCGGTCGATCCACGTGAGAAGGTATTCCCCGAAACCGTGGCCCAGACGGGGGAGCCACTGGTCATTTCGCGCGGCGTCGTCGTTCAGCTGCGCGTCGAGTCCGCGCCTCAATCCGCTCGGAAGGAGCGAGATCGCGTAGATATCCGGGGTGATACCGTTGCGCGTGTCCTCCCATGCGACGAGGAACGCGTCACGCCCGTCCCAAATTGCGCTGGGAGTCCCCTGCCTTCCCGGCGTACTCGCGTTCACCCGGAAATTGCCGCTTGGCGCTGAGCTGTCGTAGGGGACCCGGGCCGACTCGACATTGGAATCGAGACCGAACGCGTCGCGCTGGTCCTCCCAGAACAAGTACGCGGCGCCCGGACCGGACGCGGCCCGGACGTTCTTCTGATTCCGCCCCAGCGGGTCGTCGTTAACCCGCACGTTCGGCCCGATGAGCGAGCGATCGGGACCGAATCGCTGCGCGAAGACGTCCCCGGGATCGACCGAGGTGCCAAGTCTTCTATCGATCCACGTGACGACGAACCCGAGGGCCGGATCCGCGGCGACGGCCGGGGACGCGTCCTGCTGTGGCTGTGCGGCGGAGGTGGAATTGACCTTGAAGTTTCCTCCGACCAGATTGCCCGCGGCGTCGATCCACTGCCCATAGATGTCGAGGGTCGCACCGAAGACGGTCCCGCCTTCCCTCCCGTCCAGCCAGACCACCAGAGTCAAGCCGCTGCCGTTCGTCGCCACCGCCGGCTCGCCCTGAAAACTCCCTCCCGTCACCGGATCCGGCGTGATGAGGAAGTTGGGGCCGAGGGGACCACCGTTCACGTTCCGGTAGGAGCCATAGATGTCGGATTGTCCCGTTCGTTGATCCCCCCAGACGACAAGGTATCGATCCGACCCCACGGCGGCGGTTCGAGGGTTTCTCTGCTCGGTGAAGCCGGAGTCGTCGTTGATGCGGAGATTGGGCGTCGTCCTGAACCCCAACGAATCCAGGGCCGATCCGAAGATATCCTGGTTCCCCGCGCGGCTGTCCTCCCAGACGCAGAAGATCGTGCCCGCTGGACTCGAGGCGATGTCGGGCAGACCCTGGATGGCGGCGGCGACATCGTCGTTGATCCGACGATTCACCGTGGATCCCAGAGCGAGCGGATCGCGGATGGTCAGCGCGTAGATGTCGTAGTCAATGAACGTGTCGGCGCCGTTCCGCCCGTCGGACCAAACGATCACAAGCGCGCCCGTGGGGCCGAGCGCGGAACGAGGTCCGAATTGCGCCCGCGGCAGCCGATCGTCGTTGATCAGAAACTCGTCTTGGGCCCTACCAGGGTGCGGCTGGAATAACAGGGAGACTACGAAGAGCGCAAAGAACGTGACACAACGGAGCGTCATGCGTGGAAGGTGTTCGAAGGTTGAGCGGGCACAGCGCACAAGTTGGCCAGGACGCAACGAATAACTTTTCTCTCCGGCAATGGGTCAGGGGGGATGCGGTCTGGGTTAGGGGGGATCTACACCTCAAACTGTGCGGCGAGTGCCTCCGGCTCCTGACAGGAGGCGGCTCGAGGAACGCGTGCTTACCCAAGCCCCGCCCAGTCGGATCTATTTACCTGCCGGGAGGCTTCGACCTCGCCTTAACCTACTAAAGAATATCAGATTTCACCCCTGTCGAACAGCGCCGCGAGCGTATCTGGATTCCGCCGAGCGCCGTCGGGACAGCGTAGCTATTCATAGAGAATCCACCTCCGCGCGTGGAGTCAGCCGGTCGCGTTGCTGCTTTTCTGATAGTTGGCGGAGAAGGGCGTCGGCTTCGGGGTCACCGGGCAAAGAGCGCAGAAGCCTCTGCGCAAAACGCACCGCCGCGTCATCGTAGCCACGCGCGGCGAACCAGTGCATCAAATACCTCAATGCGTCCGTATCAGTAAGCTCGATTCCGAAAGCAGCGAGCGCCACCTCGTCGAGGTTACGACTCAGAGGAGACTCTGCGAGTACGCCGGTTAGCGCGCTCAGCGCATCCTCCCGGTTCATGTTGGGAACGTGGGCGAGCAAATCCCTCGCGAATTCGACCCTTCCGTCGGCCAGCAGGAGCATCGCCGCGATACGCGCGTCCAATCCCCATACCGCTGCATTCGGCTCCGGCATGCGGGTCAGGATCTGGGCCGCCCGAAGTGTCTGGCCGGAAGCGGCAAGGCCGAAAGCATAGGCGCGGACGGTCTTCTGGTACTGGTAGTACGCCGGTCGGGCACCGCTCGATCGCACACGTAGTCTCATGGGATCGATCTCCGCGATATCGAGATTGGGCGCGATCCAGAAGAGGTACTCGTTCCGAGGTCCGGGTTTCCACTTTTGGGGTTTGGTGGTGAGCAGCGATGGGTCCTGATACCAGACCCGGAGAGCCTGGAACCGGTACATGTGCGCGTAGACGCCTTCGATTCCGTGTGTCTGCGCGAACACATACGCGGTCGAACCCGGCGTCAGCGACGGGTAGAGGCGTTTGAACCCTGCCTCGACCTGGCGAAGAGCTTTGCTGGTCCTCTCCAGATTCCGTTCGGTCGTGACCGATGGGTCCAATCCGGCCCCGCGGCTGACGACCCCGAATGCCATGAAAGCGATCATTATGGGGAGCAGGTGTCTCCGCGGCTGATTCCTGAGCAGGGTCGCACCGATGAGGGAACTTCCGATTCCCGGCAGGCACATGTAGTACGGTGCCCAGTATCTCACCAGAGATACGGTTAGAAGAACAGGTAACAGCACAAGAAGGGCGGCGAGAATCAAGACGCGGCCAGCCGGATAGTCCACCTCCACTGGCAGGGAGTTCGCGTCACGAGAATTGAGAGCGATGAGCGCGAACGCGGCTGCAGCTGACCCGAGAGTCAGCGCAACCAATCTGGTGCTTGCCCATTCGACCGAGACTCCTGCGACCGGGAGATTCGCAAGAGTCAGAATGCTTCGCAACGCCGAACCCGCCATGTCCGGATTATCAAGACCGAGGTACCCCGCCCCCCCGCCTAGAAAGCGGCGCTCGAAGAGAAGGCGAAGGCCCGGGTGGATCGCCACCCACGCGGGCACGAGAACCCCATAGGGCAGGACGTCCCCCAGTGATGGACGCTCCCGCCGAAGTATCGAGTTCTGCAGCGCAAGGGCAGGAACGAGCGCCACGGCCGTTTCCTTCGAGAGGATTGCGCCGCCTATCGCCAATGCGGCGAAAATAGAGCGGCCCTCGAGTTGAAGAAGGAATGCTACGAGGGCCAGGTCGATCGCCATCAGATCTTGAACTCCGCTTGCCCACCCCACGAGGAGAGGTACCGAGCCCAAGCTCGCGAATGATAGCCCGGCGACCACGCCTGCCCTGGGTCCTAGAAGCCTGGACGCTAGAATCATGAGAAGAGCGACCCCAGCCGCTAGGAGGACCGAATTGAAGAGATGCAGCGCTAAAGGAGCGTCCAAGTGACCGAGATGGAGTACTCCGAAGTAGACCTCACGGGAGAGCGGACGATAGAAGAGCGAATGCGGATCCGGAAGGAGGTCGCTCAGGCGGAAGGTCTGCGCACGTCCAAGGAAATCGAAATCGTCGAACAGGTAGACGAAGCTGAAACAGGGTATGGCAAGTGCGATCGCGGCAGCGATCGGCAAGAGATACTGGGGACGACGCCACCCACTGTTCACGCCGGGGCTCATTACTGCTCGATCCTACGCGATCAGCCCCG
>VBOX01000108.1 GCA_005893265.1 Candidatus Eiseniibacteriota bacterium | reverse complement strand
TCCAAGCACGAGCCGATTATACGAATTAACTATCGATTTGGGGGCGATTTGAGCCGCGCCGCGGGTGCGACGACCCCGGGACACTGAGCGTTGCGCAGGTGGAGGTCATCGGGACGAAGGGGGGCGCATAGTCCGGTCCGAAGAGGGTTACGTTCGGGGAGCCAGATCACTGAAACGCGAACTCTTGGGTTCGCGGTGGAGATAGGTGGCCCCGGTGCGGAAACGCGCCGGGGCTCCGTGCTTCGGGGCGTTGGTGTCCGGGGCCTTGCGCCCAACCTGTGACACCCGCCAGAATGCGGCTCTCTTGATCTCCGGCTCTCTTCTTAGTGTCACCCCCCGGCCGGGGGTCGCCCGGGGCTCCGTTTCTCACTCTGGAGCGTGATGTCAGTCTCCGGCTTGTAGGTGCGGAAGGCGTCGCCGCGCATGGAACGCGCCGCACTAGGGCAAGGCCTCGAGGATTTCGCCCTTCCTCTTCAAGGTTGTCATTCGACCGTCACCGCGAAGTCAATGCCCTCCCATCGGCCGGCGAGGGGCCATCGAAACGTAAAGAGCAGCCCGGCTCCGACCGGAAGTCTGTCGGAAGGGAGATCGGCCACATGGAGCCCGATACCCGTGTCGCGCGTATTGGAATCGAGAGCGGTTCGCCACCCGTCGAGGCTCCAGTGGACGACCGCGGGCTGAAGGACCTCGATCCGCAGGATCCTGCCGGCTGGAATGGCCCGGCACTTATGGTTGAATCGCCAAACGGCATACGGCGATTCGATCTTTCCGACCTGGTAGCGCTGTACCGGCTGCGGGGGCGTGTCAAAGACCCGCCCGTCGGCAAGGGAACGACAGAGTCTCACATACTCGGCGTGCGCCCAAACGAGAGGCATCGCCGAACCCGACGGCCTTCCAAAGAAAAGCTCCCGTTCGGGGATATCCGTGGCATCCCAGACTTGCTCGGGTAGCAGCCCGCCTTCGTTGGCGAACGACGAGAGTGCGTCCCGCAGCGCTTCGGCCTCGGCCGGCCTGCCCGCCGCGAGCTCATAGTGAGCACGCTCTGCGGTGAGTAGCGGCCACGGTCGGCCCGTGCCCGTGCCGTCGAACGGTTCCCCGTCCTCGTGTTCGCCGTAGCCGTCCCCGTTGTAGCGACGCCAGACAGGACCGCCCGGTGTCTCAACCTTGAGGAGCGCGTCGATTACTTGGACCGTGTTGGTGATGCGCCGGTCGTCGGCGGCCCGCAGCCCGAACCGGGCCTCTTCGGGCGGAGCAATACGGACGTAATAGCCGTCGACGCCGACTCGGCGGGCGAGCTCGGTGTCCGTGACGTAGGTCCAGCGCTCGATCCCTGAGTTCCATGCGTCGGCCGTCTCCCGAAGATAGGCCGCGATGCCCGGCTCGTGCACCTCCGCGAGGTCGGCGGCGCACAAGAGCGCGGCGACCTCGACCGCCAGCGTGAACGGTGAATAGCCTGGATCCTCCTCCCAGCGATCCTGCTGCGTGACCGGTCCGTTTCGTACGAGGAATTCCACCGCACGCCGGACCATTGGCCATAATTGAACCAACTCGCCTTTGTCGAGCACGCCCTCTCGATGCGCGAGATCCACGAGGAGGATCGGAAGCCCGGTCTCATCCATCTGGACACCGTTCCAGTACGGCGTGCCATCGAGCCACATGTTCTGCGGCCAGTGCCCGTCGGCTTCCTGCGTGACCGCGAGGTAGGTGAGCACCCGGTTCACGGCATCGCGAGCACCGGCCGCGAGCAGAGCGCCCGCACTCTCGACGAGGTCGCGGGGCCAGACGAGATGGTAACCGCCGAGATCGCCGTCGCCCTTGGAGAACCCCCACGGAATCGAAAGGCTGGCGATGATCCCTCCGGGAAATTGATCCGACTCGTGGGTCCGCAGTATGGCCGTGGAGACCCGGTAGAGGTCCCGGTGGCCCCGCCCCGCGCGTTGCAGAGGGCGCAGCGTCCGTTGCCACTCCCTCCAACCATTGCAATACTCGGAAGCCGCGCGATCGAAGCCATCCAGCAGGCTCGCGGCGGCGCGGTGGGCCGCCTCGCCGAACGTACGGCCGAAGCCGAGCGCGAGCACGAAGGCGCCCGCCGATGCTGCGAGATCGATCTCGCCCGTGAGCGCGACGTTGCCGTTCTCGGCTCGCTCAAAGCTCCACTCCATCCGGCCGTGCTCGACGAGGTCACGCCAACCGTCGGAGGCGCCGACAAACCCGGCCGACCGCCTCGACCAGGACGCGGAACAAGCCAGCGCCAACGCCGTTCCGTCCCGCTCGGCAAAGAGCATCGGCGTGCCTTTGACGTCGCCCACCCAGGCGGTGTTGCCGCCGCCGGAATTGCCTACATGCGGAGCGAGGAGCGCAAAGAGACGATAGTCGGCGAGTGTCCCGCGGAGTGGCGTGAGGCGGACCTGCTGGAGCACGACCTCGCGCCTCGGGTCGGCCAGAATCTCCTTTTCAATACGGTACCGCTGCTCGTCGCAAGTATTGGTCACGCGAAATGCGGGGACCCCATCAGCAATGGCGACAATTTCATGCCGTGCGTGGCGCTTCTCCTCGGAGAAAAACCCTCTGCCGTCCGTAACGATGAAGCCCAGGTCGCGTGTGCAGGCTTGATCCAGGCGGGGGTAGTACACCTCGTTGAGGATTCCGTGGCTCACCGTGAACCAGACCCCGCCTTTCGAGCCAATGGCGGTTCCCACACCGCTCTTGGCGCTCGACGTCCATCGGGCCGGCATGCCGGGCCAACCCGGGGCATCGGTTCGGTCGTTCGACATCAGGGACACTCGGTTCGATGGCGGAGCATGACACTCAGACTATCCTCGGCGACGGCCCGCGTGCACATCAGTAGGTTTCCGCGACGAGGATACCAACGGCGATTCCGACGGTTTCGCCAAGTATCGCCTGCCGCCAGGCACGCCCCGACGGCAGCGCGGTCCGTCGGTCCGCGGGGCCGATGTAATAATGCACGAGCGGTACCGCCACGCCCGTAGCGGTGCCGATGAGCCCGCCGGCGATCGTGTCGGAGGGGAAGTGCTGCCCGGCCTCGATGCGCAAGCCCGCCGTCGTGCCCGCCAGGAACCCACCCACAAATGCACCTCCAACGCGCTCTTTCCAACTCGCATCTGGCCGTGAGATGAGGTGGTCGGTCATTGCAAAGCCGGCGGCGCAGAACGTGCTGATCGCATGTCCCGAAGGCATCGACTGGAAGGCATAATCGGCAGCGACATCGTACGCGGGATTGTTTGGCCGCTGATTTGCCGGAAGGTAGGTGAACGGCCGTGGACGGTCAGCGGAGCCCTTTATGACCTTGGATAGTCCCTCCGCGACCAAAAGCGCCTCGCCGTACATGAGTGAACGTCGAAGGGTACTGCTCACACGCGTCCTGGAAGGCTGGGAGGCAAACGCGAGCGTCATGGGATAGGCCAGGGCCGCGTCCCGGAAATAGTCGCTCTGAGTATCGGCGCGCGTGCTGCGTTCGCCGATGACTCCCCGGTCGAAAGACCATTGGACATCGCTGGGGTCGAGGCCCTCGGGCGGGACGGACTTGCGGCTGACGCTCAAATTCTTCCCGACAACGAGGAGCGCCGCGCCGGCCGCGAGGAGTGGCGCCTCGATCCGCCATCGAAGTTCAGGATGTACCGATTGCGCCGGCGCATCGCTTTGGGCTTGGGCTCGGTAGGGGACGCCGAAGAGTGCCAGGCAGACGACCGCACGGGCCGCCGCAACGTACAGCACCGAAAGGCCGGTTCTCATCCCAGCCACGCCCACGTGCGGCCTCGAAGATTGGTCTCGCATCTCTCCTCCAGTTCGCAGAAATCACTCGACCTCGCCGCGGGACGCCTTCAGACGTCCGACGCGGTCGGCGCTCCGACACGTCCGACCTACAATTCGATCTCGGCCACGGCCCGTGCGACCCAACGGTCGGTCCGGGACGTGAGGCCGATCCCCGTGCCGAACTTCAGCGTTAGCCGCTTGGGAAGAGCGAACCAGGCTTGAGGGAAGACCGTCGCCGTGTGCTCGGAGGGATCCCCCTTGAGCTCGGTGCCCACGCGCACGACGGTCTCCGCCGGGTAGCGGACGCCTAGAGCGTAGGCGAAAGTCATCTCCCGCTCGCATGAGAGTCTGATGGGAAAATCGAGGTTCAGGGTGGTGTTGAGCTCACGCGAGAGGTCGCGTGAGAGTACGAGGCGAGGGGTGAGAACATCTTCGCTCTCTACCCCCGTGGAAGCCCGCGTCTCGTGCTCGTACTCCGTCGATGCGGCGACGCCCAGGGGCCACTTTCCCTCCTCGGCGAATCGGGCGCGGGTTTCGACGCGCAGCCGCCCAAACTGAAAGCCATCACCCCGGTGGAGTATCTGCGCGGCTGCATCGGCCATCCAGTGCGAAGAGAGCCCGTACTCGAAGGCGCCGGTATACCAGCCGACCGTCCGGTGGTCCGCACCGCGGCGTGCCTCTGCCCATCCCTCGATTTCGAACTCGTGCCGACCCAGGGTGAGGTAGACGAAGGTCTCGTCCAGATAATCGTCCCGATGAGCGAAGGTCACGGATGGGAGCAACAGGAGAATTAGCACTACCCCGAACGTGCCCTTCATCTGAGCCTCTCTTGGATAAATTACAAGAAGGGCGGCCGATGTTCGGGCCACCCTTCGATTCGCCCGCGGGGGTCCGCTCCCCATCCATGGGGGAGTTATGGGGGTCATGTCGCTACTCCGAGCTGGCGGACCCCGGAGAGCGCAGGAAGGATACCCGATTCACCCCCCGCCGGTAGCAGTTTGGCCTCTAGGGAAGAACTGAAATCGGGATGGGGCGTCGGCGTGCCGACAGCGTCGGACGTTCGACGGCTCGTGCGCGGGTGCAGAAATACTCGCGTTTGGCAGGGCTTCGGTGCAGAAATGCCGCCCGTTTTGGGCGCCTGGGGGCGTTTATGTGGCACTTTTCTCCCTCTGGGAAGTGCAATGCCGCACCCGCGGGATCGCCGAACGCGGGTAATTCCTGGCTCCGTCGCGTACTTGGCGCGACCGCGATTTCGCGCCGGTCCCGGATGCCGCTGTTTTAGCCGCCAAAACTGCCGCAGGGATGCCGGTTCCTTAGCTTGACTTGTCCCGAAAGCCGAGATCCTTGTGCCCAGGATCATCTTTTATACGAAAGACGAATGTCGGTTTGTCGGGCCCAAGTCTGGCGTGCGCAGGCTGGATGGGAACAACAGGAGAGTTACCACTACCGCAAACGCGCCCTTGAATCTGAACCTCGCCGGGATGAAGTGCCGAATACGCTCGAGGACACGGAAGGCTCCGACTTTGAGTCGGAGCCCTCCGAACGCGAGCCGAATTTGATTTTACTTGCGCTACTGCGCCCAAATCACGCGCGTCAGCACCTTGTTTCCACTGCCGAGATCTCGCTCGTAGACATCCGCACGACCGTTCTCGAAATGGACGGGGTTCCCCCACGCATTGGGACCTGCCGTATCTTCATCCAGATCCTGACCCGACGTGACGGGGGCGTTGGCGACAACGGCGGCAGCGTCCGCGTGATTGTAGATGATCACAAGCTCGTCGTAATCGTGTTGGTTCGGCGTGGTGTTGTTGCTGGGGTCCGCCGAATAGTCCATGCACGAGCCTCTACCGCAGGCATCAAGCAAATCGGCGTTGTTGAAGTTCTCGTCCTGGTGGGCGAGACCGAACTCGTGCCCGACTTCCTGGTCCATCACAAAGCTGTGCCAGGCGGGCGTATTGTATTGGGGCGTGTTGAAATAAGTGTCGTTCACTTTGACTGTGCCCTGCGTGATGTGAACACCATTGATCCAGATTTGGGCGATGCCGAGCCATCCGTTGTTGCCGTAGGTCCCGTTGCACACCTCGACCCGTCCCGCGCTGGGCCTGCACTTCCTGCCACTGCTGCCGCCTGCCACGACGGTGCACCGTATTGGATTCTGGGGGTTGTTGCAGGCGCCGGACGTGATGCTCCAGTCCGACGCCGCCGTGGTCAGATAAGGGGTCCAGTTGGCTGAGAGGTTATTACCAAGCGCGATGGTGATCGGGTTGCTGACCCGACTCCAGTGGTAACCGTTCCAAGAGTGGGTAGCGTCCGCAGGACCAGCAGCGATGAACAGCGTTCCAGAGAGAGCCGCAAACGTGAACAGTCCGAGCATTCTCGACATGGGGAACCTCCTCACGGAATTGTCAGTGTCACAGGTCGACCTTTCGAGTTGTTGCCGGCTCGCGTTGTGGCAACGGCCCGATGCACTCTTGCGCATCACTTCACACGGGTGCTCTCCTTGTTCACCTCCTTTCCAGTACGCCATAAATGCGCGAGCTGGAGAGATGTTTCCACCGGGGTGCGTTACCAACTTGCGGCGCGCAACCAACGAGAACCGCTCGCGGGGCGTTGTGGAACGTCAAGGTGTCTGGACCGCCGCCTAGCCACCGCCCGGGTTCCCGATGAAGTCGGCGACCACCATGCCGAATTCCGGAGGCATGACCGAGATCTGGGCGAGAATCCTACGAAGGAGTGCCTGCGGAGGCACATCGGCGCATATCGGAATTTTGTGTCAGGCAACGTCTGACAGCGACAGGGTTACGTTCGGGGAGCCAGATCACTGAAACGCGAACTCTAGGGTTCGCGGTGGAGATAGGGGCCCCGGTGCACGAGCGCGCCGGGGCTTCGTGCCTTGTGGCGTCGGTATGCGATATTCGGGTGCAAGGCGGCCCGCTGGCGCCCACGCGCTGCCATTCCAGGGCCTGGCCAGGCGGCCGGCTGCTGCGCGCCACTCGGGACACCCGCCACAATGCGGCTCTCTCTATCTCTGGCTCTCGGATCGATCGACGCGCGCGGCTTCACCGGGCGGTCAGCGGATCCGTTCGGGGCACCGCGATTGTCGCGGGGTCCAACAGGACACTCGAAACCTCTCATGATATCCTCTGGAGTGTACGGGATAACTCCGGGAGTTTGCCCGACTCCCAAGGTCGACAGAGATGGGGCTCCTATCCCGGCCACTCAACCGGGCCAGACGCTGTCTCATTACTGCCTCGTCGCGAAGATCGGCGCAGGCGGAATGGGTGCGGTCTGGAAGGCCCTCGACACCAAGCACGGCCGGCACATCGCCCTGAAGCTCCTACCGCCGGAGCTGACGGCCGATCCCGAGCGCCGCCAGCGTCTCCTGCGCGAGGCGCGCGCCGCGGCCGCCGTCACCCACCCGAATATCGCCGCCATCCACGAGATCGACGAGGCCGAAGGTGTCACGTTCATCTCGATGGAGCTGGTCGACGGGAGGACACTGCGCTCCGTCATCGGGGGCCGCCCGATGCCGATCCCGGAGGTTCTGCGCATCGCCAGCGTGCCCGCACAATCGTCTTTTATACGAAAGACGAATGTCGGACCACGCGCGAAGAGCTAGTACCTGCGACACTCGAGGAGTAGGCTCCTGGCCTCCCCACTAGAAGACCAAGCGCTGGACCTCTGGAGGTACACGTGCCACGGATCCGGTCAGCCCTCGCCGTCTTTCAGCCTTGCCATTCGTCGGGGCAAAATGCGCCCGGCTGGCAGGAGAAGGAGATGATTATAAAAACCTCATTCGGCGCCGGAACCCGGCGGAGACGCCCTCAATCCGAGATTTCGCATCAATGATGATCGCAAAGGCACGTGTCGTGCCAACGTGGGCACCATTCGCGATCTTAGCGGTCGCCTTCCTTCTGCGCGTTGGTTTCGTTCTCCTACATCCGAGGCCTCTCACCTCCGACGAGCTTGATTATGACGAGCTCGCTTGGTCGCTTGCGAAGAACGGTACCTACCAAATCCATGGACACCCGACCGCGTATCGCCCGATTGGTTACCCTGCCATCGTGGGTCTAGGCTATGTGATCTTCGGACGAAGTCCCATCGCCATAAGACTGCTTCAATCGGTATGCGACTCTTTAACGGCACTCCTGCTCTATCGCCTCTTTGCCGTCCGGGATCGTCTAGCTGGTCTATATGCCGGCTTGATGTGGGCTGTATTCATTCCGGCCATGTTGTTCTCGGGGCAGATGTTCTCCGAGACAATCTTTGCATTCCTCTTGGTTCTATTTGTGTATTTGCTGTCCCGTAGTTGTGCCAAAGAGAACAAATCCCCCTTTGCAGCTGGTCTCGTTCTAGGAGGACTGGTCCTAATCAAGCCCATGACCCTTATCTTCACAGCGATTCTCGTATTCACGCTCGCCCGAATGAAATCGTGCCGGAAATACCTCGCCCTCTTGACATGGGCGTGTCTCCCGGTTGCACTCTGGCTTGGCCGCAATATTGTTGAGTTGCGATCCCCGGCACTAACAACAAGTACGGGCATAAATTTGCTGATAGGGAACAACCCGCAAGCAACCGGAGGGTACTCCCGCGTGGCTGCGCCGTCGTCTGGCAGTAGCGAGACGAGCGCTGACAGTGCGGCTACCCGAATGGCGCTGCAGTACATTCGAGAGAATCCCTGGCAAGCGGCACAGACAGTAGTTAAGAAGGTACTCCTTCTAATGAGCTCGGATGGAGAGTTGGCGGTTGGCAATTTTTCCGATGCGGCCGCGACAAGTGGCCTCCGCTTCAAGGAAAGGTTCCGGAGCGTGCCAATCTGGGTCCATCTCCTGGTCAGTCTGCCATCTGCCCTGCTGCTAATTCTCGGAACGTTCGGGCTCTCAACCCGCGAACCTGACCTGTTCGGGACTGTCTTTTACTCACTGCTCGCGGCAATACTCGTCTCAACGATCGTATTCTTTGGTGGAAGCCGATTCCGGTTACCATTGATGCCGTTTCTTGCGGGATTCGCGGGGGAAGCCATAGCTCAGGCCCGCCTCAGAACTCGGAAATTGAGGGGGTGGCACTTGGCCCTCCCACTGATGGTTTGCTCGGTTTGTGTTCTGGTCTGGGCATCCGAATTCTACTTGATTTATCGATCGTGATAGGCTCGGGCATGTCCGTGACCGGTGGGTGCCGGGTGGTTCGACGCTCGCGTCGGTGCAGAAATACTCGTAGTTTGAGCCGCTCGGGTGCAGAAATCCCCGTCCTGGGCACCTCTCGGGGCAGAAGTACGCGCGGATTTGGGCGCCCGGGGGCGTTTCTTCGAACTGGGTTTGCTGGTCCCGAGCTCTTGCCCTGGCACGGCACTTCCGCCACAATCCGGCTCTCTTGATCTCTGGCTCTCTGTGCCCCCGATTCTCGCAGAGATGTGATCGAAGGGATAAGTGAATGGCCTACTTCGTGGTCATCAATGAGCAGGGCCCGGCATGGAACCCCGCGTGTTCGATGCGTGACCAAGAGAAGTGGGCAGAGCACGCTGCATTCATGAACTCCCTCGTCGACGAAGGGTTCGTCATTCTTGGCGGTCCGCTCAAGGATGGGTCAACCCACAAGGCTCGACTGATCATCAAGTCCGTCAGCGAGCAGGCGATGAGGGCTCGTCTGGCAGAGGACCCCTGGATGCGTTTGGGGCTGCTCACAACTCTTACCATCGAACTCTGGGAAGTGCTGCTAAGTAAGGACGAGTGAGTCGGGCGAAGGCGGAGCACCGACGAGGTCGGAACGCGTCACACTGCTGAGATGATCATGCGCGACCGAAATGTCAGTTTTGCAATAGCGGCGTCTCTGGCTATCTGGTTGGCGCCACTTCAGGCTGGTGCTTCAGGGAACCACTACGAGGGTGCCCCATCGTTCTCGATCTTCCCGCAAGTTATTGAATCCGGAGGGCCGAAGGATCCTTTCCGTATCCTTCTGAACATGACCGGCCAGGGGCCCGCACACGCTCTCGGGAAAGCCACCGTCACGATCGGCAAGGGTCTTGAATGGGTGGAGGGTGATCGTGAGCATTCGGGCCATCCGTCCATATTCTGGAGAGGGCCTCGGGACAACCAGTGGTCGGTTCGTATTCGAGGGACCGAACCCTACTCGACTGCTGTTGGAGTGCTCCTGTCCGTTCAGGTGGATCCCAATCAGGTAGTTGAAATCGAAATGAACCTCCCTGTGGTGATTACCGGAAAAACCATCACCTTCGAGGGTCCGAGACCGGTACGAATGGAGACAGTGCGAAATGGGCAGCGCTTCCGGTATGGGGGGTTCTACCTCGTCCCGATTGACGCCCCCGAGGAAGTGGCGCTAACCGATATCAAAGAAGGTCCGACCGTGATCGAGCAGCAGCCGGTCAAGTGCTCCCAGTGTCCCTCTGAGCTCAAAGAAGTCCCATTCGTTGTTTTCGTGGGTCGTGATGGCAGGCTACTTTCATCTCGAATGCTCGAACCCGGTGGGAGGGCCAAGATCAGTGCGGAGACAGCGAAGGCCGCTGAAGAGGCCCTGCAACATTGGAAGTTCTCGCCGGCCCGGACCAAGAAATCTCGTGCGGTAGCACACTGGACGTTCGTTCGAGTTCCGGTGGAGCACGAGTAAGGTGTCGCTAGGCTCCAGGGTGTTCTAGCTAGCGGATCCCTTCAGGCGGTTCCGTCGGAGTCGATGCCTGCAAAGACTTGATCTCAGCATTTCCCCGGAGCATCTTCCTATGAGCCCAGAGTGGCACGGAGGGTCCTTGCCCACGGCTCCTGCAGGACACGCCGCGACTCGCACCGTTCCAACGGATGTGCTCACGGTGGTCGCTGTTTCAGCGCTGGCGTTCATCGCTTCGAACGTCCTCCACGAAGGTCTTGGGCACGGTGGCGCGTGCCTGCTCGTGGGCGGCAAGCCGCTGTCGCTCACGGCGGTTTACTTCGACTACGATTCCGCGGGATTGAGCGACCTCCGGTCACGATTCATCGCCGCGGGCGGGCCCATCGTCAACCTAATCACCGGCCTCGCCGGCCTGATCGCCCTGCGGGGAATGAAGGGCGTGCCGGGGCCGGGCCGCTACTTTCTGTGGCTGGTCACGACTCTCGGCATGTTCATGGCCACCGGCTACCTTCTGTTCTCCGGCGTAGGCGGCATCGGCGACCTCGCTATCGTCACCAAGGGACTCCAGCCCGCGTGGTTGTGGCGCGTGCTGCTCGCGCTGACGGGTGCGGCGCTGTACCTCCTGTCGGCGATCGTCGCGGTGGCCGAGTTCGGCCGGATCGCGGGGCCCCCCGGTGAAGCGCTCGTCGCCCGAGCGAGCCGCATCACGCTGGTCTCCTACCTCACTGGAGCGGTCGTCATCTGTGCGGCGGGCATCCTAAACCCGCAGGGCTTCATCTTCGTTCTCGTCTCCGCGGCCGCGTCCACGCTGGGCGGCGCCTCGGGGTTATTGTGGATGATGCGGAGGCTATGGAGCCCGCGCTTCAGCCGACCGGGTTCCGTGGAGCTCGCGTTGCCGCGCCGCTGGGGCTGGATCGTGGCGTCCGCGGCGGTGCTTCTGGTCTACGTCGTTGTGCTGGGACCGGGCATCCGGTTCTGACTCGCGGTCGTTCCGTTGACAGCACTGCCCGAACGGGTATATCGTTGTAGGAGTTCCTGCGGCGCATCGCGCCCACGAGTTCCAAGTCGTTCGCTTTTCCCCGATCTCCTCCTTGTTGCGCTAGCGGGAGGATCGGCGGGTGGCATCCTCCCATCCGATCCCCCATCGGGGAAACGAAGTAGGCCTTCATGGGAGGGTCGTCAATGTACGCCCGAATTCCGGTCGTACTCGCATTTCTTTTCCTCTTCATCCTCGCAGGGGCCATGCATTCGGAGGCGGCACTGTCCGCCGCGGATCGAGTGCACGAAGTCACGCTTGCGCAAGGTCCCTCGGAGCGCGCCCAGTCCGTGAGCGATGCCGCTCCGGTCCTGATCGCGCCCGCACCGATGCGTCTCCGGCAAGGCGCGACGGCGGACCAGACTCTATTCGCGAGCGACGATGACGGAGACCCGATCTGGTTTTCCAAGACGTTCGGCCCGGCCTATATGACCGTAACCACGCTCAATGCAGGCTCCGGCTCAGCCACGGGGAACGTGCATCTCGCGCCCGCTTTGGTCGACCAGGGCACGGAAATCGGCGGGATCAAGGCGAGCGACGGAGTTCTCTCGGACGCTTTGACGCTGGAGATCACCGTGACCCCCAACGGATCGCCGGTCCTGTACCAACCGTCACGGATGAGCGGACGGGCGGGCCAGACGATCGACCAGACCCTCACGGCGACGGATCCCGACTGGAACCCCCTATCCTTTTCCAAGGTGTCCGGCCCCGCATACATGTCAGTGGAGACCCTCAACGCCTCGGGGAGCGCGGCTAGGGGTCTCGTTCATCTTTCCACGACCGGTTCGGATGCTGGATCGAGCACCGGTACGGTGGGGGCAAGCGACGGCGTGCTGATGGATCAGAAATCGTTTTTGATCGAGATCCGGGCGGACACGGCTCCGCGGATCGACTCCATCGACACGCTTTTCGTGACCGCGGGGTCGACTGCCGACCGTTGGGTATTCGCGAGGGACGATGACGGAGACCCGATCTGGTTTTCCAAGATGTTCGGCCCGGCCTATATGACCGTAACCACGCTCAATGCGGGCTCCGGCTCAGCCACGGGGAACG
>VBOX01000107.1 GCA_005893265.1 Candidatus Eiseniibacteriota bacterium | reverse complement strand
AGTCCCGCTCGCAAGAGCGTCCCTCCCGAAACCTGACCCGTCGCCAGCTCGACCGGCCAGACGAACCAGAACGGCGGAAGGGCCCACTGCACAAAGCCGATTTCGGCCAGCTTGGGAACGGCGATCGTGCGCATGACCCGCCCTGCCCCTGAACCAAACATCACGCTCAGCACGAACGCCGCCTGGATGAGCGGCAGCACGCGTTGGATTGCGGCCCGGCCACCTATCCTGACAAGAAGGGCTGTAATGAGCATTCCTCCCGCGCCGACCGCGACCGTGAGCCCTGCCGCTCCCACCAGAAACCCCAAACCGGCAACGGGTGATCGAAAGCTAAACGCCGCTCGAATCGCGCCGGGCACGAAGTAACAGGCCCCGAGAACCAGGATGCTTTGGCCCACGACCATGATCTTGGCCAGGAGAATCGACCACGTATCGTGGGGATGGGAGGCCAGCACCAGATATTCGTCTCGATTCACGAGGACGTCGTAGTAATCGAGGATCACGACCAGGATGAGAAACAGGCCTCCGAACGTCAGGAGTAAAGCGGCGCCGAAGACTCGCGATTCCCACCACGCGAACACATTGGAGAGGATCGTTCCGTAGAACGCGGCCATGAAGCGAAGGAAATAGGCCGGGGGGATCCTAGCCATGAAGCCACGAGCGCGCCCTCTTGCGACCCGTTCCATTCTGTGCGTGATGAGCCTGTGTGCGCGTGCGACCGGTCGGAACACGTCGGGATCGGCGCGCAGGAGGCGCAGCATCCCATCGCCGAGTTTCCTCCAGAGGCGCTTCACGTCGGGCGCCTCATCCCGTAAGGCTCAGGAAAAGCTCGGCAAAGCTCGACTGCCCGTTTTCTGCGATGAGCTGATGTGGCGTGCCAAGCGCCACAAGGCGACCGCGGTGAATGATGCCGACGCGATCGCAAATCCGCTCGACCACCTCAAGGATGTGCGAGGAGTAGATCACCGTCCTACCGGCCGCGGTGTGCTTGCGCAGGATTCCCTTCAGGTGTTCCTGCGCCGCGACGTCGAGCCCGTCCAGAGGCTCATCCAGCAGCAAGATCTCGGGGTCATGCTGGAGCGCGGCGATCAAGAGCACCTTCTGCTTCATGCCCTTCGAGTAGCCGCCGATCGGCCGGCCGATGTCGTCAGTAAGAGCGAATGCGTCCACGAGCGGGTCGCGTCGCCGGGAGGCTTCTGTGGGCGAGAGCCGGTCGTTCGCCTGGTCTACGAGATCATACCCGAGGAGGCGCGCGGTTCCGGACGTCGGGCGCAACAAGGTCGCGAGGATCTTGATCGTGGTCGATTTCCCGGCGCCGTTGGGTCCGAGGAGCCCGAATGTCTCGCCGGGAAGAATGCTGAGGTTGAGCCCGCGGAGCGCCTCGAGGTTTCCGTACCGGCGCGTCAGCTCGTGGATCTCAACCATGGAAGCTCGACGCTACGCTCGCGACTCAGGAAGACTCTAGGAAATCGCGCACCGGTTCGCGCCGGCCTCGAGCTCCGTGGGGTCTCCTTGCGGAAACGCGCCCGACTCGTTGAGACGCACGATCTCGAGGTGGTGGGGCGGCGTGGCGGGAATGCGCGACAGAAGGGTCTCGACGAACCCTTCTTCGGTTGCGCGCAGCATCTCGACCTGCCGGATCACGTCGGCCAACGCCGCTCCGCATGCTTTCCCATCGAACGGGATAGGCTCGCTCGTGTGGCATGGAAGAATCCACGTGTCGGGCGGCAGCTTGATGATCCGCTGCAGCGTTCCATAGAGCGTGTGCGCCCTCTGCCGCGCCTCGACTGCGTTCGCCGCCAGGTCGGGACGCCCGACCGCCCCGGGGAAGAGCGTGTCTCCGGTCAAGAGCGCCCGCCCATCGACCAGATAGCTCGTGCTCTCCAGCGTGTGACCGGGGGTGTGGAGCGCCTGGATCTTGGATGCTCCGATCGTGATGGTGTCGCCTTCTTTGAGCGGGAGGAACGGATACGTGGTGCGATCTTGAGCGGGGAGATAGACCTTCGCCTGACTTCGCTCGGCGAGCGGCCGCGAGCGCGAGAGATGGTCCGCGTGAACGTGGGTATCGATCACGTGGGTGATGGTGAATCCCCGCTCCTTCGCGATCCGAAGATAGATGTCCGGATCGACCGATGCATCGACGACCGCGGCCTCGCTCCCGCTGCCGACGATATAGGAGAGACAGCCCTTTCCCGTCCGGCGCACCTGAATGATCTGCGCGTTCGAGCGAATCGGGGTCACCTCCGCGAGATTCCACGCAAGGCTCCACGCCTTCATCCCACCCTTCAGCGAGAGCGCCTGAACACCGCGCTCCCGAAGCGCGCGCACGGCCAAGAGGCTGGTGTTCCCTCGGGCGCAAACCGCAACGACCGGCTGCCCGGGCGGCAGCGACACGCCGGCGAACGGCGAGGCGGCATTGGTGCGCAGCGCCACGTGCGGATCGAGGTGGAGACTTCCGGGAATGCTCCACTCCTCGCGCTCCACGGCCGGGCGAATATCGAGCACCGTCACCGGGCGGCCGCTCTCGAGCCAATCCCTGAGCGCATCTACACCGATGTCAATCGACTCCACAGATGCCTCCGTTGAACCAGCGCTGGCGTCGTCGGGACGAAGAGGTCGGCCCGCCTATGATATCGACCCGCGGTCCCTAGGGGAAGGCCGATGCTCATGCCCCTGATTCGCGGTGGCGAGCCACCCGTAAATAGCCTAGGCTAGCGCTGTTGGACTTGAAGGAATTAAGCCCCCCAAAGATCATGCGATGACCGGCGCGCGCGCGCGGCTCCTTCCTCACGCTCCGGGGCTCCTTCTCGCCGTGGCCTGCGCGATCACCGCCCGCCTGCTGCATGGACTCCTTCCCCCCAAGCCCGCCGCCGTACTCGGCGAGGTCGTGGTCGCGGTACTCCTCGGCCTCATCGTCGGAAACGCGATCGCGCTTCCGCGTCTCTTCGCACCGGGAATCCGGTTCTCCTTCCATTCGCTTCTCCGCGTGGCCATCGTGGTCCTCGGAGCCCAATTCTCATTCATGCAGGTCGTGGCCATCGGCGGGAAGGCCGTGGTCATGATCGTGATCTTGATGACGCTCGCCCTCACCGTCGCGCACGTTCTGGGCCGCATCGCGGGCGTTCCTCGCCGGCTCGCCACCTTGATCGGCGTGGGCACCGCGGTCTGCGGCAACACCGCGATCACGGCGACGGCGCCGGTCATCCGGGCCGAGGACGAGGAAGTTTCGTTCGCCGTCGCGACCAACACTCTCTTCGGGACAGCTGCAGTATTCCTCTATCCGATGCTGGGACACTGGATCGGGCTTTCGAGCGCGGCCTTCGGCACCTGGGCGGGCACCGCGGTCAACGACACCTCCCAGGTAGTCGCGACGGGCTTCGCGTACAGCGATATGGCCGGAAGGGTCGCGACGGCCGTGAAGCTCACACGGAACGCGCTCATGGGCGCGGTCATTCTGGTGATCGGGCTGATCTACGCCCGGGATGCGACCCGTGGGCCGAGCGGCGGCTCCACCCGGGACGCGTTCGCGATCTGGACCCGCGTCCGACAGTCCATCCCCGGATTTGTGCTCGGCTTTCTGCTCCTCGCCCTCCTCAACACGGTGGGAGCGATCGCCCGGACAGGAGTGCTCATCGGAAGGGACCTTTCTCACGACCTCCAGGCGGTCTCGCGCTTCTTGATCCTCGTTGCGCTCGCGGGGGTGGGTCTCAGCACGCGCGTGAGCGCCATGAAACGGATCGGCGCGACCCCGTTCCTTGTTGGATTCGCCACGGCGGCGACGACCGCCCTTGCAAGCTATCTATTGATCCGTTGGCTGGGGCCGGCTGGAGGCTGATCGGGCAGGCCGCGCGTGGAATCTGGAAAGGACGACCCTGCCGCGGGGACGCGCACTCCGCTCCGAAGAAATGGCACAAGCCTTTGGTGAATTCTCTGAAACGGCTGCATCAGCAGCATTCCGAAAAACACAATCGCCACGGTGACCGCAAACGTCCAAACCCAATGACGCAGGCGGAAGCGCCGGGCGGTAGGGGCTGCGATGATGAGGCCGAGAATAGCTGCAATCAGAACCATCGCGTCGAAGCTCGCGCGCTGCCAGTAGACGTCGTCGAGGTGAAGCCACATCCCGAACTCGTCGAACGTTAGCGCGAGCCCGACGCCATAGAGAACCGCCGCCCGGGCGATGCCGCGGCTGTCCGGACGGAGGAAGATCAGGTAGGCGCCCACCCCGCTCAGGATGAAAATCCCATAGTTCAGGTGATGAACGTGGGTTTGCCCGAAGCGGAAATAGAAGTCATGCATGAATCCTACGGCCATCAGGAGCGCCATGCTGCGAGCGATCGCGAAGGTGAGGATGAAGGCCACGAACACACGGCGCGCGAGCCGTATCGGACCCATGGGTTGTTCTTCAGGCGGAAGGTCGTTCGGCTCGACCTCGGGAGGGGCGTCGGTGGTCACGGCCACATGCTAACGGGGCCGCGGGCGGGAGTGAAGGGGGAAGCGGGACCGATAACTCGGTCGAAATCGACGAGACGGCCGGAGGAGGCGATGGTACCTTTTTCCACGTGAGAGCCGCGACGATGGAACACACGAGGGTGCTGAGCCCGGAAGCCATGTGGACGGCGTTCCGCAGGGGCGATTCGCGGTACGACGGCCGTTTCGTGACCGCCGTGCGCACGACGGGGATCTTCTGCAGACCGTCCTGTACCTGCCGCAAGCCCCGCCGGGAGAACGTCCGCTTCTATCGCTCTCCCAACGATGCGGCCCGCGCGGGCTACCGCCCCTGCAAGAGGTGTCGCCCCGAGTTGCGGGGGGGGCCGGCCGAGGCAGATGGTGCGATGGCCGCGAAGGCGCTCGAGTTCATGGGAGCCCATCTGGAGTCCCAGGTTTACGCCAAGGACATCGCCGCTGCGGTCGCGGTCAGTCCTTCGCATTTCGCGCGACGGTTCCGCGCAGCGGACGGACGGACGCCCATGCGAGCCCTCGCCGACCTCCGCGCCGAACGAGCGGAAGCGTTGCTCCGCCAAGGAACGATCGGCACGCTCGACGTTGGATTCGCGGCCGGGTTCCAAAGCATATCCGCATTCACTCGGGCATTTCGAAGAAGGACCGGGCTGCCGCCCGCCTCGTGGCGGCGATCCTTGAAAGGAGAACGAAGATGAGACGCAAGATCTCTGGCGCGCGACACGGAAAGGTGGTTCGCCCCCGCGAAGCACGGATCGACCTGGCGACGGTGCGCACACGTCTGGGGACGTTTGCCGTGGCGGCCACACCTCGCGGTCTCGCGGCGCTATTCCCGCTCGCGCGCGGGCCGGTGACCTCGGCGCGCGCCGGACGCGATCCCGCGCTCGCTCGCCGTATCCGCGAGGGTGCTCGACTCGTGATTCATCGCGGCCGCAGTTCCTATCCCCCCGAGCTCGCTCGCGCGGCCGCCGCGCTGCACGCCTACGCTTCCGGTAACGCTCGAGGGTCCCGCACGGTGCTCGACTTGGACGGAACGCCGTTTCAACGGGCGGTGTGGAAGCGCCTCTGCGCCATTCCCACCGGGAAGACGATCTCCTACGGAGCGCTCGCGGCTTCGATCGGGCGGCCCCGCGCGGCGCGCGCCGTGGGCGCCGCCGTTGGAGCAAACCCGGTTCCGATTCTCGTGCCCTGCCACCGGGTCATCGGTCAGGACGGCTCGCTCACCGGGTTTGGCTTGGGGCTGCCGATGAAACGCGCCCTGCTGCTCCATGAGGGAAACCGCACGAGGTAAACCTGAGCCGCGCCGTGGCGTGAACCGCGTGAGGCATGGTACCGTTAGCGGTCCATGTCTCTCGCGACCATCCGCGGCCACCTTCGAAGCAGCTTCCGCGCGTTAGGTCACCGCAATTATCGCCTCTACTGGACCGGCCAGCTCATCTCTCTGATCGGAACCTGGATGCAGAGCGTGGCGCAAGGCTGGCTCATGCACCGCCTGACCGGCTCGGCGCTCATGCTTGGGTTTCTCGGCTTCGCGCAATTCCTGCCGGTTCTTCTGCTTTCGCTGTGGGCGGGCGTGATCGTCGATTCGATAGACAAACGCCGTCTCCTGCTCGCAACGCAAACCGCGTTTCTGATCCAGGCGGCCCTGCTTGCGGCGGCCGTCAGCACCGGCGTCGTGCAACCCTGGATGGTCCTCGCGCTCGCGTTCGTCTTCGGCACGATCAACGCGCTCGATCTCCCGGCCCGCCAATCCTTCGTCGTGGAGTTGGCGGGGAAAGAGGACCTCTCGAACGCGATCGCGCTCAACTCCGCGGCGTTCAACACCGCGCGGGTGGTGGGGCCCGCGATCGCGGGGATTCTCCTGGCCACGGTGGGCGAAGCCGGTTGCTTCTGGCTGAACGCTCTCTCCTATGTCGCGGTGATCGGGAGCATCTGGCGCATGGACCTCCCCCCGAAACCCGGCGTTCGGTTCGTCGCGAGGCGCGCGGTCGAGACGATGATGGAGGGGATTCGATACGCGAGGAGCGTCCGGCCGCTTCGGAATCTTCTAACCTTGATGGGGGTGACCGCGGGGCTGGGATTCCAGTACATGATCCTTCTTCCGGTCTATGCGCGGGAGATCCTCCAGGCCGGGCCAAAGGGATACGGCCTCCTCGTCTCCGCGTTCGGACTGGGCTCGCTGGTATCGGCGGCCTGGATGACTCGAAAGCTCGACCGCTGGGCCATGCGTCGCAATCTGTTCGTCGGGCTCCTGACCGCGGCGATCGGCATGGGAACGTTCGCGTGGTCGCAAGCGCTGTGGCTCAGCGTGGCGGCAGGATTCCTCGCGGGCTTCGGCCTCATTCTCTACATCGCGACGACAAATACGTTGATCCAGGTAACGACCGAGGATCGTTTCCGGGGGCGGGTGATGAGCCTCTACACGCTCATGTTCGTGGGAACCGCTCCCATCGGAGCGCTCGTGTCGGGCACCATCGCGCATCATTTCTCCGCGCCCGTCGCGACGTCTGTCAGCGCGCTCGTGTTGTTGGGTGGCGCCCTTTGGATGGTGCGGCGGTTGCGCGTCCTGGCGGCGCGCGAAGCCACCTCCGCCACGGTCCCCGCGGCCACCGAGAAGGTAGGCTAGGGGCGGGGGCGAAGCCGAAGCTATCCGGGATATTTCCCCGTGATGTAGTCCGTGAGGTACTTGATCTCGTATTTTTGGTCTTGCGAGATCTGCTTCACCAGATCGCCGATCGATACAAGGCCCACGAGCTTCCCCTTCTCGAGAACCGGTAGGTGGCGGATCCGCTTCGCCGTCATGATCGCCATGCATTTTTCAACGGCGTAATTCGGGTCGATACAGATGACCTGGCTCGTCATGATCTCGCGGACTTGCGTCGTCTTGGAGGTACGCCCTTCGAGGACGATGTGGCGCAGGTAGTCCCGCTCGGTAATGATGCCGCAAATCTCGTCCCCCTGCGTCACGAGAAGCGACCCGGTGTTGTGCTCCACCATCTTCTTCACAGCGTCATAGACGGTGGCGGTTCTCTCGATCGTGTATACCTCGTTGCCCTTCTTTGCGAGCAGGTCTGCGATTCTTCCCATGGCGAACCTCCCTTGGGAATTTCAGCGGAATCCCCACTCCTCGAAGCGTAGCACGGGCCCCGGACTCAGGGAATGGGCTTACCGTCGGGCGCGGAGGGGGTGTACCGCTCCAGTGTCAGAGGCCGCCAGGTGTCACCTTTGGGGCCACGGCGTTCCCTGTTCGCCACACCCGATCGAGTGCCCAAAACAATGCGCTCACGATGAGCCCCGCATAGATCGGCTCCAAAGTGAGGAAATATGCCCCACTCGAGCCGGGCCGGTATCGCGACAGCAGCCAGGCCAAGGACACCGCCCCGCTCACCGCGATACAGCAGGTCGCCACGGTCGGGCGCATCCTCCATCGCGGATGGTAGGAGCTTGCGAGGGTGACGAGGAGAGCGGGGACCCCAACCGAGCCCACGTCGTGCCATAGGTCCACGGCGGAGCGGAAAAACAGGGCGAGCACGACCGCGACGACCGCGGTCACCAGAAAGCCCACCTGGGCATAGCGGTTCACTCGCGATTCATCGGGCTCCCGGCGCCAGCGCCAGATCAGGTCCCTTCCGAAATTCACGCCGCCGATAAAGGTGTAACCGTCCACCGTCGACATCACGGTCGCAAGAAGGCCCAAGTAAAAAACGCCCTGCACCACCGGGGGTAGATAGGTGATCGCAAGCGCCGGGTAGGAGGCGGTCGGGTTTGACAGCGCCGGCATGAGCGCGCGTGCGTACATGCCGGTGAACGTGGTGAGAAAATCAAAGAGCATCCAGAAGCCGATCGAGATGAGCACCCCGCGTTGTGCGGTTCGTTCATCCTTCGCGGCGAAGCAGCGCTGGTAGAACGCGGGCTCGACCAAGGTCTGGAGGGCGATGAAATACCAGACGAATATGTACTGGGGCGTGTTCCCCCCGTGCCACACGAAATGCGTCGCGGGAAGGTGCCCGCGCAGGAAGTCGAGCCCCCCGAATCGGGCAGCCAATAGCGGCAGCGCCACCAGAAACCCCAGGTACATGAGAACGAATTGGACGTTGTCGGCGTTCACCACCGAACGCATTCCCCCGCGGAAGGAGTAGGCCGTGGAGAAGAATGTCCCCACGAGCACAGCCGGCAGGAGGGCCCAGCCGAAGATCATCTGGATCAGGATGCCGAGCATGAGGACGTACGGTGCCGGCGACGAAAGGACCTGGATGATTCCCGCCCCGAGGAGCGCCGCGGGGCGGCCGTACGCGCGGTCCAGCTGGTCGGGGACCGTGAAAAGCTCCGAGCGCCTGGCGCGCCGGGCGAAGAAGATCGCGAAAAGAGCGGCGCCCAGGTAATACGGCACGCCGAAGACGAGCCAGTTCGAGATGCCGTACCGGTAGGAGTATTCCCCCACGCCGAGCACCCCTCCATACCAAGTGGAAACGAGCGTCGCCACGAAGGAGGGAAGCGCCAGCGTGCGCCCCATGACCAGATACTCGATGGGACCTCGGCCCGCCACCCCGAAGAGCCGCACGCCTACATAGAGGAGAAATCCCGCATAGGCTCCGATGAGCGCGAGATCGACCGGGTGGAGCGGTACGGTCAGAAGTCCGCCTTCAAGCTCACGAAGATATTCCGCGTGGCGGCGGGGATGAAGTAGGGCAGGTTCGTATAGACCGGGTCGAAGTACCCCGCGGTCTCGTACCGGAGATCGGTCAGGTTCATGCTCCGGATCTCGAGTGTGAGGGCCCTCGCATCCAGGAGCCGCCGCCTCGTGATCCCGTTCAAGTCGAGGGAGATCAGGCCGTTCAGAACCGCGTGCTCCTCGATGAGCTTCTTCTGGTACCCGGGGGCGTTTCTGAGCGCCGGGTCCTTTCGGTTGTCCTCCGAGTTGTCGAGATACTGGCGGCCTACTTCATTCAACGTGAGCGCCATGCGCGCGCCTCCGCGGCGGTATCCAAGCGTCACGGTGGCAAGCCGGCTCGGGAACCCCGCGATCGTGTTCCCGCCGAAATCGTTCACCGTCGTCGAATCCACGTATTCACGATAGTCGCGGAAGCGGTTTCGGCTCAGGGAGACATTCCCGGATACCTCGAGCCCGCTCGGGTGCGCCCAGCCCCCCTCGACTTCGACTCCCTCGTGCGCGGATCGTGCCGCGTTTCCCGTGATGGGAACGCCGAGGCTGGTGATCTGCCCGTTCGGCACGATCTCGTCGCGGAAATCCAGCTTGAATCCGGTCAGTTTGAGGTAGGAATTCCCATTCCGGTATCCCACGCCCGTCTCGTAGTCGCTGAGCAGCTCGGGGTGGATGAGTGGATCCTCGTAGACATGATTCGCCACGTCCACGACGCGAAAGAGCGGCACCGCCGTCGGATCATCCGCCTGGTAGATCTCGCTCAAGGTGGGCTCGGTCTTCGTGTGAGCGTAATTCCCGAAGACGTTCCATCGCTCCGTCGCGTTCCAGTTGAGCCCGACCCGGGGATTCAGGAACGAGTATGTGAGGTGGAAGTCATACCCCGAGTAGCGGTCCTTTCCGATCGCGTACCGCGTTTGCCGCCACTGGACGCTCCCCGTCAGCTTGAGATCGGCCCGGAGCAAGTATCCCTCCTGGGCAAATCCAGAGAGAGACCTGACCCGGCCGGTGTAATCGTAGAAAACATGGTTCGGCTCCGTCCCCAACGGCAGCGCCTGCGACCACGTCAGCTCACCCCAGTGCCGGCCCTCGTGCTCGCGCCACTCCCCGCCCACGGTCAGCTCCCCCTTGCCGTGGGAGTACCTCGCGCGGGGTACCCATCCCATGTGGCGGTTCCTGACCCAGAGCCGCTGCGTCATGTCTGAGCCGATCACGAGGAACCGGCCGTCCGGTTGCACCGCCGGGGCGCCGGTTGAATCGGTGGCGTAGTAGCTCGCGGGGTAGAGCGAATCGGAATCCACCTCGAAGGTCGGTAGGCGGCGCGAATCGAAACTCTGCGGCCCGTACGGGAAATCGTCGTAGTACCCCTTCCCGGGGAAATAGAACGCCGACGAGGTGAGGGCCGTTCGCTCGCCCAGCTTCACGTCCTGGATCAGCTCATAGTGCGGCTCGAAGAAGTTGTCGGTTTCGTTTCGCCAGTTGAGCGGGTTGAGTCTCCGGTCCTCCTTGGCATTGCCGGTGATCGCGCCGTCCAGGTAGGAACGATCGACGCCGTAGTACGCGAGGTGGAGCTGCTCGGGGCCACCGTAGAGGTTGAGCCGCGACGTGATCCAGGGATCGATCCGCGCCGCCGAAAGGTAGTAGGACCAGAGCCGTGACCACGAAAGCTCGCGGTAGCCTTGCGACTCGATCCTCGAGTAGCGGCCGGTCAGCGAGTACTGGTTGTCGAGAAGTCCGGATTCATACTCCAGCGAGAAGCGCTTCGTGTCGTAGCTCCCGGCTCCGGTCTGGATGGATATCCGCCGCTCCGGCGGGATCGAGACGGTCTCCAGGTTGACGGATCCCCCCACCGCGCTCGCCCCGTAGAGGGCGCTCCCAACCCCGCGCTGTACCTGAAGCGATTGCCCGCTCGAAACAAGATCTGGATGGTCCACCCAGTAGACTTCATGCGTCTCGGGATCGTTGAGGGGAATGCCGTTGATCGTGACCGCGACCCGGCGCTGGGGGAATCCGCGAATCTTGACGTAGGAGTAACCGATTCCGTTCCCCGCGTCGGAATAGGCATAGACGCCGGGGGTCTCGGCGAGGAGCATCGGCACGTCCTGCGCCCAATAGCGCTCCTGAATCGTCTTTCGATCGAGGTCGGTGAACGCAACCGCGGAGCCGCGCTCCGTCGCGCGGGTGGTCGTGACCTCGACCAGCGGGACGGGGACCGGTCTGGGCTCGAGACGAAACTCGACCGCGACCGTGTCCGTGCCCAGGCTCACGCTCCGCCTCTCCGGCGCGAATCCAAGCCGCGATGCCTCGAGCTCGTAGGTCCCCCCGGCCAGATTCGAAAACAAAAAGTCTCCATCGCGCCCCGTGGCCGTTTCCATGGGAGGCGCGAGGATCCGCACCCTCGCGTCCGAAAGCGGCTCTCCGCTCCGCGCGTCCAGGACGCGGCCCAGGAGGGGCGCGCCGGTGGCCGCTACGGCGTAGCTCGAGGCAAGGGCAATCAATGCGGCAGCTATAAAGGGCGCGACGGGGCGACGCTTCATCGAGGGCACCATCCTTCCGAAAACAATCGAGCCGCGCTCCGAAGGGAACGCGGCACAGTACGGAAGGTCGGACTGTCCCCGTTTCCCTACGCTGGCATGACCCAGATCAGGTTATTAGGGTTTGCTCTCAGGCCGGTTTTCTTCCGACCACCCCTAACGGTTAATAAGAGGATTGTGCCGGAGGGAAGGCGTGTCAAGTGGGAGTTTACTGGGTCGCGAAGGAGGCCGGATCGGATACTTCGGTGCGACTCGGGAAGAAAACGGTGAGCTGCCATCGATAGATCGTCTGCCGCGTCATCCGCGCACCAAGGTCCTTGGGGATGACCCATGCGTTGCTCGTGAGCGGGGGGCTCACGAAAAGGGAATCGTCCTTAGCGCTCAGGACCTTGATCCGGTACCCCGTGGCGCCCGGAACGTCGCGCCACTGAAGTCTCACGCGATTGGGTTTCGAGAATACCGACGCCATCTGGTAAATGACGGGACCCTGGTCCGGCACTCGGGGGATCGGTTTTCCGCGCGCGCCTGCGCGTGGCGAGACGAACCCGAGATAGAGACCACTGCACGCCGTCAGGAGCGCAAAGCCGGCGATCGCGATAACCGACAAGATCTCCCTGCGATTTGCCATCGTTTCCCCTCCAGTGCTAGGCTGGCGCCGCGGCCATCCTCCCGAGCGATGTAGCATACCACCAGCCACGATTGCGACCAGCGCGATGCCACACGCCGTCATCCTCGCGAACGGAACGCCACCCGCGGCCGACATCCTTCGTCGGGCGCTCGCCCGATCCGCGCTCTTTGTCTGCGCCGATGGGGGCGCGAACACGGCCCGCCGACTCGGCGTGAAGCCGGCCGCCATCGTCGGGGACTTCGACTCGGTGACTCCGGAAACGCTCGCCCATTTCCGCGACGTTCCCCAGATCCGCGACTCGAGCGAGGATCGCACCGATGCCGAAAAGGCGGTCGAGTACGTGCTCCAGCAAGGCTCGTTCGAGGAGGTCACGCTCGTCGGCGCCACCTCCGGGCGGCTCGATCACGTCA
>VBOX01000106.1 GCA_005893265.1 Candidatus Eiseniibacteriota bacterium | reverse complement strand
CCAATTGTCCCGTTTGAACGGATGGATTCAAGCCTGGAGCCACGACATCTCGTCGAACGGGTTCGCTCAGGCCAGTTGCGGGTGCGCGCGCTCAACCCCGAGCTGGTCTGGCTCGCGCACGTGCACGAGCCGTGGCGACCTCGTCATGAGGCGTGATGCTTTTTAGGGAAACCGCCCTTGATGGCCGGCTACGTAGAGCGGCATGGGCGGCATCGTAGCATTGGAGCCCACCCCTCACTGATCGCATCGTCTCGGCCCGAACTCAAGTCTAGAAGTCTGTTTGGCCGACAAGCCTGCTCGATGTCATCGCGACGTCACTCGCTTCTCGGGATGGTGGCGGCTTGGGGCAGTGATCGAGCGATTCTCTGCGGTGCGGATACGGGCTACTTCTGGTCCGGAACCAGGTCGGACTTGCCGTTCGACTCCACGTACATGAGCGCACCTTGACAGAGCGCTTCATCATGTGTTCCTCCAGGAGAAAGCGGGTGGTGGATCCCGGGAATTCAAGCCCAGACGTGGGCTACAGTGAACGGCGAGCCACACCACAGAGGGAACGCATGCTTCGCGACGTCGTCGAAACCGATCTGCCGATCTTCTACGAGCAGCAGCTCGACCCCACGTCGACCCGGATGGCGGCGTTTCCTCCGCGCGAGGAATGGAGTGTCTTCCTCGCGCACTGGAAAACGAAGGTCCTCGCCGACCCGGCCAACTGCGCGCAGACGATCGTGTGGAACGAGCGAGTCGCGGGGTACATCGCGAGCTGGTCGCAAGAAGAGCGGCGCCTGATCGCGTACTGGATTGGCCGCGAGTACTGGGGACGGGGGATCGCGACCGCGGCGCTGGCGGAGTTCCTCGGCTACGAGCGCGCGCGCCCGCTCCACGCGTTCGTCGCGGCTCACAACGTCGGATCGATCCGCGTGCTCGAGAAGTGTGGCTTCGTGCGGATCGGCGGCGCCACGACCGGGCCTGGCGAGGTCGACGAGTGCCTCTACCGCTTGGGCTAGTCTTCCGCGGCGCAACCTGGCGAAGCCACCGGGAGCGGGCCGTCAGGCGCCGCAGAACCCCGAGCCTGTCTTCGTGGCTGACGCTCACCTCGATCACCACTTCTTCCAGATCACCACGCCGCGTCTGGGCGCTCGCCCGTCGCTGGGGAGCCTTGCCCACCTCGAGGGAGATCGCCTCACGGAAGCCTCCCTCAAGCTTCTCTTCACCTCGATGCTCACCGCTGACGGCAAGGAAACGGACTACGGCGGGTGGTACGTGGGCCGTGATTCCCTGGGACATGAGGTGGTGGTGTTGGCGATGTGCGTGAACCTGGGCGGGACGCGGGAAGTCGGCGTGACGCTGGGTCCCGTCTGGCAGGCGATCCCCGAGATCTTCGATTCCGCCACGGCTCGAAGCGCAATCGACGCGAAGACCGGAAGGTGACGTGGCGCGACGTCCCGCGATGATCGGCCGGGGCCGCGAGGGGAGAATGGTGCGCCGCGAAGGAATCGAACCTTCAACCTACTGATTAAGAGTCAGTTGCTCTGCCAATTGAGCTAGCGGCGCGCGCGGATTGGGTAGGACAGCCGCTAGAAACTAGGCGAGAGGTCGGCGAAAGTCAAGGTTCGGGGACGCGCTCGGCCGCGTGACGCGCCTTCGCATCGCGAAGAATGTCGCGCATCTCCTGATTGAGCCGCCGCGCCGCTTTCTGGATTCGCTCGGTGGCGGCCTGCTGGCGCGCGGAGAGATCCTTTTCCTCGCGCCTTGCGTCTGCCTCGCTCCGGTCACCGGCCGAGAGATCATCCAGCGCTCGAGTGACCTCCTCCAGCTCGCGCTCCAAGTCCTCCGTGGACTCACCGCGGCTCGCGCGCCGGGCAATCTGCCCCGAGAGGCGGCCCTGCAACCGCATCAGCTTCGCCTGGCGCCGGGAGACATGCGAATCGCCAAGCGCCTGCTGGGCGCGGAGTCGCGCGATCTTGCCTAACACTTTGGCTTCCTGCATCGGCTTCGCCGCGTCCTCGGCCCGCCCGATCAAGGATCGATCCCGGATCACGTAACGGTCCCCGCCCAGGCGGATGTAGAGGAACTCCTCCCCGATATCCGATTTGAGCTTTTCGACGAAGTCGAGATCATCCAGGCCCGACATGCTGGTGTTGTCGTGCGAGACGATGGCCCAACCTAGGTAGTCGCGGTCGTTATCGAACCCGTAGCTGTAGTGCCCGGCGGCGACGCTGGTGGGAAAGGCCGACAGGGTGAGGAAAGCAATCGCCAGGGAAAGAAGCATGGGCTCTCCTATGCGTTCAAGGGGGGACCCTCCAGCGGGTCACGAGAACAGACCATTAGATGGGTCCGCCCTTTTCAGCGTTGAAACGATAGTTTCGCCTTTCTGAGCCACGCTGGGGGGGAACCCCCGGGCTGATTCACGGTGTAAGTAGAGAGCCGACCCCAGGGGTGCTAAACTCAGGAGTTCCCGTGACCCACTCGACCCGTAACCGTTTCATCGCCTCGCTCGCCGTGGCTCTTCTGCTCGGCGCCGCCGCCTGGAATTGCGCGCGCGCCGGCGAGAAGCCGCGGACTCGCGTCCTCCTCATCGGCGTCGACGCGGGCGAATGGGATGTGCTCGGCCCCCTTCTCGACGCGGGCCGATGCCCCAACTTCGCTCGGATGCGCGACCAAGGCTCCGCGGGAAAGCTTCGCTCCCTCGAGCCCCTGACCAAGAGCCCGATCATCTGGGCGAGCATCGCCACGGGAAAGGTCCCGCGAAAGCACGGCATCCTGGATTTCTTCGTGAAGCAACGCGCACAGGAGCGCTCGCGCGCACGCGCGGCCAAGGCGCCGGGCGAAGAGGAATCCCCAGCGACCTCGAATCTCTGGCGGGCACGTACGATCTGGCAAATCCTCGGCGGGCTCGGCCGTACCGTCGGCGTCGTCGGGTGGTGGACGACGTGGCCCGCACAGCCGGTGAACGGCTTGCTCGTGAGCGACTACGTCCAGTACGACCTCGGATCCTGGCCCCGCAAGGATTCGCGTCGGACGTATCCCGACAGCTTGGACGCGACGGTGGAGCGTCTCCGGCGGACGCCCGAGAGCGTTTCCTGGGCGGAGATCTTTCAGTTCGTGCCCGCGATCGATACGACGAACGTGACGCCGAAACAGGAAGAGCTGGTCCGCAATCTCAAATGGGTCTACGCCGCCGACATGACCTTCTACCGTGTCGCGATGGAGCTCTATCGCCAGAGGCATCCCGACTTTTTCACCGTCTATTTCCGCGGGGTCGACGAGATATCCCATCTGTACTGGGACATCGATCTGCCCGGCTACTCGAACCCGCCGCTGACCGACGCCGAGATGGCCTGGATCAGGCACCTGATCCCCAACTACTACGTCTTCACGGATCGCCTTCTCGGCAACTTCCTGAAGGAGGCGGGCAAGGACACCGACGTGATCGTCTGCTCCGACCACGGATTCATGGGCGGCGGAAAAGGCGTCATGGCGCACAAGCTGGACGGGATGATTTTCATGATGGGGCCGCACGTCGTGAAAGGCGGGAGCATCTCGGGCGCGACGGTTCTCGACATCGCGCCCACGATCCTCGCGATCTACGGGCTCCCGACGGCGCGCGACATGGACGGGCGCCCGATCCCGGGTGGACTCGATCCGGGAATCGTCAAGCGCGTGGAGCGCGAGACCCGCCTTGAGACGTACGAGACCGCGCGTGCGCCAGGACAAAGCGAAGAGCCCCTGCGCTCTCCCGTGGATGAGGAGCTGCGCGAGAGGCTCCGCTCGCTCGGATATATTCAGTAGCTCGGGATCAGGATCCCCGCTTCGGGGGTCGGCCCGAGGCTAGAACGGCAAATCGTCGTCCGCGCTGTTCCCCGCGGGAGAGAGACTCTCCTCCGGAGCGCCACCGCGCGGCGGCGCGTCCATCGGCTGCTCGCCGTTCCGCTCACCCGCACGCCCGAGCATCTGCATCGTCTCGCAAATGATCTCGGTCTTGTAACGCGTCTGCCCTTCCTTGTCCTGCCACGAACGCGTCTCGAGACGCCCCTCGACGTAGACCTGCTTTCCCTTCGTGAGGTAGCGCTCGCAGATCTCCGCGAGCTTCGCCCAGGCGACGATCGAATGCCACTCGGTCTTCTCCTGGCGCTGCCCGTCCTGTCCCGTCCAGTTACGCGAGGTCGCGAGCCTGAAATTCGCGACGCGCTGCCCGCCGGGCGTGGTCCGGACCTCCGGATCCGATCCGAGGTTGCCTACAAGGATGACCTTGTTCACTCCTGCCACGTTACACCCCCAATGCGATGAAGTTTGTGTCGGGGATTTCCTGGACGATAGGCTCCCAGGCGCGCCGCGTCAAGGCGTATGGGAAACGCCTACTTCCGACAACGCCCTCGTGAGAGCGGCGCTGTCCACGGGCTTGACGAGGTGGTGGTCGAACCCCGCGGCAGCCGATCTCTGTTTGTCTTGCTCCTGCCCGTGGCCGGTCAGGGCAATCAATGTGAGCCGCTTACCACGCTCCAGCGCGCGGATGCGCCGGGCGACTTCATACCCGTTCAGACGGGGCATGCCGAGGTCCAGAAACACTGCATCAGGTTCATATTGTGTCACGGCGTTCACCGCCGTAAGGCCGTCATAAAGCGCCTGGACCTCGTGACCCATCAGCTCCAGCGTCAAGCGGAGCATCTCGGCCGAGTCCTCGTTGTCATCAATCACGAGGATGCGAAGCTTGGAGCCGACTCCGCCGGCCTCGGGTCTTGGCTGGGGCGGCGCTTGCGCCGGAGCATGCGCTGCGCCCGGGAGGCGCACGATGAACTCGCTTCCTTTGCCCAGGCCGTCGCTCCTCGCCTCCACGGTCCCCCCGTGGAGCTGTACGAGCCTCTTCACGAGCGTCAGTCCGACGCCGAGCCCGCCTCGAGAGCGCTCCAGACTGCGGTCTCCCTGGGTGAACATGTCAAAGACCCGCGGCAGAAGATCCGCGGGAATGCCGATGCCGGTGTCACGCACCGAGATCACGACCTCCTTCGCGCCAGGATCCGTGCCTGGCACCGTCTCCGCGGAGAGCCAGATCCGGCCACCCGGTTCGGTGAACTTGGCGGCGTTGTTCAAGAGATTCGAGACGATCTGGCCCAGGCGCGCTGGATCCGCCTCCAGGCGCACCGGGGTATCCGGAAGGGTGACGGTAAGTTGATGTCTCGAGCTCTCCATGAGCTGCTTGCTGGCCTCCACGGCCCCGTTTACAACGTGAGTCAGAATGACGGGCTCTTTGCGCAGCCGGATCTTCCCCTGGGTGATGGTCGCCGTATCAAGCAAATCATCCACAATGCGGATGAGCTGCGGCACCTGACGCTTCAGGATCTCTTGCGCGCGGACGGTGTGCTCCCTGTTGTCGCCGGACATCTGCATGATCTGCAGCGCGAAACGGATCGGGGCGAGTGGGTTTCGAAGCTCGTGAGCGAGGATCGCCATGAACTCGTCCTTGAGACGGTCGGCCGCGCGGAGATCATCTCTCGCTCTGCTCTCGGTGACGTCTTCGATCGCGAGTAGAACCAGCGCGGCATGATTCTCGCGGTATACGCCGCGAGCGTTCAAGATCATGGTCCTTGGGCCCAGGCCCGGGAACATGTGCTCGATCTCGAGTCCTTCGAACGACTTTTTCTCGGGCAAGACCTCCTCGAGATGCCGGCGCAACACCGGAATGTTCCATTGGCCGTCGTGGAGGTCGTAAATCAGCGTACCTTCGGTCCCTTCCGGCGACACACCAAAAGTCCGATAGAACGCAGAGTTCGCCATCTCTACCTGCAGGCCGTCATCGAGCACGACGAGAGGCTCACGCACCGTCTCGACGATGGCCCTCGCATAGTCGCGGGATTCCCGGACCTCGAGGATCTCCCTCTGCGCGCGTTTGACGCGATCGATGTCGAGAAGGATCAGCACCGCCCCGTCGACCTTGTTGTCCGAGGTCCTGTAGGGATGGATGCGCAGGATCCACCACCGGCCGTCCCGGTCCTGGACTTCCTGCTCGACGACGTCGACCCTTTCGATCACGCCGGCGATCAGTGTTTCCAGCGGCGGCACGTCCAGGTTGGGATTGATGTCCCCAATGGGCCTACCCACGTCCGTGGGCAATAGATTCATGATGCCTCTGACCGTGGGAGTCAGCCGACGGACGCGGAGGTCGCTCCCGACCATGACGACGGGGATTTTCGTGCTCGCCAGAAGATTCGAAAGGTCGTTCGTGATGAGATTCAACTCCAGATTCCGGTGATGGAGCTGCTCGTTGACGGTGGTCAATTCCTCGTTGGTCGATTGCAGCTCTTCCTTGGCGGTCTCCAACTCCTCGTTGGTGCTCTGCAGCTCTTCGTTGCTGGAGAGGATCTCCTCGTTCGCGGATCGCAGCTCCTCGTTCGCGGCGTCCTGCTGCTCGACCAGCGATTGAAGGAATTCTTTCGTCGCGCTCAGCTCGTGACGCAGTCGGGTGGCGTCGCGGTCGGTTTCCGATGACGTGCCGGAGTCGGCCCCGACCGGCTCGGTCGAGGCGCTACCCTCCGGCTCCGGCTTGAGCCGCTCCTCGAAGAGAATGAGGTAGCATCGCTCCGATGTTCCTGAGGGCTTGACCGGTATCACGCGGACGTTGATCTTCCGGCTCCCGTGTTCGTCCTTCACGAGGATTCCCTCGCGGAGCACCTCAGCCCCTCGTTCCTTGGCTCCGCCGACCGCAACGCGCAGGTCGAGGAAGAGACCCTCGCGCGCCATCTTGAGCAGGTTCGCGGTCGGCTCTCCCGGGGGCGACTCGAGGTACGGGCCAGTCCGACCCCGATACTGCAGGATTTCCAGGTTTTCATTCACCAAGACGCCGGGCGGGGCGTAACGGCCCAAGGTGACGCGATCCGCTTCCCGGTGAAAATCCGAAGGCAAAGGTCCTTGCGCATTCGCTCTGAACGCTGGAGTCGGCATCGGGCGATGGGCGTCGAAGGGAAGGTGAAAATGCGGCCTGCTCGTCGCCGGCTTCTTGGAGTAGATCTTGTGCGCGCGATCGATCGGATCGAACAGATCGGTCGACTCGCCGACCGTCTCCGCCGACCCCAGCACCAGGAAGCCGGGTAGGTTCAGCGCGTAATGGAATATGGGCAACACGCGTTTCTGTAACGTGGGCGCCATGTAAATCAGAACATTCCGGCAGCTGATGAGATCCATATGGGAAAACGGCGGATCGACAATCAGATTCTGGCGCGCGAAAGTGCATGAGTCCCGAAGCGACTTCTCGACCCGATAGAGGTGGTCTTCCTTCCTGAAAAAGCGCTTCAGCCGCTGGGGGGAGAGTTCCCCCTCGATGGTCTCGGGATAGACTCCGGCGCGTGCCTTCTCGATCGACATCAAGTCGCTCACGTCGGTCGCGAATATCTGAATTGGCTGGCGATAGGGACGGCCGTCCAAGCATTCCGTAAACATCATGGCTAAAGAATAGGCTTCCTGGCCGGTCGAGCAGCCCGGCACCCAGATGCGGATCGGCTCGGAATGCGGCCTATCCTTCAGGATCTGAGGCACGATTCGTTCTCGGAGCTCCTCGAACATCTCCGGATCCCGGAAAAAGCTGGTCACGTTGATCAGGAGGTCCCGGTAGAGCGCCTCGACTTCGGATCGGTCCTCGCGCAGGAGCTGGACGTAATTCGAAAGAGACGGTTGGGTGTGGAGCGCCATGCGGCGCGAGATTCGCCGGCGGACCGTGGTATCCCTGTAGTGGCTGAAGTCGAGGCCGGTGGCGTTCCGCACCGTGGCGAGAATGTTCCGGAACTGCTCCTCGGCGTCCGCTTCCTCCTCGGACACAGGGTCGGCAGCCAAATAGGGGTGCCGGCCGATCTCCGCCAAGCGCTGCGCGATCGCATCGGGGGGAAGGACGAAATCAGCGCAGCCGCAATCCAAAGCGCTGCGCGGCATCCCCGAGTGGCGTGCCGAGGCTTCATCCTGCACGAACGTGATTCCGCCAACATCCTTGATCTCGCAGAGTCCTAGGGTGCCGTCCGAGCCCGTGCCGGAGAGCACCACGCCGATCGCGTGTATCCGCTGCTCTTGCGCGAGCGAACGCATGAAATGATCCACCGAGAGATGGCGGGCGCTGGTCTCGGCCCGCGGTGTCACTCGGAGGTGGCCGCGCGCGATCTCCATTTCCGTGTTGGGTGGGATGACGTACACGTGGTCGGGCTCCACCGGAAGTCCGTTCGTGGCCTCAAGCACCGGCATTCGGGTAGACCTGGCCAAGAGCTCCGACAGATGGCTCTCATGCCTGGGATCCAGGTGCTGAACCAGCACGAAGGCCATGCCCGGCTGATCCGGCAAGTGGCCAAGCAACTGTGAGAAAGCTTCTAATCCACCCGCCGAAGCGCCGATACCCACGATGGGAAACGGGCTGTGCGGCGGCGGCTCATCCGGGTCGCTCTGCGAGAGGTCGGCGGCGCGGAGCTTCTGTTCTGCGGGAGGGTCGGTCGAGGCCATGGCTCCCAGTCCTTTGGCGAACCTACGTGCTGCGGGGTACCCAAAACGATAGGCTCGCGGGTGCCCCGCGTCAAGCGGACCTCGCAACGGGCTGACGTGAGGCGCGATGCCGGTTGTTCCCTGACGGCCGCTTCGATTGACGCTTTGGGGCGGCGGCGGTTACAGTCCCATCGAGGCGCCGGTCATGACCGGGGCGTAGCGCAGCCCGGTAGCGCACCTGCCTTGGGCGCAGGGGGTCGGAGGTTCAAATCCTCTCGCCCCGATTCTTGCCGGCGCCGCCTCATCCCCTACTTGGAGCCGTTCCCCTGGCTCGCCGTCGCCGACGGTTCCAGCGAGAGGGCGCGCTTCGCCGCTTCTCGAACCCCGTACGCGTCCGTGAGCCCCGGGTAATAAACAAGAGCGCTATCCGCGGCGTCCCGGGCCTGAGCAAACTGCCGCATCGAGAAGCTCGCGCGCGCCAAGTCGTTCCAAGCGTGTGCGGCGCCGGTCACGTCCCCACGCCACTGCCTCCGAACGGCGAGCTTCAGCGTATCGGCTGCGGCCGCGGTCCGTCCCTGATTCAGCGCAATAGAGCCGAGATCCGCCAGCGGGGGCGCATAGTCCGGATACGCGATGGCGCATTGGAGCGCCAGCTCCCGAGCATCCTCGTCGAGCCCCACGGCGAGGAGCCCCCGCTCCGCCGCTACGAGGACGACGGGGTTCAATGGATCGAGCGCGACGGCGTGCCGAAACTCGTCCCGCACCTCGCTCCTCGAAATGATCACCGGCCTGGATGCCGCCTGAGCGGACATCACGCCCGCGAGAAGAATCCGGTTTTCGCTGTTCTCCGGGGCTGCCGCCACGGATTTGGCGAGCGCGTCGCGCGCGCGGACAAGGAGGTCCCATTGAGTCTGGGAATCGCGTTCCCTGAGCCCTTCGATAAGAAACGAACGCCCGAGCTCGGCTGAATAGCGGGGGTCCCAAGGAGCGGCGCCCGCCGCGCGGGCCAGGAGATCGACGTGCCGCGGACTTTCCGAGGGAGCGCGCATCGCGTCCGCAACAGACATCTCGGCGCGAAGCGGTGGGAGGACGAGCGTGAACCAGAGTGCCCCGGCGAGCGCGAGACCCAACGCGAGGCTCCAAAACGAGCGCCCCTGCGCCTCGTGCTGCACGGCGGCAACCGGCGTCGCGTGCCCAGCCCAGCCGGCCAGGGCCGCCGCCAGCGCGCTCGTCGCGACCGACCCAAACCCGACAAGGTTCGGCACGACATAGCCCACGAGGGCGGCTCCCGCCGCGACCGCGGCCCCGCGCGTTTCGGGGCTGCCCCGACGCGCCACACGCCACACCGCCCGAGCGGTGAGAAGGAGGATGGCAAATGCCGCCAAACCACCAAGGATTCCCTGGGTCGCAAGGATCTGGATCGCGTCGTTGTGTGCCTTGGAAGGCGTTCCGCCCCACTCGATTTGAGTCAGCTTCGAGGTACGGTATCGAGGAAACGCGGCCACATAGGCGTCGACGCCGACCCCCAGCAGAGGATGATCCCCGACCATGCGAAGACCCGCGCCCCACAGCTCGAGGCGGGTCCGGGAAGTGGGCGCGCTCAAGTCCGTGACTTGTTCGACGCGGGAGAGAAAGGCCGCGCGCATCGGGGTCACGAGCGGAAGGATCAGGACCGCGATGACAATCCCAAGCGCGATCGGACCCCACGAACGAGGCGGACGGCGCGCCGATGCAAGCGCGAGAAGAAGCGCGGCGAGGGTTGCGGCGATCACTCCGAGCCACCCCCCGCGCGAAAGACTAGCGGCGATGACGAAGAGCGATAGCCCCGTGAGGCCCAGCCATGCGATCCTGGCGGCGCGGGACGCCGAGCGCGCGGCGAGCCAGACGATCAGCGGCAAGCACATCGTCAGAAACGCGGAGACCTTGTTCGCGTGGCCGAGCGTGCTCGATGCGCGCGTCCCCTGAAATGCGAGCTCCCGCTTCCATGTGAGCGTGAACGGATCGACCCCGGCAACCTGGAACAAGGCATACGCCGCGGCGACCGCGGCTGCGACTCCTGTGACCTGCGCGACCCTGAGAAACCACTTAGAGCTCGAAGCGAGCGAGCGCGAGGCGTAGTAGATCGACGCAAGGCCGACCACCGTCCTCAGGCCCGCGTGGCTTTGCGGCGCGCCGAAAAGACTGAGCGCCGGACGGATCGAGGCGACTGTGGACGCTACCGCCGACAGGACGAAGAGAAGGACCGACGCACCGATCGGATCACGCCGACTCGCGGCCACCACGCGGCCCGGTAGTCGCCGCAGCCATGGGAGAACGCCGGCTGATCCTATTTGCGAGGCTTCCCCAGCGAACCACCATGCCGCGAGAACGAGCGCTCCGGTCACGAGGAGTGACACCTTGGCGAACTCGAACCCCTCGACCAGCTGCCCGGGCACCGAGAACACCGGCAGCGCGAAAAGGAGCACGAGGACCGTGAAGAAAACAACCGAGGCTTGATGCCCCGCACGCCGAGCGCCCGCGGCAGAAGGCGCGTGCCGCAGTCTCGTCCGCGTCGAACGGTCAGGCTTCAAAGGCCCCCTTCTCGTGCGCTGTTGCTTCCGCGTCCCGATAGGATATACTGAGGCGCTCTAGCATTATGAACCGCAAGCCTTTACAAAAGGCTGCGCCTGTAGCTCAGTTGGATAGAGCAACGGATTTCTAATCCGTCGGTCGGGGGTTCGATTCCCTCCAGGCGCGCCATCTTACAGTGGTTCCATTCTCGGCTGAGGCACTTTTCGGGGCATTTTCGCTCCCAGGTAGTAGCCTGCATCCGTCCGATTGGTTACTTCGAAGTCAGGCTGCCGTAACACCCACGTCACAAGCTCCGTC
>VBOX01000105.1 GCA_005893265.1 Candidatus Eiseniibacteriota bacterium | reverse complement strand
GGCTCGTTTATTCTCTTCACCTTGGGGCTGCTCTTTGCGGCACTGTTCCTCGCGTGGGGATACATGAGCGCCTTCCTTGCCACGATCGCCACGTACTTCGTGCGGGGTGCGTACAACCGCTACGTGGAGGGACGCACGACCCCGGCGGCTACTGCATCTCGAGCAGGCGCTGGCGCAGATCCGGGCTGAGCGTCCCGACGTAGACCTCCTCGGCGGGTCCGGTCATGATGAGAGTCAGGTCCGGCCCGACCTCGACCTCGAGCTCCCCTCCCTCCATCAACACCGTAACCTTTCCGTCCACGAGGCCCCGGTCGAAGCACGCCGCGGCGACCGCGCACGCGCTCGTGCCCGAGGCGAGCGTGTGCCCCGCGCCGCGCTCCCAGACCAGAGCCCGCGCGCTTGTACGTGATTCCGCGGCGGCGATCTGCACGTTGATCCGTTTTGGGAATTGCGCGTGTTTCTCCACCAGAGGGCCGACGGCGAATAATCGCTCGCGCGTCAGGGGCTCGCCGAAAATGACGCAGTGCGGGTTCCCTACCGAAACTACCGTTACGTCGAGGCGGCGACGCTCGACCGCGAGCGATCGGACGGCGCGCTCGATGATCGCCCGCCCCATCTCCAGTCGGACCGCGTACACCCTCCCGGCGCGCCTGTACACCTCGGTTGTGACGGGTCCCGCCGCGGTCTCGATCACGAAGGTGCTTTCGATCGTATAGCCGTGGTCGCTCAGAAATTTTGCGGCGATTCGCAGCCCGTTTCCGCTCCGTTCCGCTTCCGAGCCATCCGGATTCCAGATTCTCGCGAAGAACCCGTCGACGCGCCTCGTGACCTCGAGCACGCCGTCGGAGCCCAAGCCCAAGTTACGATGGCAGAGGAGGCGTACGCGCTCGGGCGTGAGCGGGATCCCGAAGCGCTCGCCGTCCACCACGATGTAGTCGTTCCCCAGGCCGTGCCCCTTGACGAAGTCCGCTCCGAGCATCTCAGGCCTCCAACCCGGCCGCGTGGAGTGCCTCCCGAGCCACAGCGTCCCCCGCCACCGGAGCGCATAGCGCGATGGCCTCGCGCACGCCCGCGCGGGTCCCGCCCACGTGGATCGCGCCGATCGCGTGGGAGCGGAGCTGGCGCCACATGCGGGTGGTGGCCAGGATCGCGACGACGCAGTACTCGCGCGTGACGGCGTCGAGCCCGGGTCGGGAGAGCGTCTTTCCGTAGCCCTCGAGGATCATCCAGGAAGCGAGATCGGGCGAGAGATCCCGCATGGTTGCCATCAACTTCACGTAATTCCTCCCGTACACGCGCCGGCAGAGAGACTCTCCGGCGTGAAGCCACGCCGCTGGGTCGACGGGCTCCGCCTCGTCCCGGTGCGCGCCCTGTCGCGCGAGCACCGGCTTTGCCGCGATGAATGCCTCGATGGCGCGCGGGAATCCGAGGAAGAGGTAGGACTGGAGCAGCGCTTCGTACACCGCGTCGGGAGAGGCTCCCTCCCGGAGCGCCTCCGCCGCGTGACCGGCGGTCCCGGACGCGTCCCCCGCCGCGATCGCCGCGGAAAGGGAAACGAGCCGCGCGTGCGCCGGAAGGAGCGCTCCGGCGCGGTTGTCCTCGTCACCGGCCAAGGGCGTGGGAGAGCTTGGGCAGGGTGACGTCCATGCGGTATGAGATGTTCATGTGACCGTCCTCGAATTCCTGGTACTCATGGGAGACGCCCAGCGCCTCGAGCCGTCTCACGAAACACCGCGCGCCCAGCTCCAGATAGAATTCGTCCTCTCGGCCGCAATCGAGAAAGAGGAGCCTGAGTCCCTTCAGGCTCTCCGCGTGCCGTTCGACCGCGTGGAGTGGATCATATTCGAGCCACCGCCTCCACACGTCCTCGTTGATCTGGCCGGTCTCGAGATCGAAGGGGAGGTCGCAGTAGGCGGGCGGCGAGGCCACGTTCGGCGAGTAGGCGGCGCTCATGGCGACGATGTTGAGCGCCTCGATGTCTGCATGGCGCTTCCGCGGCGCCGCGCGGAACGCGCTCAGCCAGGCGGCAAGGCCGCCCCCCTTGCGGATGGTACGCAGCGCGGGCGCGAAGTCACGCTTGTAGCAGTGCTCGAAGTAGATGTCGCCGCTGTGGCAGACGACCGCACCGAAGACGTCCGGGTGGCGCATGCCGAGCCTGAGCGCGCCGTACCCGCCGCTGGACTTTCCGATCACCCCACGATGCTCCGGCGCGGGGAGCGTCCGGTAATGAGAATCGACGAACGGTACCAGCTCCTTCACGACATGGTCCTCGTAATCGCCGAGCGCGGGAGAATTGACGTACTGGCTTCCGCCCAGGTGGGTGAAGCAATCCGGGAGCGCTAAGATCATGGGCTTCGCCCGGCCGTCCGCGAGGAGCACGTCCATGCGGTCTCCGATCCCCGGCATCCACGGGCTGTCGTTCAAGAGCATCCGCCCACGCCCGGTAAAGCCGCTCAAACACCACGCGACGGGGTAACGCTCGCTGCCGCGCTCGTACCCGGGGGGGAGGTATAGGTAGAGGTCGCGGGCCTCGGGATCGCCCGGAAGATTCCCTCGCAGGACGGAGCTTTCGATGCGCTCGCTCCGAATCGTGCCGCGTGGGATCCCCATGCCGGGAGCCTATGGGCGCGAAGCACGTGTGTCAATTCGAGGCCGTGCTGCTAGAGTAGCCGGACTCGATATGACGATCGCCACCGCCACCGTCGCGGTCTCCGCCCTCTACTGGCTCGAGGCGGGGATCAGCGCCGTTCTCGGCAACCGACGTACCCCCGGCCTCGCAAGCCTCGAGCCGCTCGCGGATCGAGAGCTCCCTTCCCTGAGCATCGTCGCCGCCGCAAGAGACGAAGCGGGGCGGGTCGAGCAGGCCGCGCGATCCCTCCTCGCCCAGGACTATCCGCTCGTCCGGATCATTCTTGTCGACGACCGCTCCGTAGACGAGACCGGCCGCATCCTCGACCGGATCGCCGCGGAGGATTCCCGTCTTCGCGTGCTCCACGTCGAGTCCCTTCCCGAGGGGTGGATCGGGAAGTGTCACGCGCTCGCGCTGGGCGCCGAAGCGGCTGAGTCCGATTGGATTCTCTTCACCGATGCCGACGTTACGCTCGCGCCCGATGCCGCCCGCCGCGCGGTATCGCTCGCGGTCCGGGAGGGATGGGACCACGTCGCGGTCGCGCCGGACATGCGGATCGAAGGCCTCAGCGAGGCTGTATTCATCGCGGCGTTCGTCGTGATTTTCAACGCCACCCTCAGGCCGTGGCTCGCCTCGGACCCACGCCGGAAAAATGCGATCGGGATCGGAGCCTTCAATCTGGTGAAGCGGAAGGCCTATCAGCCGGCGGGAGGTCACTCCAAGATTCGATACGAGCTGCTGGACGATATCGCGCTGGGCAAGATCTTGAAGGAGAGCGGGGCGCGGCAGGTCTTCGCGAGGCACGATGGGCGGGTCGCCGTGCGGTGGCATTCGGGCGTTCGCGGCCTCGTGCGCGGGGTCGAGAAGAACGCGTTCCCGGCCGCGCGCTACAGCATTCTATTAGGGTTGGTCGCGCCATGGATCCAGCTCGCCTTGGCATGGGCGCCCGTGATCGGACTTCTTCTGCCAGGCGCCATACCCAAGATCGCCGCGCTAGCGGCATGGGCCGGAGTTTTCCTTTGCTACCGCGCAGCAGCGCGAAACGTGAGCATCTTCTATCCTCTGTCGGATCTCAGGCGGTGGAGGGTCTGGTGAGGTCGAGCCATCCACCCCGCAAAAAAGAGACCCCTGAAGTTTTGGCTTCAGAGGCCCTCGCCGCGCACCATGGGGGGTCAGGGCTGAAACGATACGCGGCTGTTTACCATTCTCTAGGCACACGACATGCCAAAGCTTTCGAACGACCGCGACGAACACTCAAGTTCTTTCAGAGGACGAGATAGAGCGCGCTGGTGTTTGGCTGTATCGGCGCGCTCTTAAAGCGACTGTCGCGTTGCGTACAAGCCTCGTACCTACTGGTACGGGGCGCGCCGGTTGATCAAGGCGAAAATGCTGGTGCTTCTACGTATCGATAGTAGCCGTTTCCGCCAAAGCTTGGCGAATAAGCTGGCACGCCTCGAGGGCGATCGATTCGAAATCTTCCACCTTCGGGAAACGGATCGCCACGGATGCCTGGATAGGAATCGCCCATTCCGCCAGCGACGTCCCCAGCGCCCGCGTGAAGATCCCCGCGGGAGTGAGCCACGGCGCGGAGGGCCAAATCTCAGGGCCCTCCGACACCGATTTCGAGAGCTTGATCTGTGCCTGGATCGAAGGATGGTGGATGCCGATGCGCTCCCACAGAAATCCTTCGGCGATCTCGACCTTGGCTCCGCCGGCCAGCACCTGTGCGCGTTGAAGCAAATCGACGGGCTCCATGTTTTCAACGGTCTCGAACACGAGCCATGCCTGCGGACGGTCCGGGTGTTTCACTTGCGGAAGCACGACGTGCCCCCGAGGCTCGAAGAGCGCCCTCTTCAAACGTTCCTCGCCGTCACCGGAGCCGCTTTCCGGCTCGTCCAATGCCTCCTCCAGGAAGTCGAGCGCGTCGCGATTCTCCCCGAGCTTTCGCAGCAGCTCGAAATCCAGAGGCCGCGGGCCGTACGCCTCCGCGAGCAGCTCCTCCACCATGCGGTCGCGGATCCGGTATGGATTGGCGCCCGCATCCCAAATCCCGAGCACGACGCGGCCACGCGCCCCCAGATAAATGCGCCTTCTCCGTGGAGCCCGAGGCCCGATCCTGAGCCAGAACGCGGTCCTCGCTTGGAGCCGTGGGCGGTGCTCCGCGAGGAAATCCGCGAGCACCAGGGACCCCTGCATGGCGCCTGGAGCCACGACCAAGGCAGCCGGAACCTGCGAGTCCTGGTCCAAGTCGAGGGCCGCGAGGGACGCGGCCAGGGCGAGCCGCTCCGCTCCCTCCACGGCGGCCGGCAGGACCGGGAGCGACTCGGCATGCCATGCGGCGAAGAGGACAACCCGGGGCTCGCCGTGACCACGAGGCAGCAGGAGAAACGATGGCGCAACCCCCTTTTTTTCAATGAGTTCTAGCGAGAGCGCCCCGGCGGCCCACTCGAGCGCCTTGCGGGCTTCAGCCCCGGTGAGCTGAGGAAGGGTTTCACGGGGAAGAGACAGGAGTGGCTGCAGGGCCTTAAGGTAGCTCGAGGCTTCGAGTGTCATCGACGCGGGCCGGTCCTGGCTCGGGGGGAGAATCGCCCCTGTCAGCGTGGGCGCCGGGGCATGATAACGCAGCCAGACCGTTGAAAGATCGCAATTTGACTTGACACTCGATTTCTGGGAGCCGGACTATCCATTGATTTGGCGCGGAGCGGCCTTGTGTGGAGGGGAGGAGTTCGGCGATGGAAGTAAAGCTACCCGACTGCCGCAAATGCAATAATGGGGTCCTGATCCCTCTCTCGGACTACGGAAGGGATGGTGCCCCGATCACGTTCAAAGCCTGGGTCTGCACGAATCCGAGCTGCGGCTTCAACGTCCGCATCGATAACGGAGAGATAAGCCTGGGCAAAATGGTGGGCCAGTCGCAAAAGTAAGCAAATCCGAAACGTGAAGAACAACGCCCGAATCGGGTGCGCGACGCCGATGGGTGAGCCAATGCCGCATCGCTCCCTCTCGGCGTATTTCGTTCCGGGGAGCCCACTCGAATGATCCGAGCCATCATTTTCGACCTCGACAATACCTTGACCGACTTCATGAAAATGAAGCGGGCCGCGATCGACGCCGCGGTGGACGGCATGATCGATGCCGGCCTCAAGCTCTCACGTCAAGAAACCTCCGAGAAGATATATCGCGTCTACGACCGTGAGGGCATCGAGTACCAGCAGGTGTTCGATCTATTTCTCAAGGAAGAGTTCGGCGGGATCGATTACAAGCTCCTGACGAGCGCGATCGTGGCCTACAGGCGAGCGCGTGATTCCTATCTCGTGCTCTATCCCCACGTGAATCTCACGCTCATGGAGATCCTGAAGCGCGGACTCAAGCTCGCCGTGGTTTCCGACGCCCCGCGACTCCAGGCCTGGATGCGTCTCGCGCAGCTTCAGCTTCAGCACCTGTTCGATCCGGTCGTCGCGTTCGAGGACACGGGCGAGCGGAAACCCAGCCCGAAGCCGTTCGAGCGAGCCCTGGAGCTTCTCGGCGTGACCCCCGGCGAAGCGATCATGGTGGGAGACTGGCCGGACCGCGATGTGGTCGGCGCCGCCAAGCTGGGCATCCGGACCGCGTTCGCGCGCTATGGTGATACCTTCGGCACCGAGCACTCGGGGGCCGACTACGACCTTAACGACGTGTATGAGCTGGTCGAGATCGTGGATCGGCTCAACGGAACCGACTAGGACGGGCGACCTTTGGGAATGGTATCGGTGGGCGTCGACATTGTCGAGGTGGGCCGGATCGCGGACGCGATCGACCGCTGGGGCGCGCGGTTCCTTCAACGCATCTTTACCCGGACGGAGATCGCCTACTGCAGTAAAAGGGTGCGTTCCGCGGAGTCTTTCGCGGTCCGCTTCGCCGCGAAAGAAGCGTTCGCCAAGGCGCTCAAGATCGGTCGGGTCTCGATCTGGCGCGAGGTGGAGGTGATTCGCGGCGAAGGTCCGCGGCCGAGCGTGCTCCTCCATGGCGCCGCGCGCGAGCTGGTAGGAGCGAGGCGGGTCGACCTCTCGCTGTCCCACGCCTCCACCCACGCCGTCGCGGTCGTGCTGGTCGAGGACTAACGTGCGCCTACCGGGCGGCCAGCGCCTTGTCACCGCGGCCGAGATGGCCGCGATCGAGCATGCCGCGATCTCGGGCAAGGGAATTCCCTCGCTCACGTTGATGGAGCGCGCGGGAAGGGAGTCCGCTCGCGCGATCGTGGCATGGTGGTGCGGCCCCACCGGGTCGCCGGCCCGCCGTCGCCGCGCGAGCGGGACACGTCCGCCGCGAGGACGTGTGATCGTGCTCGCGGGGCGGGGCAACAATGGCGGCGACGGATTCGTCTGCGCGCGGTACCTCAAAGCCGCGGGATTCACGGTGCGGGTCCTTGTTGCGGGGGAAGAGAGCTCGCTTTCCGAGGAAGCTGCTAAGAACTGTGCCGCGTGCGAGAGAGGACGGATGCCGGTCACGTTCCTGCCGGACCCTCGCGCGTGGGGCGACGCGAGCGAGGCGGCCCAAGCCGCCGGCCAGGCGATGTTTCTGGTCGACGCCCTGCTTGGGACGGGTAGCCACGGCGCTCCGCGGGGTGCTGTGGAAGCCGCCATCGAGATGGCCGAGCGAACCGAGGTGCCGATTGCCTCGATCGATATCCCGTCGGGGGTGGACGCGACGACCGGGTACCGCGAGCAGCCTTCGATCAAGGCGGACCTTACCGTCACCCTGGGCCTTCCCAAACGGGGGCTCGCCATCGAGCCGGGCCGCTCGAGTGCGGGCCTGGTGCTGGTCGTGGACATTGGAATTCCTTCGGCCGTCGTGGACGAAATCATCCCCGCCACGCTCATCGCCGATCCCGATTGGGCGCGATCCCTTCTCCCTTCGCGGCCGATGGACGCGCACAAGGGGTCGGTGGGGCGGGTGCTTGTCGTCGGGGGCAGCGCCGGCATGATGGGCGCGCTGGGGCTGGCCGCGGAATCCGCGCTCCGCGTGGGAGCGGGGTACGTCGTGGCCGCGATGCCGGCGAGCTGCGTGGATGCGCTCGAGTCGCGGGTCGCCGAAGTCGTCAAGCGCGGCCTCGCGGAAACCCCGGAACGAACGCTCGCCTTGGGAGCGCGCGACGAAATCATCGCCGAGGCGATCCGCGCCGACGCGGTCGCGATCGGCCCGGGCTTGTCCAGGAGCCGCGAATCGCAGGAGCTGGCGCGCGAGCTCCTCGAGCGGGTCGAGGCTCCCATCGTGCTCGACGCCGACGGCTTGAACGCGTTCGAGGGCATGGGCATCCATCGAATGCACGGCCCTTTGATCCTGACGCCCCACTACGCGGAGGCGGCGCGACTCAGCGGCCAATCGGTCGCCGAGGTGGCCCACGACCCCGCCGGATGGGCGAGGCGCTTCTCGGAGGAGAGCCGTGCCATCGTGTGCCTGAAGAGCACCCCGATGATCACCGCGGCCCCCGCGGAGCCTCTCGTCTTGAACGCGACCGGCAACCCGGGAATGGCCACCGCCGGGGCGGGGGACGTGCTGACCGGAACGATCGCGGGGCTCGTGGCGCAAGGCGTCGACGCCGAAGAGGCGGGCGCCCTGGGGTGCTACATTCACGGGCTCGCGGGGGATGTCGCGGCCCGCAGGCTCGGAATCCGCGGGTTCATTGCCGGCGACATCATGCACGCGTTGCCGGCTGCGATCATGGCGTTGGAGAGCGGGGCACTTGCCGAAATCTAGAAGAGGGTCAGGGGGCCCAGCCGGGAACGGCGGCGCCGGCGAGGGGCGCGAGCCCGGAATCGGCTCGGGGGTCGGCCGGGCGGCGGCCCATGCGCGCGTGCAGGCGGTCCGCGCGGCGCTCGCGCACGACCTGATGCGCGCCGGGCGCGTGCTCGAGCACCGCGGAATGATCGTGGCCTCCGAGGGAAACCTGAGCGCCCGGATCACGCCCGATCGGATTCTCATCACGCGCCGAGGCCGACGCAAAGGAGACCTCACGACTCGGGACTTCGTGGACCTGTCGCTCACCGAGCCTCTGGATTCCCAGGCGCGCGCCGCGGCGTCTACGGAGCACCGGATGCACCTCGCGGCCTACGCCGCCCGCGTGGATATCGAAGCGCTCGTGCACGCCCACCCGGTGGGACTCTCGGCGTTCGCGGTGCGGGGTGAAGCGCCCAACCTGCGCGCTTTGGATGAGGCGCGCGACACGATCCACGCGCTCGCGGTGGTGCCGTACGCGCCATCGGGCACCGATACCCTGGCGAGGGCGGTGGGCCAGGCGTTGATCGGGACCGCGGGCGTTCCCGGATGCGACGTTCTGATCTTGAGGAACCACGGTGCGTTGGCCGTCGGAGGCAGCGTGGAAGAGGCGCTCGCCCGACTCGAGATCGCGGAGCACCTCGCGATGACGTTGCTCCTCGCCGAGCGAGGCTGATGCCTGGCAGAGCCGTGCCCGCTCCGGTAAACGGTGCATCGCGGTGCTCAGGCGCCGATCGCCTTCCTGATCCGCGCGATCTGGCCCAGGTGCTCTTCGCTGTGGGAATGAAAATCAAGCGCGGTGAACGCCACGCGGCCCCAGCGCGGCTTGAACGAGACGACCGACTCCGGAACGTGCACGATCAGCGCGATCGTCTCCACCTCATCCCGGAAGACACGCTGCAAGAGCTCGCGAACCGTCGGACGCCCATCCAGCACGCCCGCGATGCGCCCCGGGTTCGTGCACGAGGCGTCGTCGATTGCGGCCCGTTCGCCGCGCGCCGCCTCGTCCAGCCAGCATTGGAGCATCCGCTCCGTAATCGAGAGGTGGGCGAGCACCTGGGCCACCGACCACGCCCCGGGCCGCTCCGGGCGGTACGCGTCCCCGTCCGACAGGCCGTCCACCGCCCGTTCGAGCTTTGCGTCGGATTCCAGGACCGCCTTTCGCAAAGAGCCCACGAGACGATCGGGATGCGGAGGAGGCTCCCCTCGCCCGGTCCGGGATCCCAGGGTCACGGAGGCTGAGATCGGCGCTCCGTCCCGTACCGCTTCGCAGGAGACGACGTCCCCCGGGCGGCGGCGCTGGATGAGGCTCACGAGATCCTGTCCGTTTCGCACCGTCCCGCCGTCGAAGGAGATCACGATGTCACCCGGTTTCAGTCCCGCCTTCTCGGCGGATCCCCCCGGAAGGACGGAGCCCAAGCAGACACCGATCCCGGCGGGAACGCCACGTATCGGGCGCTCGGCTTGTGGGATGTCGCGCGGGCCGATCCCCATGACCGCGATCCGCGCTTCGCGAAGATCGACGCCCCGCTCCCAGACCGAGCGGAGGTTCTCGAGCGCGCTGCGCCAGGGCTCCTCATTCTCGGAGTCCGGGTCCGCGACGCAAACCCTGGTCTCGGCTCCGGATAGCTTGACGAGATCGAATTCGATCCGGGCGTCGTCGCCGCGGCGCGTGGGCCGGAGGACGAGCCTGCGCCCCTCGACGAGGCGCTCCACCGTCGTATCAAGCCGTATACCGAACGTGCTGTGTACGATGAACGCCCCACCGACCCGGAGATCGATCTCCCCGGCGTCTCCGAACCAATAGAAGAGATGCTCCGGCTTCGTGACCGCGTGCCATAGGGCGATCGGGGGATGCCTCACGATCGTCTCTAAGTGCTCCGTCGCATGGAGGGCGGGAGGCATATCGGGAGTTTGGGCGAAACATGGCGGCGAATACCATGCGAAAAATTTCGCGTCCCAGCGCGGCGCGCTGTGGAGCGATCACTCGCCGATGATTTTGATCAGGACCCGCTTCGATCGCCGTCCGTCGAACTCGCCGTAGAAAATCCGCTCCCAGGGACCGAAGTCGAGCTTGCCCGCCGTGATCGCGACGACGACTTCGCGTCCCATGATCTGGCGCTTGTGGTGTGCGTCCGCGTTGTCTTCACCCGTTCGGTTGTGCTTGTAGCGCGTCGGGCTCGGATCGTGGGGAGCAAGCTCCTCGAGCCAGCGCTTGTAGTCCTCGTGAAGCCCCGGCTCGTCGTCGTTGATGAACACGCTCGCGGTGATGTGCATCGCGTTCACGAGGCAGAGGCCCTCTCGCACGCCGCTCTCCCGAACGGCCTCTTCGACTTCGCGCGTGATGTTCACGAAATCCATACGATGAGGGACGTGGAAGGTAAGCGTCTTCCGGAGATGCTTCATCCCGCTGATTATAGCGGCACGCGCCCGCCCTCGACGCGAACGATGTTGACGCGGTCCGGCCGTGCGGCTATGGTTCCTTCTTGTCGCACCCCGCGAACACACCGCTTTCACAGATGCCGATCGACATCACGGACGACCGCGAGAGAGTGGACGTCATACAGCTGCTCGAGCTCTACAAATCCACCTGGTGGGCGCTAAACCGTTCGGCCCCGGACGTGCGTCGCGCGCTCGAAAATTCCCATCCGGTGGTCTCCGCGTGGGACGGCGCTCATCTCGTCGGCTTCACGCGCGTCATCTCCGATCGTACCTATCGAGCCACGATCTGGGACGTCATCGTTCGCCCGTCCCATCAGGGGCGCGGGATCGGAAAACGCCTCCTGGATTTCGTGCTGGAACATCCGGATCTCAAGTCCGTATCGAGTTTCCTCCTGCTCACGAAGGACAAGCACGCGTTCTACGAACGCCTCGGCTTCCAATCGGAGCGGGAGATGGCGATGATCTTGCGGCGCTAGGCGGCCGCGCGCATGGGGTCAGGGACGAAGGAGGAAGACAGGGGATGGAAAGTCTGAAGTCGACGAAGGAGATTGTGAAGTTCTGCGAAGAGCGCGGCGTGGAGATGATCCACCTCTGGTTCGTCGACATTCTGGGGCAGCTGAAAAGCGTCGGCATCACGCTCCGGGTCCTGCAAGAGGCTCTGGACGAGGGCGTCGGGATCGACGGGTCATCGGTCGAGGGGTTCGCCCGCATTTACGAGAGCGATCTCGTCGCGATGCCGGATCCCGGTACGTTTCAAATGCTCCCCTGGAAAGTGAACGGCGAGCACGTCGGCCGCCTGATCTGCGACATCCTGAATCCCGACGGGAGCCCCTATGCCGGCGACACGCGCCATGTCCTGAAGCGCGCGCTCAAGAGAATTGAGAAGCAGGGCTACACCTTCTACCTCGGGCCGGAGCTGGAGTACTTCTACTTCAAGGGCGTGCACGACCGTACGCTCCTGGATTCGGCCGGCTATTTTGATCAGGTCCCCGACGACATCGGAACCGAGCTTCGATCTCGCACCGTCGAGGCGCTCCAGGCGATGGAGATCTCCGTCGAAGCCTCGCACCACGAGGTCGCCTCGAGCCAGCATGAGATCGATCTCAAGTACAGCGAAGCGCTCAAGATGGCCGACCAGACGATCACCTACCGGTACGTCGTCAAGGAAATCGCGCGCCAGGGAGGCTATTACGCCACCTTCATGCCGAAGCCGGTCTACGGGGAAAACGGAAGCGGCATGCACATCCACCAATCCCTCTTCAAGGGCGGGAAGAACCTCTTCTTCGACGCGAAGGACAAGTACCACCTCTCGAAGGCGGGACGCTCCTACCTCGCCGGGCTCCTGAATCACATGACGGAGTTCGCCTCGGTTACCAATCAATGGGTGAATTCCTACAAGCGCCTGGTGCCGGGGTTCGAGGCGCCCGTCTACATCGCGTGGGGCCAGCGGAACCGCTCCGCCCTGGTCCGGGTTCCCATGTACAAGCCAGGGCACGAGAAGGCGACGCGGGTCGAGCTGCGCTGTCCGGATCCCGCGTGCAATCCCTACCTCGCCTTCGCGGTCTGTCTCGCCGCCGGCCTCAAGGGTATCGACACGAACGCCGTGCTTCGCCCGCCGGTCGAGGAGGACATCTACGAGATGAGCGCCCACGAGAGGGGCGAGATCGGTATTCGGAGCCTGCCAGGCAGCCTGATCGAGGCCGTGGAGCTGACCGAAAAGTCCAAGCTCGTCCGGGACGCTCTGGGGGAGCACGTGTTCACGAAATTCATTCAGAACAAACGGATCGAATGGGACGCGTACCGGACGCGGATTACGGACTACGAACTGGAGAAGTACTATCCAATCCTATAATCAACAGAGCCGGATCAGATCGCGCGGCCGCGCGGGCCTCGCGCAGTGGGTGTGTTCGGGAGCGCTCATCGCGGTGCTCGCCCTTCCCTGGGGATGCGCGCGCCAGGGAGGGGAGAAGGGCAAAGGGACCGAGATCAGCGACGGGCAGCGGCGCATCGGTTCCGGGGAAGCCGGCGCTGTTGGGTCCAAGGCGCCCGAATTCGCGCTTCCCGACCTCTCGGGGAAGACCGTGCGGCTCGCCGATTTCCAAGGCAAGGTCGTCATTCTCGACTTCTGGGCGACATGGTGCCCGCCCTGCCGCGCCGAGGTGCCCGACTTCGTCCGCCTTCAGGCCAAGTATCGCGACAAGGGCCTTTCGGTGGTCGGTCTCTCGCTCGACGCGGAGGGCGCTAAGGTCGTGCGGCCGTTCGCGGAGGAGTACAACGTGAACTACGTGATGCTCATCGCGAACGATGAGACCACGCGGAGCTTCGGCGGGGTCGTGGGAATCCCCACCACGTTCGTGCTGGATCGAACGGGGAAGATCGTAAGCAAGTTCATCGGCAAGACGGAGCTGAAGGTGTTCGAGGAAACCATCCTCCCTCTTCTCTCGACCTAGGCGAATCGCGTGTTCGAATCCCAGGTCAATCAAGTCTCGCTTGTCGCGGCATTCTTCGCCGGCGTCGTCTCGTTCATTTCGCCGTGCGTGCTCCCGCTCGTTCCCTCGTACGTGACCTTCATCACCGGGGTCTCATTCGACGAGCTGACCTCGGCGAGCGCGGCCCCGCGCGTGCGCCGCCTGACGATCATCCACTCCCTCGCCTTCATTCTGGGCTTCTCGCTCGTGTTCGTGGCGCTCGGCGCCACGGCCACGGTGGCGGGGCAGTTTCTTCGGGAGCACCAGGACTCGTTACGACGGATTGGCGGGGTGCTCATCATCCTCTTCGGGGTCTACCTGACCGGCCTGGTTCCCATTCCCGCGCTATCCCGGGAGCGGAAGAAGCAGCTCACAACGAAGCCGCTGGGCATCTTGGGATCGGTGCTCGTCGGCATCACCTTTGCGGCGGGATGGACCCCGTGCATCGGCCCGATCCTGGCCTCGATCCTCATCTACGCAAGCACCGCGAAGACGGTCGGCACCGGGGTGGTTCTCTTGTCCGTCTACTCGCTCGGCCTGGGGGTGCCTTTTTTCCTTTCCTCGCTGGCGCTGAACTCGTTCCTCGCGGCGTCACGGAAAATCCGCGGCCAGCTCCGGACGATCGAGGTGGCAAGCGGCGTCGTGCTGATCCTGTTCGGCGTCATGCTCGTCACGGACCTCTTCCCGCGGTTCGTTTCGTTCCTGTCCCGCTTCCTCCCGGCGGTCGGCTAAGCCGCTCCGCGCCCTATCCCCGGCCGTGGCCTCTCGCGCCGGCGCGGCCTGTATCTCGCCTCGCCTGACCGGCCTCCTGCCCTTACCCGACCCGCTTCCCAGTCCCCCGCTAAATATTGTCCGCCGTTCTGCCGATTGAACTAACGCGGAGGAGCCGGGGGGTCTCCACCGACGACGTAGGAACGCGGTGCACCCGATCCGCTCCGACGACCCCAAGTGCGGGGGTCGCCGGTGGGCGAGGCCATGCAGACCAAAACCCAAACGACTCAAGCCCCTCCGTCCGGAGCTCCGGCCGACCTTCCGGGTCCGCTTCCCGCGCTCCAGATGCTCAATCAGGTCGCGCGCTCGCTCGGCTATATCGAGGGCGAAGGGTCTCCTTTCGTCGCGGTGGTCGAGGGGGCGCGGACGCTGCTCCGCGCGGACGGCGTGGCGGTTCTGGTCCGGGATCCCTCCGGGGATTACAAGTTCCACGCCGCGCAGGGCGCGCTCGAAGAATGGCGCGATTTCACGCTCTCGAGTCAAGGCTCCGAGCTTCTCGAGGCGCTCCACTCGCGCGACCGCGTCACCTTCTTCAAGCGAAAGCAGAAGAATGCCTGGTCCCGCGAGTTCCTGCTAGCCGCTGAAATGAATTGGGGAGCGCTCGCGCCAATCCGCGTGCGCGATCAGAAGGTCGGGGCGCTTCTCGTGAACAATCGCGGCGCGGTCCATGTCCGAGACGAGCACATCGAGGCGTTCGAGAACCTGGCGACGCTGGCAGGGGTCGCGGTTCAGGAAGTGCGCGTGCGCGAGGGGCTCGAGGATCTATTCATGAGCGTGATCGTCTCGCTCACGATGGCGCTCGAAGCCAAGGATCCTTACACCGAGGGTCACTCCGTGCGGGTGGCCGCCTACTCCGAGGCCATTGGAAAGCAGCTCGGGCTACCCCCCGCGACTCTGGACATGATCCATCGCTCGTGCCTGCTCCATGACATCGGGAAAATCGCCGTCGACGAGACGATTCTGGCGAAAAAGGGACGGCTGAATCCGCTGGAACGGGAGAAGATGGACATGCATGTCCTGATCGGCGAGAACATCCTGCGGCCGATCTCGCTCTTGCATCCCCTTCTTCCGGGCGTGCGTCATCACCACGAGCGCTTCGACGGTATGGGTCATCCGGACGGTCTCCGAGGCGAGAACATTCCGATCGAGGCGCGGATCATGGCGGTGGCGGATGCCTTCGACGCGATGACCTCGAACCGGCCGTACCGGGAGCCGATCCCCGAGGAGGACGCGCTCGCCGAGCTGCGGCGTTCGGCGGGGGCGCAGTTCGTGAGAGGTAATCCCGGTTCCTGGTCATCTCGCCGCCACACCCCGAGACTTCCGCAGGTGGACGGTGGTTCCGTGATCGCCTCGCGTCTCGAACGTCACCTCGTCCATCAGGGCGCGCATGAGGTAGAGCCCGCGCCCGTGGGGATCGAGGAGATTCGACGGGTCGGTGGGATCCTCGACCTTGGAGGCATCGAACCCCCTGCCGTGGTCGTCCACCCGGACCGCGATTTCCCCCGGGCTCACGCGAAAAACGAAGGTGACCGTCTTGTCGTCCGCGAAGACGTTCCCGTGCTGGATCGCGTTCGTGCCGGCTTCGATGACCGCGATCGTCACCGCGTTCACGAGCTCGTCGTCGAGCTCGAACTGCCCGGCAAGTTCTCCGATCAATCCATGGACCAGCGAGAGAAGCTCGAGGCGGCTGCCGATGGTGAGGGTGACCGTGCCGCTTTCATCCTGCGAGGGTGTCGGCTGGGCGGCTCCCATGCAGGTTACTGTAACAGAACCGTAATCGGCTTCGCCAACGGAATGCCCAGGCGCCGGAGGCCTCTCAGAGCACTTTCAGGGCGACGAGCGTGATGTCGTCGGCCTGCTCCGCCCCTTCGGTGAAGCTGGACAGATCGACCGAGATCGCGTCCAGAAGCTGGCGGGCGGTCAAGTGGCGCGGGAGGTCCACCGCGAACTGGAACAAACGCTCCTCGCCGTAGTCCTGCATGAGGCGGTTGCGCGCGTCGGTGATGCCGTCCGTGTAGAGGATGAGAGCGTCCCCCGGCCCCAGCGGCGTGCTGGTCTCTCCGTAGGCGAACTCGGGGCGGATGCCGAGCGGAATTCCGCCGAAATCCAGAAGCCGGCCCGCGCCGGTCGCGGGGAGCAGGATGGGGTAATTATGCCCGGCGTTGGAGAACGACAGGGAGAGCCCCGCGGTAGATACTCGCGCCAGGAAACAGGTCGCGAACCTGTCGTCCGGAGTCGCGTCGTACACGAGCCGGTTCAGGCGATCCATCATCTCGCAAACCGGCTTGCCATCCTGTGCCTGGGTGCGGACCGATGCCTGGACCATGGACGCGAGGAGCGCCGCGGGAACGCCCTTTCCTGCGACGTCCGCGATCGTGACCAGGTAATTGCCGGAGCCCAGGTCCACGATGTCGTAGTAATCCCCACCGACCTGCTTGTTGGGCAGGTTGATCGCCGCGATACCGAAGCGTGCCATCTCGGGAAGGCGTGCCGGCAGGAATTGCTGCTGGATGCGGCGCGCGACGGCCAGCTCCTCCTCGAGAAGCGATTTCGCGAGATTCTCCTCGTAGAGGACCGCGTTCTTGAGCGCCACGCTCGTCTGATTGGCGAGGGTTTGAATGAGCGACACTTCCTCGGCGGTGTATCGCGTCTCGGTGATCTTTCGCCCCAGCGAGAGCAGGCCGAGGAATTGCCCGGCATGGCGGAGCGGCAGTAGAAGGTACGGTCCCGTGTCGAGGAGCGCCTTCATGACGACCCCCGAGTCTCCGTCCGAAACGAGGTCGCGCAGCTCCTCTCGGCGCAGGATGGCCGCTCCCTGCGTCAGCTGATCGATCCGGGCGCGCGGAATCGACGCGATCGCGTCGAGATCCACCCCGCCCCCGAACCCGCGTACGACCGGCTCGCGCGCGCCGGGCGCCATGAGAATGACGGTGGTGCGTGCGGGCACTCCCTCGCGGAGTGTCTCCAGGACCATGTCCGCGAGCGCGTTGGGATCGAGCGCCGTCAGCACTTCGCCGCTCATGTGCCGGAGAAGGTTCCGATGATCGCTCTGCTCCCGGAGGAAGACATGCTCCAGGGCCTCTTCGAGCCAGGAAACCATGGGCTGAAAGAGCACGAGGGCGATGAGCAGGATCGCGGTTTCGAATACCGTGACGTCAAACCCCGCGATCGTCTCGAGGTACACGTCGAGCTGCCGGATGATGGTGAGGTAGACGCTGACGAGGAACGCGGAGGTGAGCGCATAAAGAATCGATTTCCGCGCGATCAGCTTGGCGTCGAGGAAGCGATACCGGACCATCGAATAGGCGATCCCGGCCGATCCCAAGACGAGTGCCGCGACAACGAGGGTGGACCGCGTGAGCGGGGGCCAGGTCTGATTGAAGAGCGTCGGGATCGGCACCGCGATCGCGTAGAGCCCCGCGCACGAGGCAAGACCGATGAAAATGGTGCGAAGCTGGATCCGGATCCGCGCGTGCGTCGCCCGGCGGTAGCTCAGCCACAACAGGGTGAGAGCCGCCACGATGTACAGCAGATTCACCGCCGAGAAGAGGATGACGTGAACGCCGAGGGTTAGCTCGGTCGGAACCCGCGCGATATGCAGCACTGTCGCGCCGATGGTGTTTTTCGCGAGCCACGCCGTCAGCCGTCCCGTGAGCGCGGCCTGCGTTTGGACGACCCCGATCGCGAGATGGAAGGCGTGCGGGGCAAGGATCCACAAGGCCGCGAAGGGGACGCGCCGGATGAGTCTGTTCTCCGATGGGAAGACGCAGGCGAAATAGAGGAGCGAGGGGAAGAACAGCTCCCAGAGATAATTGAAGGAGCGCAGGAGGTCGGTGTTTCCGGGGCGCCCCGCGCCGCCCGCGCCCTCGAGGATGAACCCGATCGCGCCCAGGACCGAGCCGAGGCCGCCGAAGGAAAGCATCAGGGCGGTCGCCCGGTTCGCCTTCTCCCGCGGCGCCTCGCGCAGGATCACAATTCCAAGGAGAATGACGAGCCCGCCTACGATCAGATAGAGCGTCGCGACCGTGAAGCCGTGCATGGTCCGTCTCTCGCTATCGAGCCGCCGGCTCGTCCGGGAGGAGCGACGGAGGCGTCACAAGCAGCGGTTGCCCGGGGCTCCGCAGCATGCGACCCAGCGTCCGCGCTTCGTAGGTCCAGGCTGAGGAAGGACCGAGGGGACCGCCGGGGTATTGTCCCAGCAGGCCGTCACCGTCTTCGGCGTCGGTCGACGCGCCGCCCGCGCCGCCTGCGATCCGCGCGACCAAGCGGGCGAGCCCCGGCATGGGGAAGAGCCTTTGCTTGGGGTACTCCTCGATGCGGACATGCCTTCCCTTCGGTATGCCCGCGGCCGTCTTCGCTTCCTCGATCGTTCGGTCGAGCGAGGCGATTTCGTCGACGAGCCGGAGGCCCAGCGCGGCGCGGCCGGCGTAGACGTGCCCCTCCGCGATTTCTCGCACCCGTTCGACCTCGATTCCACGCCCTTCCGCCACGCGTTTCGTGAAATCGTCGTAGAGCTCGAGGATCCCGCGCTTCACCACTACGCGCTCGTGCTCATCCAGGTTCCGCTCCGGGATCTTCACCCCCAGGAGCGGAAGCGTCAGGCCGCCCATGAGATCCGCGCTATGCCCGATCTGCACGCGGTCCGACCTCATGCCGAGCTTCTTTCCGAGCCCCTCGTTCCACACCCATCCGCCGATCACCCCGATCGATCCCGTGATCGTGAAGGGCGAAGCCGTGATCCTCGCAGCGTCCATGCTGATCCAGTACCCGCCGCTGGCCGCAACTCTTCCCTGGCTCACGTAGAGAGGCTTTTTCGCCCCGCGGTATGCCTTCATCTCGCGGGCGACGAGGTCGGATGCCAAAGGATCGCCTCCCGGGGAATCGACCCGCATGACGACGGCCTTGACGTCCCGCCGCTCGCGGAACTTCTTGAGCGCGCGGGACGCCTCGCGGCCGCGAATCCCGGTGTCCATGGCGCATTCGCCCACCGTGTAGGCGAGGGCGATGGTGGGCATAGGGCCCCAGGCTTCGTCGGGCTGCCACCGCCGGGACCGGATCTCGCGGGGCTTGGAGAGGAAAACCCGGCGGCCCGCGACCCTCTTCGCGGCTTCGCGCAACGCGTCCGAGCCCCCGACCTCATCGATCCAATGAAGCTCGAGAAGACGGCGAGCGCTCACGTAGGGCTCCTGATTCACCGTCGAATCGAACTGGGCCCGAGTCATCCTTCCCGAGCCCGCGATTCCCGCGGCCATCTCCTCGTAGGTCGCGCGGACGAGATCGCCGCGCTGCTCGCGATCGGCGTCCGACATGTCCCGCCGCGAGAAAGCCTCCAATGCGGATTTGTACTTGAAGTAGCGCCACTCCTCGAACCCTAGGCCGAGCTTCTCGAGCGTGTCCTTCATGTACGTGGGGGACGTTTGGACGCCCGGGATCAGGAGAGTTCCCAAAGGATCCATGATGATCCGGTCCGTTGCGGAGGCGAGATAGTATTCCGCCGCCCCGGCCCGGTCGAGGTAGATGACCGACTTCTTTCCCGCGCGCTTGAGATCGAGGAGCTTCTCGCGCACCTCCCAGATCATCTCGACGTTCCCGTTGAATCCCGAGAGGTTGATCGCCACGCCCCCCACCGTGGGTTCGTCGATCGCGAATTGGATGTCGTCGAGGATCCGCCTCAGCGGGAGCGAGCGATCGTCGAAGAAGCGGTAGGACTGGTAGACCGCCTCCCCCTTCAAGTTCATCTCGAGAAAGCGCCGTCCGCGGAGGAGCCGTCCGGCCGGGTCGAGCCCGCGGACGGGCGGATTCAAGCGCACGACGTAGTCCGTGGTACCGCGATCCGACCGGTCGAACTGGGTGAGCGTGCGGAACCCGGTGCGCGCGAGGGTGAGCCCGAGCGTGAGCTGAAAGCGCTCGTTCTCGCTCCACGTTCCACCGAGCTCAAGCCCCGCGATCGGGCGGAGCGCGACGCCTCCGGACACAGCACCGTCGTCCCAGTGCTGCTCGCTTTCCATGGCATACCCGGCGAAGAGGAGAACGCGCGGATCGGAGAGCGGCCGGAGGCCCAGGTCCAGGGTGCCTTGGCTCCCGCCCGAGGCGATCCGCCCCGCGGACCCGAGGGAGAGCCAGGGAGTCGGGCGGAGAATGCTTCCCAGGGCGAGAAAGTTTTTTCGATCGAACAGGGAGCGCCCCGGACCGGAGAAGCCGTAGGCGATGCCCCCGGCGTTGGCCCCGTCCCCCCAACCGAGCCCGATCTGGTAATCCCCCACCCCGTGCGGCCCACCTGGAGCAGGCAGGATCCGATGTCGGTAGGAGAAGCCGAGGCCGCGCCCCATCGAAAACCCATAGTCGTCACGGCGGTCGGCAAGCACCTGGTCGTCCGACCACCAGAGGGCCGCCTCCGACCGCTCGAGGAGCCCCCATTGCGCCGGGTTCAGCATCGCAGCGACCGCCCCGTCGTCGGTGCCCGGCGTCGTCGAGATGACGTCCGACTCCTGGGCATACGGAGGAAGCCCCGCCCTCGCCGGAGGCGCCGATAAGAAGGCGGCCGCGAGAAGCGCTGCCGGTAGCGATCGTTTGCTCATTCTTCCTCCGGGGGTCGCGGGGATCCGGTCGCGGCGGCCCTTCCTTTGATCATCGCGTAGATCGTGCTGAGGAGGAAGAGAACGAGCACGATGCCGATCCCGATCCATCGAGGAATCTCGAACCCGACGACGCGCATCACATAAAGGTACTCCAATAGGAGTTTCACCCCGACCCAGGCCACGATGACATAGGCCCCGTCCACGATCGCCGGATAGCGGCGCACCAGGGAGAGAATCTGCCCGATGAGGACCCGCATCGCGATGATCCCGAGCAGTCCGCCCGAGAGAATCACCCATAGCTTCCGGGACATTCCCACCGCGACCAGGATGGAATCGATGGCGAACACGATGTCCGTGGACTCCACGCGGACCACCGTCGTCCAAAAGAGCGATAGTCCCAAGAAGGTGGACGCAGCGGGACCGGCCGCGCGCCGCGCGTCGTCGGGGTGGCTCCAAAAGTGTTTGATGGGAAGATAGAGGAGATAGAGACCGCCGATGAGCTTGACCCACTCCCAATGGATCAAGTGCACCGCGGAGAGGGTCGCCGCGATGCGGAAGGCGAAGGCCCCGATGATGCCGTACTGAAGAGCCTTCTTCTGCTGACGTTTCGGGAGGGGGAGCACGAGCACCGCCAGCACGAGCGCGTTGTCCGCGCTCAGCGCTGCTTCGAGCAGGACCAGGAGCCCGATCGTGATGAGGTCGGCGCCTTCGATGGAAAAGGGCATGGAAGCTCGAATGGTACCCCAATTCCGGGCTATAGTGACGGGTCATGATCGGAAAAACGTTGTCCCATTATCGCGTCGTGGAGCAGATCGGCGCGGGCGGCATGGGCGTGGTGCACCGCGCGCGGGACGAGCGCTTGGGGCGCGACGTCGCGCTCAAGGTGCTGCCCCCGGGCGCTCTTTCCGACGATGCCGCCCGGGAGCGCTTTCGCCGGGAAGCGCTCGCGCTCTCCCAGCTCAATCATCCCCACATCGCGACGATCTACGACCTCGGCCGGCAGGAGGGCGTGGATTTCCTCGTCATGGAGTACATCCCTGGGCAGACCGTCGCGCAGAAGATCGCGGAAGGGGCGCTCAGCGAAGCGGAGGCCGCGTCGATCGGATGCCAGATCACCGAGGCGCTGGAGGAAGCGCACGACCAGGGAGTCGTCCACGGTGATCTCAAGTCCGAGAACGTGATCGTGACGCCCAAGGGCTGGGCGAAGGTGCTCGACTTCGGGCTCGCCACGCTGCGCGGACCGATGCTCGAGCGGGCGGATACGGCGGAATACACAGGTGAGAACGTCGTCTCAGGGACGCTCCCCTACATGGCGCCCGAGCAGCTCCTCACGGGGCAGAGCGATGCGCGGTCCGACCTCTATGCGCTCGGCGTCGTGCTCTACGAAATGGGAACCGGCCGTCTCCCGTTTCAGGAGCGACTCCCTACCGCCTTGGTCGACGCCATCGTCCATCGTCCCCCCACGCCCCCGACGGAAATCCAACCCGAGCTTTCACGGCTTTTCGAAAGCGTGATTCTCCGGCTCCTCCAAAAGGATGCGGCACGGCGGTATCAGACGGCGCGAGAGCTGAACGCGGATCTGCGTCGCGTATGCGCGGCGGTCCCGGCCTCGTTCGCGCGCGGGGAAGCCGAGCGAGGCGCCGGGAACCGGCGAATCGAATCGATCGCGGTCCTGCCGCTCGAGAACCTGTCACGCGATCCGGAGCAGGACTATTTCGCGGACGGGATGACCGAGGCCTTGATTGCCGGGCTCGCGAAGATCCGTGCGCTGCGCGTGATCTCGCGAACGTCCGTGATGCGCTACAAGGGCGCGCGGGTCGCGCTGGCCGAGATCGCGCGCGCCCTCGAGGTGGATGCGATCGTCGAAGGGTCGGTGCTTCGCTCGGGGGATCGCGTATGTATCACCGCCCTCCTGGTGGACACGGCGACCGACCGGCACCTCTGGGCCGAGACCTACGAACGGGATGTTGGGGATATCCTCGGGCTGCAGAGCGAAGTCGCGAAGGCCATCGCGGGAGAGATCCAGGTGACCATCACCCCCCAGGAAGTGGCCCGCCTCGCGCGGCCGCGCCCCATCGACCCCGAGGCCTATCATTCCTACCTGAAGGGACGCTATCACTGGGAAAAGCGCTCCGAGGAGGGGCTCAAGCGCGCGCTTCATTTTTTCCAGGAGGCGATCGAGCGCGATCCAACGTATGCCCCGGCGTACGCGGGGATCGCCGACTACTACATTACGCTGGGCAACTACAACCTGGCCGATTCGCACGAGTCGTATCCGAAGGGCAAGGCGGCCGCTCTGAGAGCGCTCGAGATGGACCCAGGCTCAGCGGAGGCGTACACCTCGCTCGGGACCGTCAAGGGGAGCTACGAATGGGACCGGGAAGGCGCGGAACGGGACTTCCGGCGCGCCATCGCTCTGAACCCGAACTACGCAACCGCGCATCATTGGTTCGCCGACCATCTCGTCTCGCTCAGGCGTTTCGACGAGGGAATGGCGGAGATTACCGTGGCCCAATCCCTGGACCCGCTTTCACCTTCGATCAGCGCCGACGCCGGGGGATACGAATTCTACGCGGGAAACTACGACCGAGCGATCGCGCTGATCGAGAAAACCCTGGACCAGGATCCAGGCTTCGCGCGCGCCTACGGCCAGCTTGGTGGGATCTTCGAGCAGATGGGCAAGTACGAGGAAGCGATCCAGGCATTTGAGAAAACGAAGGAGGTGAGCGGCGGCTCCACCTATTCGCTCACCGCGCTCACCCACGCCTACGCGCTCGCGGGCCGACGCGACGAGGCGGAGCGCATGCTTCAGGAGCTCGAGGAGATCGGGAAGCGGAAATTCGTTTCATCCTACAGCGTTGCCGCGGTGCACGTCGCCCTCGGGGACACGGACCGGGCCTTCGAGTACCTCGACCGCGCCGTGCGGGGGCACGACCGCGCCTTGATCTGGCTTCCGGTGGCGCCGAGATTCAATCGGCTGCGCTCCGATCCCCGGTTCCGCGCCTTACTCAGGACTGTGGGCGCGGAATCACCTGAAGCCTCCCGCGGCGGATCGGCCGGCTAGCGCGCCGATTTGCGGGCCTCGTGCGCGGCCCGCGTGAACTGCCACGCGTGAAGGACGAGCGCGACGGTGATGACGGCGTAGGCCACGAAGACGCGGAAGTATTCCCCGATCTGGGCATCCCCCGCCAGCGCCTTCCCTGCCAGCGGCGAAACCACGAAGAGCGTGTGGAAGAGCACCGTACCGAGGAGCGCCTGGCCGACGGTGGCTCGTGAGACGGTCGCGCCGGAGACGAGCAGGGCCGCGATCGCGAACATCCCCACCTGCTCGTGCGAGCTATACGTGTTGAGCGTGCCGATGTTCTGGAGGAAGAGGAGCTGGCCCCAGGCCGCGAGCACGGTGGAAAGCACCGTGGCCACGATCCGGTTTCGCTCCACGGCGATTCCGGCGATCGCGGCGATGTGAGGATCCTGCCCCATGGCGCGGAACTGCTGGCCGAGACGCGTTCGGAAGAACCAGAGCGTGGCCAGGCAGAAGGCGACGATGATGACATAGGAGACGATGGGCACGCGGATTTCCACCCCCTGCATCTGGAACCGCAGCGGGATCAGACCGTCGATCGCGTACTGGATCGTGCTCAGGTCGACGGTGTTCCGGAGGCCATATCCCTGCGGCAGCACCATGGACGTGCTGTGGAACGGGATGATCGAGCCGACGGCGAAGAGAAAGAGAAGCTGGTAGAGCCCGTTGGCGAAGAAACCGGCGATCAGGCCGCTCACCATCTCGCGCCCTTTCGCGCGGTTGAAGAGCGAGCCGGTCGCGATCCCGAGCAGAATGGCGATCGGCGTCGCGATGGCCCACGCGAGGGCGAAGCCCCCGATCCCGGGGATTCCCCAGTGGACGATGAGGATCGCCCCGATCTGCCCGGCCATCGCCCCGATCACGATGCCGAAGTTCAAGCCCAGGCCCGCGAGGATCGGAATCAGGAGCGAGAGCACGAGGACCGAATTACGGCTCATCCGCACCAGCATCTCGCTCATGAGAAACGGCGGCGTGATCTTCGCGACGACGATCCCGAACAGGCAGAGCCCGGCGAAGAGGATCGGGACGGCGTGGCGAAGGAGCCCTCGCGCCACGGTCAGGTCCTCCCGATCCGCGTGAGCGCGTAGAGGATCATCCCGTTCTGGATGATGAGCCGCGCGGTCTCCGAGATGTCGCCTTGGATCACCTGGCTCGTGACCGGCAGCGCCACCGTGAGGATCGACTGGAAGAGGAAGGTGCCTACCAGGACATGCCCGATCGTGGCCCGCGTCACGCTGGCGCCGCCGATCAGGATGCAGGCGATCGCGGGGAACGCCATGAGGAGCGGTGCCGTGTAGAGCTGAACGAAGCCGTACGACTGGCTGAACACCACGATCCCGATCGCCGCCAGAACCGTGGAGAGCACGGTCGCCTGGACGCGCGTGCGCTCGTCGGAGATGCCGGCTGCCCGCGCGAAGCGGGTGCTCGAGCGCGCGGCCGCGATCGTGATCCCCATCCTCGTCCGGAAAAAGAGCCACACGAGGAAGCAGAGCGCGCCGAAGACGACCAGCGTGCCGCCCGGAATCCGGACACCGGAAACGGTGAACGTGAGCCAGCGGTCGAGCACCTTGTCGTAGATGCCTCCCAGGCTCAGCGTCGTCCTGAGGCCCCGCCCGTCTCCTGCCCGCGGGTGCGGTTGAGGAGCCACCCGTACCCGGCTCCCACCGGAATCGCCAGCGTCACGCCGATCCCAGCGGCCATCCCGACGCCCGCGATCCCATGCACGCCCGCGTTGAGGGAAATCACCGCGCCCACGAGCCCGCAGATGATTCCGAGCGGCAGGCCGAAGTTGAGCCCGATCCCGCCCTGGACCGCCGGGAGAAGCGCCAGAACCAGGATCCCGTTCCGGCCCACCCGCACGATCGAGTCGGAGATGAGCCCCCTGAGATCCATGTGGGTGGCGACGGCGACCGCGAAGAGGACGACGAGGAAGACGGCGATAAGGAGCCGGGGAATTCCGAATTCGCGGAGGAATCCAGGCAGCCGGATTCCAGGCTTCGCCATCAGGCGACCTCGGTCCCGGTACGCGCCATCACGCTGCTTTGGCCGACTCGCCCGCCATCGCGAGCCCGAAGTCCGCGTCGGGCGCGTCGGGCGGAAGGACCGCGGCGATCCTCCCCCGACAGACGATCACCACGCGGTCCGAGATGGCGCGCAGCTCCGCCAGCTCCGAGGAGGTGACGACCAGCGTCACGTCATGGTCGCGGTTCAACGCGGAGAGGATCTCGAGCACGCGCTGCTTCGCGCCCACGTCGATCCCGCGCGTCGGCTCGGAGACGAAGAGGAGCCGGGGCTCGAGGGTCATGGCGCGCGCGACGCAGACCTTTTGCTGATTCCCGCCGGACAGTCGCCTCACTTGTTGCGAGGGACCCGTCGTCCGGATGTCGAGCGCTCGAATCATCTCGAGCGCGTGGGCGCGCATGGCTCGATGATCCACCACGCGGAGGGGCTGGATGGGGAACGGGTGGAGAAACCGCCCATGCGCCTCGAGCGCGGAGAGCGCGATGTTCAGCTCGATCGATTCTTCGGGCAAGAGGCCCACCCCGCGTCGGTCCTCGGAGACGAACGCGAGGCCGCGCTCGAGCGCCAGGCGCGGCTCGTTGAGCGGGAGCAGCGCCTTGTCGAAGATCACGCGACCCGACCCCGGGTAGAGCCCCATGATCCCGTTCGCGATTCCCAGCTTCCCGTGTCCCGCGAGCCCGCCGATCCCGAGAATCTCGCCGCGCCGAACCGCGAGGGTAACGTCCTCCACGCGCTCTCCGGGCATGTCGACATTCAGGTTCTCAATCCCGAGCACAGGCTCCGTGGCTGGAGCGAAGAAGCGTCGCTGCGCGGTCACCGCGGCGGGGCGGCCCACCATGAGCTCCGCGATCCGGACCACGGTCGTGGCTTTTGGATCCGGCGTCCCCACGACCTCGCCGTCTCGGAGCACCGTGATCCGGTCCGCGACCGCGAGCACCTCGTCGAGCCGGTGCGTGATGAAGAGGATCGCGTGCCCCTTGGCGGCCAAGCAGCGCATGATCGCGAGGAGCTTTTCCGCGTCGGTCTCGGTCAGCACCGCGGTCGGCTCGTCGAAGATGAGGAGCTTGAGGTTCGCCTTGTCCACCTCGCGGGCGATCTCGATGAACTGCATGTGGCCCACGGGTAGGCCCGCGACCGCGATCCACTCGTCGATCCCGAGCCCCACCTGATTCAGCGCGCGCCGCGCGTCGGCGCGCATGCGCGGGACGTCGAGCGACTCGAGCTTGGGCCCCAGGACGCGCGAGGCGGGGTTCGGCCGCGTGGGCTCGCGGTTCAGCTTGATGTTCTCCGCGACGCGGAACCCAGGCAGGAGCATGAACTCCTGATGCACCATCCCGATTCCCGCGTCCATCGCCTCCGCGGGGGAATGAAACCGCGCGGGCGCGCCGCCGAGCAGGACTTCCCCTTCGTATCCGCCCGTCTCCCAGATGACCGGCATCCCGAAGAGGATGTTCATGAGGGTGGGACGCGGTTGCCTTCGTACTCCTTGACGATCGACCGGAGCTCGAGGGCGGGGGCGCCGCTGGTCATTGGTGGGCTCATGTCGTGGCGCGAAAGCCTATGCTAGGATGCAAGGAGATACAAGCCGACGCCCCGAAGGCCCGTTACTGCGGGCCGGCCCCGTATAAGGGTAGCGTGAACCGCAAGACCAGCAGAAGGTGAGCGGAGAACCTCCGATCGAGCTCTTGGGCCCCTCCGCGGATCCAGGTACGAGAGTCGGTGAAGGCGAGTTCTTGCGCGCGGTTCAGACCCTGGGCAAGTGAATGGGCTGAACGTCGGCGCAAGAAAAAGCGCCGCGTGGGACGAGCCCCGCGCGGCGCTTCCTATTATCGAATCAGTGGGCCGCTAGTAGTAGATGTTGCTGACAAGGAAGAGGTAGGAGTTCCCCTTCTTCTCGTCGTATTTGCTCAGCGTGATCGGGACGCCCGCGTGCTCCTCCATCGACGCCTTCACGGTGGCGGGATCCTTGTAGTTCGCCTTCTTCTCGGCGGCGTCGACCAGAAGATCGGTGACCGCGCGGATCGAGAGCATCACCTCGGGAACGGGCCAGGTCGCGAAGTGCCCGGTCATGTGATGCTCGGCGATCACCCTCTTGTTCTCCGCGTTGATGTATGCGAAGTCGCCCGCCTTGTCCGGCGGGATGGCGATGCCGAGCGCGGTCGGGTAGCCGTGGGTCGGGCTGGGGCAGCACTGCTCCGGCACGTAGCCACCGCCATTGAGCACGGTGCGTATCATCGGGTCCATCATCCCGCAATTCGTCGAGAAGAACGCCGTCTTCGGTCCGTATTGCTTGAGCTCCCGCGGCACGTCCTCCATCACGAACTGCTGCGTCGCCGGGAGGCCGCCTTCTCCCATGGGGTCCGGCGCCGTGACGAAGTGGAACTTGATCCCGTCCGCGGCGCACGCCTGCTTCATGATGTCGCGGCGTCGCGCGAGCAGCTCCATCGACATGTGGCGCGGGAAGGAGTAGTGGACCAGGTCGGTCACGCCCATCTTGTGCGCGACGTCCACGATCGTGCGCCCGCGTGCCAGTTGATCCGGCTGGATCGAGATGTCGGCGGTCGCGTTCACGATGTCCGGATCCTCGTGCGCCTCGATCATCCCGATCAGGATGTCGGGGCGCTTCTCGCGGATCTTCCGCACCGCGGCGACCGTGCCGGGAACGGCCTGCCCCACCACGATCACCTTCACGTCGGGGTCGGACGACAGACCGACGAGCTGGGAGATGACCGTCTCCTGTTCCTGCATGAAATTGTCGGGGTAGGTCACCATCTTGACGTGATCGGCGCCGTACTTCGCCACCACCATCTGACCCGCGCGGAACTCATCCTCTCCCTGGGAAACCGTTCCGGTCATGATCCCGATCTTGAACGGAATCGCGACCTGGGGCTTCACCGCCGACGTTTGCGCCTTCGCCGTGCCGTCGGTCTTTCCACATCCGGCCAGAGCGAGGAGCGTAAGGGCGGTGGCGCCGACGAGGGCGATCGAAGCGAAGAAGCTCCCGCGTGACATTGGGGGTTGGGTACGGCTCATGGGGTACACCTCCGCCCGCCGAGGCGGGCATGGTTTGCGGCTCATCGCGGTGTGGACGGCCTTCAGACGGCCACTCTGCAGTCTAGCAGACCCCCGCGGGGCATGCTAGGTTCCCCCATGCCCTTCCTCGTCTTGGCCGCCGCGCTCCTCGAAGGCCTATCGCTCACGCTGGTCCAGGGATACCTGCCCTTATACGTTCGTCGCGCCCTGGGCGAGACACATTTTCTCACCATCGGGGCGGTGGTCGCGGTCCCCGCCCTCGGGACATTCATCGCGAGCAATTTCTGGGGCGGACTCTCCGACGTGAGCGGCCGCCTGAAGCCCTTCATCCTGGTTGGCCTTGTGGGGTACGTCGCGGCGCTCGCCGGGTACCCGCTGTTCCAGCATGGATACGGCATACTGCTCTGGGCCGGGATGGCCTCGCTCCTTTATGGGACGCTCGCTCCCTCCCTCAAGACCTACGTAACGCTCGCCCAGCCGACCCGCCGCGAACACGCGCTCGCGTACCTCCTCATGTCGCAAAGCATCGGCTGGTTTCTGGGGAGCGTCGGTGGCTCGCGCCTGCTGGAACGCGGCATCGCCTCCGGTTTCAGGTTCGCGCTCTGGGCGTGCGCGGCGCTCCTAGCTGCCCACGCCGTTCTGGTCGCGCTCAAGCTGCGCGATTGGCGCCGGGAACCCGCGCCAATCCGGCGAACTCGCGGCTGGCTCGAGGGCGTCGTCCAAGACCTCGCCTCCCTCTACGAGAACCCGAGGCTCCTCTCAGTCTGTGTGTTGATCTTCTTTCTCGTCGCGGGGAACTACATCACGTGGGGGTTCTTCGCGGTCTTCTTCGTCGAGCATCTGCACGCGAGCGTGGGTACGCTCGGCTTGGCTTTGGGCATATCGTCCCTCCTCGGAATCCTCCTCATGCCTTTCGTGGGGCCCCTCGTGCGACGCTTCGGGGGGCATCGGATCCTCGCGGTCGGCACGACGCTCTACATCGTCATGTACCTGGGCATGGCTCTAACCCGGAACCCGCTGGCCGCCGCGGCGCTCTTCGCGATGCCGTTGTATGGAATGGTCAACGTGAGCGCGAGCACCTTGGCCTCGCAGTACTCGACCGGAGCCCAGCGCGGCGGGGGCCTCGGGATTCTGAACGGAACCTACGCCCTGGCGACGATCGTGGGCCCGTTGATCGGCGGTTCGCTCGCCGACCGATCGGGGTTGGGAGCGATCCCCTGGACTTCTCTCGGCTTCGCGTTCCTCGCCAGCGCGATCGCCTGGTGGAGCGTGGCCGCAAAGGCCGCTACCGCGCGTGCGGTCGGATCCGAGGCTCACGGCAGCCGGCCCGCCGACCGGTCCGAAGCCTCTGGAAGAAATGCCGATTGAAGCGGGGTACTTCATCCTGTATCCTAATGGCAGGCTAGGGATCGCCGATGCCCTGGCGTCGAATCCCTCAACTCGGCTTACAATAGGAACTTAGCCCCTACATGAGAGCCTTCCCCGCGGTCGGAATCCTTGTTCTCTTCGCCCTGACGCTCGTTTCTCCACCCGCACAGTCGGCTGGTCCATCGGCCCCGCTCAATCGCTCGGGCAAGCCGGCGCCTGGAGAGAAGAAGCTTCCGTGGATGGCGTTCGACGCCGCGACGGAGAAGGCAAAGAAGGAGAACAAGCACATGATCGTGGATGTGTACACGACATGGTGCGGCTGGTGCAAAGTCATGGACCGCCAGACATACGGGAACTCGGAGGTCGCCGGCTACCTCCTCGAGAACTTCGTGCTGGCGAAGGTAAATGGCGAGTCCTCGGCGGAGATCCACTGGAAGGGCAAGACCATGACCGAGCGGCAATTCGCGCGCTCGGTCGGCGTGACGGGATTTCCCAGCACGTATTTCCTGAAGCCCGATGCGGAAATCATCGGCGGGGCGCCGGGGTTCATCGGTCCCGGGGACTTCATGATCTACGCCAAGTACGTCAGCACGCGCTGGTACGAGAAGGGCTCACCGCAAGACTACCTCAAGTCCACGCAGCCGGAACACCAGCCCTCGAACTAGCGCGCTGCGGCTTCACATCCCCCACGGCACCGCGAGATTGAGCTGCCGTAGCTTCGCCTCCAACTCCTCCCGCTCGCGATTCTTGGCCAACCGTCCGTCCACCATGTTTAGCATGCCGGCCGATTTCGCGATCTCCACGGCGGTCGTTGGATCCGAGGCCGACAGGGCGGCCACCACGTTCCGTTCGGTCGCTGAGAGCTCAAGCGCATGGAACGAGTAGTCGAGGAACGCTTCCCACGTGATTGGGCACCAGCGGCTCACCACCTCCCGGCCGATGGTGTCGGCGTAGGCGCGGATCTCCTCCTGGGCGTGCGGGTCCATCCGGAGCTTCAGAAAGTGCAGCAGATTGTAGAGGTTTGTCTTCCAGTAGGCTTCCGTGTAGGTCGAAAGGGGGAGATCCTTTCTGGCCTGCTCGCGGGAAATCCCTTCGGCCAAGCGCTCCTCGTAGATTTTCCTCGAAAGGGCGTGGAGCTCCGCCTCCTTCTCGGAAAACACCGCGCCGCGCGCCGGATCGAGATACTCCTCGCTCCCCTGCTTGTTCCTTTTCGACTGTAGGCGCCATCCCCCGGGCGGCGTCTTCTGCGCCGAATCGATCGCCACCGAATAGCGGGTCGAGTACTCGTTCACGCTCGCGGTCCTGTGGCGGATCCATTGCCGCCAGCAGTCCATCGGAACCCGCACATGGAGCTTGATCTCGCACATCTCGAACGGGGTCGTGTGGCGGTGACGCATCAGATAGCGGATCAGACCGCGGTCTTCGTGGATGCGCTTCGTGCCGGCGCCGTAGGAGACGCGGGCCGCCTGGACGATCGATTCGTCGGAGCCCATGTAGTCGACGACGCGGACCAGTCCGTCGTCCAGCACCCGGAATGGCTTGCCGAGGATGGCGTCGATGGCGGCCACATGGGGCCGCTCCATGGGAGCGCCGGTTTCGTTCATCGCGCTGGAATCTAGCACGGGACGAACCGGTTGCAACGCAGGGCCTAGAGAGGACGCCGCGCTGGCGTCTTCCACAATCACCACACATCCTCCCGCTCCACCCGGTCCAGCGCGGCGCCTACCCCGCGGTCGAGAGCGCGAAGGAGTCCCGCGCTCAGGACGGGGGGACTCTCTTCAGCTTCATTCCGCGATCGGCTTCATGATTGGATCGAGACTCGATCATGAATACACGTTGAGCACCGTCGAAGGGAAGAACCAAAAGCGATTCATCGAAATTTTTTTCATCGCCGCGTGATTCACTTACGGATTTTTGTGCGCGAATGTGGCGGTGTGAAATTTTTTCTGTGTGAGAAGCGCGCTGGCACGGATCTGAAACTCCCATCGTGCTCGACAAGGCTGCGGTGTCAGCGGCGCGAGCGTTTCCGCTATCCGACACGAGACTCACGTGATGAGTGCAGACGTTCCAGAGTCGGTGCACGAGGTCGCCGTAATCATGTGGGAACAGGAAAGGTTCGTCCGAATCAGCACGTGAAGCGGGATCTCGAGAAAGACTCACGCGGGACAATGGAAGTCGGCGCGATCAAACGATCACCAGCCAAGCGGGAAGATCGGCCACGCTGTCGAGGACGACGGTTGGCCGCGGCGTGAATCGTGTGGCGTCGTCGGCGCGAAACTTGCCGGTGCGCACGAGCGCTCCCGTCATGCCGAGCGCGACGCTCGCGGAGACGTCGAATTCGGCGTCGTCCCCCACCATGGCGATCTCCTCGCGCCGAACGCCGGCTTCCTGCGCGACCGTGTCGAAGAGCAGCTTGGAAGGTTTGCCGAGCGTCTCTGCCTCGCGACCGGAGGCGTACGTGAGGAACGCCGCGACGGGACCGAGATCGGTCACCAGCTCCCCGCCCTTTCGGAAGTAGCGATTTCGCTGGAGGGTGTAGAGCGTGCCGCCTTCGAGCAGACGGCGGAACGCCGGCTGGAGGTCCGCGACGCGGAGGCCGTGCCCCTCGGTTCCGAGGACCACCGCAGGTCCCACGGGATCTGCGTGGAACCACTCAAAATCCTCGCGCGCCTCGGGCTCCACGTACAGTAGCCCACGGGCGTGCCCCCGCTCCGGGAGCGCGCGCCTGGCAACCGACGCCGGCGTCACCAGGCGTGTCGGCTCGTCCAGGAGCGCCTGCTCCGTGAGACGCGCCGCTAGAACGCGGTGCGGCACGCTGGTTGTATTGGTCACGAGCCTCACCGGCATGCGCTCACGGATTCGCCGAACGGCCTGGACCGCTCCTGGAATCGCGGGCCCGCCGACCCCGTCCGTCAGCGTACCGTCAATGTCGAGACAGACGAGACGGATCTTCGGAGGCTCCATACCCGCGAAGCATAGTGGGTGAACCCGGAACACGAGAGGGCTAATCTAAAGAGAATCCGTGAGGCATGGTGCCCACGTGATTGAAACCGCCGGGCGCGAAAAGCCCCGGCGAGAGGAGGTCACAATGCGACCAGCCATGGTCCATTGGTGGAAACACGCTCGCCACGGTTCCCGCTGTGGCAGCACGTATGCTGGCTGCGCCCCCGGTGCTTCCATGGAAGGACGGGATCCGCGCGCGGTCGGTGAAGAGCTGCAAGCTACATTCGGAGGCGGAGGATTTGGCGTCAGGAGACCGCTCCGATTCCTGGCGTTCAAGCTGGGCCTCGACGAATCCCAGGTGGCGGAGCTGGCGAAGATCCTGGACGAGCTCAAGACCGAGCGAGCCCAGGCGGCCGTCGACGATCGCCGCGCGATCACCGCGATCGCGGAAGCCGTAAGCGCCGACTCGTTCGACGAGGCGAAAGCGAAGTCGGCGGCATCCGTCCGGGTGAAAAGCTCGGAGACTCTGCAGAACTCGGTGAACCGGGCGATGAGCCGGATTCACGCGATCCTGAATCCGGATCAGCGGGCGAAGCTCGCCTACCTGATTCGGACCGGAGCGCTCCTGGTCTAACCGGTGCGTGGCGGATCGGGGCGCGTCCGCCCCATCACCGCACGAACCCGCGCCTCACGGCGTGGATGAAATCGGTGAAGGCGGGCGTGAGCCCCGCCGCGCGCATATCGGTTGCGATTTGGCCGCGGTGGTAGGCCGAGTGCAGGAGAACGTGGGTCAAGATGTCACTGATCGTGTTCGTCCAGGCCTCCCCCTTCGAATTCGTATACGTAGCGACCTGGGAGAGCGCCGCGGGGCGCATGCGGCCCAGGTACTCCTGCCATAGAGGGGGCAGTTTTCCCGCCTGCGCCTCGCACTCGTCGAGGGACCACGTCGGCCACACTTCGAGTGTCTGTTTCCATTGCTTCAACCGCGCAAGCCAGAGCCATTCCGCCGAGATGAGGTGGGCCATGTACTTGAGCGAGCGCGGCGGAGGCGCGGCGTGCCGGAGCGTCGCTAGCGTCTCTTCGTTCGCCCACGAGTCGTAAGCGAACTGCCGATGAAGATGCACCAGGTGGTCCATGGCGCGCGATTCTCACGCCAGGGTAGTCCGGTGTCCAGGATGTAATGCTAGCCGGCCCGCGTGCCTGGCCCGGGCCGTCTCAGGAAGCGAGCGATAAACGCGAAGAGCGGCGCGCCTTCCTCGATCCGCAGCGCGAATACGGCTGCCAGAT